>NZ_JCBANT010000002.1:0-377044 GCF_059816125.1 Arthrobacter sp. 001422645 | reverse complement strand
ATCCTCCGTGGTGATCCGCAGGGTCACGAAGTTCCGCGAAGGACTGGTCACAAAGACTTCAGCAGCAATGATTTTCATGGTCTGGATGGCTCTTTCAGTCGTAGCTGGTGGGGGTCAGTTGGTGGTGGACGTCAGCGGTTTGGCGGCAGGTCCGCCGGCAGCGTCGTCTGAGGTGTCCTCGGTGCTGTCATCGCTGCCCTCGGTGTGGCCGGCGGCATTTGCGCCGCTCTCGCGGCGGGCACGGATATCCGCGAGGATTTCCGCGTGCCTGGCGTCCGTGAGCTTGTATTTGGTCATCACGGCCACGGCCACGAGGGTCAGCACGGCCGGGATGGCGCCGGCGGCGAACTGGATTCCGAACACGGCTTCCGCGGTCTGCGCGGCGCCGGACTTGTAGCCGCCCAGGGCCAGCGCGTACGCGGCCAGTGCCCCGCCCACGGCCTGGCCAGTTTTGCGGGTGAAGGAGAAGAGGGCGTAAGTGATGCCCTCCGTGCGGACTCCGGTCTTCCATTCGCCGTATTCCACGGTGTCTGCTTCCAGAGCCCAGACGACGATGTTGACGGCCAGGACACCGACCAGGCTCAGGACGAGGCCCGTGAATCCGATCCAGACCTGGCTGGCGGGGGTCAGGAAGATCGTGATGCCGCCGATGACCGTCAGCAGCGACGAGTAGATGTAGACGCGCTTCTTGCCGAAGTTCCGGACCAGCCTGGGCATGAACCCGGCCAGCACGAAGGTGAGGACTAGTTGCGTGATGGACAGGACCGGGTAGAGGTCCAGCCTGCCCAGGACGTCGCGCAGGTAGAAGAGCTGGACCGACGTCAGGGCGAGGTAGCCCGAGAGGAAGAAGAAGGAGCTCAGGCAGAGCATCAGGAGCGGCTTGTTGCCCTTGAGCGTGTCCATGCTCTGTTTGAACGTGACGTTCGGGACGGCGCGGTGGACCCGTTCCTTGGCGGTCAGCACGGTGAAGAAGTAGAGGGCGGCGCCGATCACCACAAACGCGAGAGTGATGTTGGTGAAGGTCGCCTGGAGGTCGGCCCCGGGCTTGATGAGCGGTGCCACGAAGATGCCGAGGGCGGACCCCACCAGCAGCGCGCCGATCATGCGGGCGGAACCCAGCTTTGCCCGCTCCCCCGGATCCTGCGTCATGGCGCCGGCCAGCGATCCGTAGGGGATGTTGACCAGGCTGTAGGCCAGGCCGAGGGCGGCGTACGTGACGTAGGCGTAGAGGAGGGTGCCGGACTCACCGAGCTCCGGGATGGAGAACGTTGCCACGCTGAGCAGGAGCAGTGGGATGGACCCGAACATGATGAACGGGCGGAACTTGCCAAAACGTTTGCTGAACGTCCGGTCCACCACGCGGCCGGCGAACACGTCGGCGAAGGCGTCGAAGATCCTGACCGTGAGCAGCAGGGTGCCGGCCGCGGCGGCGGAGATGCCGGCCACGTCCGTGTAGTACACCAGCAGGAACATGGTGGCGGTGGTGAACGCGAGGTTGTTGGCCGCGTCGCCGGCGCCGTAGCCGACGATGCTTAACTTGCTGAGCTTTTTCATGTGTGGGCTCCTTTACCCGGGGCCGGCTTCGGGGCCGGCGAAAATGGTGAAAACGCTAGGAGGCGGAGATGCTCTTCGTGCTACCGTTCTTGACGCCGGCGAGAGCAGTCCAGCGCTGGCGCAGGGCGAACGCGGCCGGCTTGGGCCGGCGGTCGCGGGTGAAGACGCCCTTCTTGTTGCCGTCCACGCGCATGATGCCGTTGGACGTCTGGAAGTCGGCAAAGTTCCAGACCTGCTCGCCCACCATGGCGTCCACGCGGTCAAAGACGCGGTGGTACATCGCCAGGAAGGCGGCCTGGTATTCCTCGCTCCAGGGCTGTTCGTAGATGGAGTGGAACCCGGGCATGGTATCCGGCCCGTACTCCGTCATGATCATGGGCTTGCCGTACTTGGCTTCCCATTCCCGGAGTTCCTTTTCCAACACGGCCTCCGCCGTTTCGAGGTCCCCGTTGTTCAGGTACCAGCCGTAATAGCGGTTGAGCATAATGACGTCGAAGAGGTCGCCCAGCAGTTCCTTGTCCGGGGTGTCGAACATGACGTTGACGTAGCCCACGGGCCGGGTGGGGTCCAGCTCGCGGGTAAGTTCCACCAGCGGCTGGAAGTACTCGCGGGCGCCTTCCTCGGAACCGTTCGGTTCGTTGGCGATGGACCAGATCACCACCGAGGGGTGGTTCTTGTCCCGGGCCACGAGCTCGGTGATGGCCTGGCGGTGGCTGGCGGCGGTGTTTTCGTCCACGCCGCCGTCCTCATAGGTCTTCTTGGCGATGCCGCCGAAGACGGCGCCGAAGCCCAGGTGCAGTCCGACGGCGGCGGTTTCGTCGATCACAACAATCCCGTGGCGGTCCGCGAACTCCATGACCTCTTCGGCGTAGGGGTAGTGCGAAGTCCGGAACGAGTTGGCGCCCACCCAGTCCAGGAGCTGGAAATCGTTGACCATCTGGGCGTTGCTGTGGCCCTTGCCGACGGTGACGTGGTCCTCGTGCATGCCGAAGCCGGTGAAGTAGAACGGCTCCCCGTTGATGAGGAACTCCTTGCCGCTGACTTCGACCGTCCGCACGCCGACGGGCAGCGTGTAGGTGTCCAGCAGCTGCCCGCCGGCACGGATCTCGGCGGTCAGGCTGTAGAGGTAGGCCGCGCCGGGCTTCCAGAGCACGACGTCGGCTACGGACAGCGTGCCCCGCGGACCGTCCGCGCGGGCCAGCTCGACGCCGTCGGCATCCTTGAGCGAGACGGCCACGGTTTCGCTGCCGGTCCCGCCGGCCGTGGAGACCGTGTAATCGACGCTGCCGGTGGTGCCGTCGAAGCCGGTGACCACCGTGATGTCGTCCACGGTCACCGCGGGGGTGCTGAACAGCCACAGGCTGCGGTGCAGTCCGGCGTAGTTGTAGAAGTCGTGCAGGTAGCTCTGCTGGCGGCGGCCGTCCTCGGTGACGGTGATGCTGCCCGGCGGGATGGTTGCCTGGGTGAGTTCGTTGTTCACGGAGATGGTGAGGCGGAATGCCCGGCCGGGGGTCACGTGGTCGGTGATGTCGGCGCTGAACGGCATGTAGCCGCCGGTGTGCTGGGCGACCAGGACATCGTCGACCCACACCATCCCCTCGTGGGTGGCGGAGTCGAGGCGGAGGTGGATCCGGTCTCCGGCCCAGCCGCGGGGGACGCGCACCTCGCGCTGGTACCAGACGTAGCCGACGTGGTCGCGGATGGCTTTGTCGGGGAAGACGTCGTTGTAGCTGGCGGGGACACCCATTTCCAGCGGCGACGCGAGCGGCGCCTTGAACCATTCTTCCCGGTGGCCGGACCGGTCGAAGTCCACCTTGAACCGGTACAGCCCGTCAAGGTTGATGAGCTCACGGGTTTCATTGGCCTGGGGCTTGAGCATCTGGGGAATCCTTACGCGTCGTTGCGGGGGTGCGCCTGCGGGTCTGGCCGGCGGGCCGGGATGTCCTCCCGGAGCGCCTTTGTCTGGATGTAATCCTAGTCACGTGGCAATCATTTGGCAAGCGGTTGCCAAACATTTCTGGAACAGTGGGGTGCCGGCGTCAAAAACAGCACTGCCCGGGTACCGGCATCGCCGGGCCCGGGCAGCGGTGCCCCCACAGGGGTCTGGACTACTCCGGGACAGCCGGCCCGGAGAACGTCCCCCTGAGGCTTTCAATGAGTTCCACGACCGGCCCGCCGCCGGCCGCCGCGGGGTCCACCAGATCCGGGGACAGCAGTTCGAGCATGGCGCGCGTGCGCCCGGCTGCGCTGCGGGTATTGGCTGCGGCGATGTCCTCCGCCAGCGGGTCGTGGAGCTCTGCCGCAGCCGCGGAGAAGTCCATCCAGGCGGCGATCATCAGCGCGGCGGCGGCTCCGCTGCGGCCGCGGCCGCGTTCGGCCAGGAGCACGGGCACGGCGCGCATGCGGAGCTTGGTGCTGCCGTCCATGGCGATCTGCGCCAGGTGGTGGGCGATCCGGGCATTGGAGAAGCGTTCGATCAGGGCGGCGCGATAGCCGGGGATGTCCAGGTCCGGACCCGGCAGGTTGGCTTCCGCCGCATCCCAGAAGCGCTCGACGGCGTCCCTGCAGAGCGGATCCGTCAGCGCCTGGGCCACGGTGCTGTGCCCGCGGAGTTGTCCGGCGTAGGCGAGCAGGGAGTGGGCGCCGTTGAGGAGCCAGAGTTTGCGGTTTTCGTAGGGTTCGATGTCCGCGACGAACACGGCGCCGGCGTCTTCCCAGCGCGGCCGCCCGGCCGGGAAATCCCCGCTGAGGACCCAGTTGTGGAACGGTTCGGCCACCACCGGGGAGTTGTCGCGGTAGCCGCAGGCAGCCTCGACGGCATCGAGGTCCGCTCCGGTCGTGCGCGGGGTGATGCGGTCCACCGAGGTGCTCACGAAGCTGGTGTTCGCCTCGATCCAGGCCGCCAGGCCGGCATCCCACTCCCCGGCCATGCCCATAACGGCGGTGTGGGCCACCGTGCCGTTGTTGGACAGGTTGTCACAACAGACGACGGCGAGCGGTCCGGTGCCGGCAGCCCGGCGGGCGGCGAGGGCCAGCACCAGCCGGCCAAGCGGCGTCGTGGGGTGTCCGTCGCCGGATGCCAGCAGCGCAAGGTCGGCGGCGACGTCGGCCGCGGCCGTGTCCAGGCTGCCGTCGGCGCGGAGGCGGTAGGCGGCCTCCGTGATGGTGAGGGTGATGACGGCCGTGGCGGGGGCGGCCACCAGCGCCGCGAGCCGCTGCAGGTCAGCGCCGTCCACGGCTTCCACAATGCTGCTGACGGTCACGAACGAGTCCCCGGCGTCGCCCCGCTCCACGACGGTGTACAGCCCGTCCTGCTCTGCAAGGGCCAGCGCGGCGTCCGGACGGCGCCCGGTGAAGGCGGCGATGCCCCAGCCCGCTGCATCGCCCGACTGGTGGGTGTACCAGGCCTGGTGCGAGCGGTGGAACGCCCCCAGTCCCAAGTGGACGATCCGCACGGGTGCTTTGGCGGACGGGCGCAGTGCGCGGTTGAGCCGGGGAAGCCCGACGGCGGATACCGTGCCGGCTTGCAGTTGGATGCTCACAGTTTGAAGACCCTTCGGGGAGATCCGTCGACGAGGTCGACGATGAGTTCGTGGGCGCGGTCCTCGCTGACGCGGTGTTCCGCCACGAGGCGGGCCAGGAAGGAGGCCTCGATCCGGCGGGAGGCGTCGTGCCGTGCGGGGATGGAGCAGAACGCGCGGGTGTCGTCGATGAAGCCGGACGAGCGCGAGAACCCCGCGGTCTCGGTGACGGCGGAGCGGAAGCGCAGCATGGCGTCCGGCGCGTCCAGGAACCACCACGGCGCACCGAGGTAGACGGATGGGTAGAACCCTGCCAGCGGAGCGAGTTCGCGGGAGAACACGGTCTCGTCCAAGGTGAAAAGCACCAGGTGGAAGTCCTTCGCGGTGCCGAAGTCCTGCAGCACCGGGCGGATCGCCTCGGTGTAGTTGACCGCGAACGGGATGTCGTGGCCGGTGTCCGCGCCGAAGTTCTCGAACGTTGGGCCGTGGTGGTTGCGGAAAGACCCCGGGTGGATAGTCATGACCAGTCCGTCCTCCACGGACATCCGCGCCATCTGGTACATCATGTGGGCCTCGAAGTCGTCGCGGTCCTGCGCGGTGGCCCCGCCCGAGCGGGCGCGGTCGAACAGTTTCGCGGCGTCGCCGGCGTCGAGTTTGAGCGTCGCGGGAGTGCGGACGCCGTGGTCGGCCGAGACTGCGCCGTGATCCACGAAGTAGCGGCGCCGGTTTTCCAGTGCGGTGAGGTAGCCGGCATAGCCGGAGCCGCCGTCGCCCGCTGCGGCGATGAGCCGGTCCACGTTGGCGGACCAGTCGGGGTGCGCGATATTCAGGTAGGCGTCCGGGCGGAACGTGGGCAGGACGCGTCCGTGGAACGTGGGGTCCTGGGCGATCGCCCTGTGGCTGGCCAGGTCATCCAGGGGGTCGTCCGTGGTGGCGAGGACCTCGATGTTGAAGTCCTTGAAGAGCTGGCGGGGACGGAACCCGGGCTCGAGCAGACGGGCCGAGATCGCATCGTAGCTGGCGTCGGCCGTCGCGGCGCTGATCTCCTGCCGGAGGCCGAAGACACTGTCGAACTGGGTGCGGAGCCAGTAGCCGGAAGCCGTGCCTTCGAAGAGCGGCCAGGCCTTGCAGAACTCGTGCCAGACGGTCCGGGAGTCCGGTTCCGCCGTTGTGGAGCCCCGCAGCCGGTCCAGCGGGACACCGCTGGCGTGGATCAGGCGGGTGACGTAGTGGTCCGGGCTGACCAGCAGCGCTGCCGGATCCGGGAAGGGTGTGTTGTGCTCGATGACGGCGGCGTCAACGTGCCCGTGCGGGGAGATGATGGGGAGGTCCTGGACCCGGCCCAGGAGCTCGCGCGCAATGCTCCGCGTTCCGGGATCAGCGGGCAGGAGCCGGTCGGGATTGGCGGCTATCGACTGTGACATAGATCAATGGTCCGGCCTGACGGACTAGATTGTCAACCGGTTGCCAAAAATTGCCAAAACATTTGCCGATGTGTTTTTCGCGCTCCGGACGGATATTCGCGCCGGAACGGGACATCCGCTACCGGCATCCCGGTAGCGGATGTCCAAGGATGCAGCAAAAGCGGGATCGGCCGCGGATTTCGGCGCGGAAGTGCTTACTTGGTGACGATCAGCCGGCCGCTGGAGCCCCGCAGCACCAGTTCCGTTTCGACACGCAGGATGGCTGCGGGTTCCCCCGCGTTGCGCGGGAGATCCCTGCGAGATAGATCACTGTGCAGGAGATCCAGCAGCAGCGCGGCAGCGCCGGAGCCGCACTCCCCGAGCGGGGAGCGCACGGTGGTCAGCGGGGGCGTGGTGAAGTCCGCGCCGAAAATGTCGTCGAAGCCCACAATGCTGATCTGGTCCGGGACCACCACGCCGGCGGCCTGGAGTTCCTGCATGAGCCCGATGGCCAGGAGGTCGTTGTAGGTCAGCACCGCCGTGGCGCCGCTGGCCCGGACGTCGCGCGCCACCTGCCGGCCGCCGTCGACCGTGGGCTTGCTGGATTCCAGCCGCACGGCCTCGAGCCGGGACCACTCGCAGGCGGCCTGCACGCCCTCCCAGCGGCGGGCGGACATCCAGGACTGCGGCGGCCCGGCAACGAAGGCGACCTTCTGGTGTCCGTTGGCGGCCAGGCTGCGGACTGCCTCGCTGATGCCCTTGTTCACGTCCGGAACCACACACGGCACGCCGTCCACCTCGCGGTTGATGACCACCACGGGTTTGTCGCGGGCGAGGGCCCGGATGTTGTCGTCGTCCATCCGTGGGCTGGCCAGGATGAGGCCGTCCACGGTGGCCATCATCCGGCGGGCCGCCGTGAGTTCGGTGGCGGCGGACTCCGCCGATTCGGCGAGCACCAGGGTGTAGTCCCGGGCCGTGGCGGTGGTTTCGGCTCCGCGGATGATGTCGAAGAACGTGGGGTTGGTGATATCCGCGACGATCAGCCCGAAGGTGCTGGTCCGGCCGGTGGGAAGCGCCCGGGCGAAGGGGTTGACCTGGTAGTTCAGCTCGGCGGCGGCATCCTCGATGAGTTTCTGCGTCTTGGCGCTGACCCTGCCGGGCTTGCTGAGCGCCCGGGAAACCGTGGACGGATTGACGCCGGCCACCTTGGCGATGTCGTAGATGGTGGCATTGGGCTTTCCGTCCCGGGCGTGCTTTTTGACCGGACCTGCTGGTGCGGCACCTTCCGGCTCTTTGGGTTCAGTCACGGCTCCATCGTAGTGCGGCACGGCAACAAACAGCGGGACGGTTGCCAAACCATCTCGCACATCCCGCCCCTGCACGCCAACGGTCTCTCACTTTCGTCAGGAAAGTGAGAGACCGTTCGCCTCACGGCGCCGAAATGTGCGGGAGCGTTGGGCTACGACCGCTGGGGGAACTTGCCCTCGGCCGCGATCCGCTTGTTCAGCTCGGCGAGGAACACGTCCTCGTCGAAGTCCAGGCCCACTTCCGTGCCGGTCCAGCTGGAGAGGTGGATGGCGTTGGCCAGCCGGACGCCGTTGATTCCGTCCGAGCCGGGGGCCAGCAGCGGGGTGCCGTCCAGGATGTTGGCGGCGAAGTTCTCCAGGACACCGGCGTGCTGACCGCCCCAGACGGACTCGAACTCGATGACCTCGGTGCTGTAGTACTCCTCGGGGTTCAGTTCCCCCATAAAGAGCTTGCGGACATCGTCCATGCCCATGCCGTCGCTGAGTTCCCGCTCGGGCTTCCGCAGGCGGGTCACGGTGGCGGTCTTGGAATTTTCGACGACGATCTTGCCCTGGTCACCCAGGATCTCGAAGCGGTCCGTGCCCGTCAGGTCGTGCGTGGCGGTGACAAACACGCCCGTGGCGCCGTCGCCGTAGTCCACCACGGCCGTGACCTCGTCCTCGACGGCGATGTCCCGGCGGAAGCCGTAGGCCACCTTCGCGTACACCGACTGGGGCACGCCGCAGATCCACTGCCACAGATCCAGCTGGTGCGGTGCCTGGTTGACCAGCACTCCGCCGCCTTCGCCGCCCCACGTGGCGCGCCACTCGCTGGAGTTGTAGTAGCCCTGGGGCCGCCACCAGGTGGTGATGATCCAGTTGGTGCGGCGGATGCTGCCGATCTCCCCCGCGTCCACGATCTCCTTCAGGCGCTGGTACAGCGGGTTGTTGCGTTGGTTGAACATGATGGCGAACGAGAGCCCGGGCTTGGACGCGGCGAACTCGTTGAGCTCCTTGACCTGCTTGGTGTACACGCCGGCCGGCTTCTCGACGAGGGCGTGGATGTTGCGCTTGAGCGTTTCGATGCCCATTTCCGGGTGCAGGAAGTGCGGCACGCACGTGACGATCGCGTCGACGTCGCCGCTTTCGAGCATCGTGATGTAGTCGTCGTAAAAGGGGACGTCAGCGTACTGGGACGAGGCCAGCTCCTTCTTCCCGGGGTCGACGTCGCAGATGGCCCCGATTTCCATGTTGGGGACCAGCCCGTCCTGGATGAACTTGGCGTAGGCGCCGCCCTGCTGGCCCAGGCCGATGATGCCCAGACGTACTTTTTTGCTCATAAGTGAATCTCCGTGTTCGTGGGTGCTGTGGTGGGGACGTCTTAGAAGAGTTCGCCGTGGCCCATGGCCACGAGGTTGTCGTAGGAAGTCTGCAGGGCGTCCCAGACGGAGCGGCCGTAAAGCTCGTCCTGCTCCACGAGCAGGTACCGGGCGCCCGCGGCCTGGGCGGCCGGGATGATGGCGGGGAAGTCCAGGTTGCCCTCGCCCACTTCGGCGAACTGGACCACGTTTTTGAACTCGGCCATGAAGCCGCCAAAGTCCCCGGTTTCCAGGAGCCCGAAGGCACTCTCGGGGAGCTGGCCGATCCGGTAGTCCTTCAGGTGGACCATCGCGGTGCGGCCGGCGTATTTGGCCAGGGTCCGGACCGGGTCCAGGCCGCCGCGCTGGACCCAGTGGACGTCGATTTCCAGGCCCATGGCCGGGGAGTTCGCGGCGATGATGTCCAGCATGTACGCGCCGTCGAATTTCGCGAACTCGATGTGGTGGTTGTGGTAGTACAGGCCGAGTCCGTGCTCGGCCAGGCGCTCGGCGTACCCGTTGGCCTGCTTGGCGAAGTCCACGACGGCGTCGATCGATTTCATGGCGGGGAACGGCAGCATGCCGATCCGCAGGAGCTTCGTGTCCAGGCGATTGGCGTCCTCGACGATCTTGTCGAAGTGGTCCTTCAGCGAATCCCCGGGCATGCCCTTGGGGGTTTCCATGGCCACGGACAGGGCGGCCACGTCCATGCCGAGTTCGGTCTGCGCGCGGTCCAGTTCCGCCACGTTTTCCGGCGTCATGGGGATCTGGGATACCTCGACCGCGTTGTAGCCGATCGCGTTGACCTTCCGGAGCGTTTCGAACGCCCCGAGATCCCTGAAGCTGTCCCGCAGCATCATGGCTTGTACACCTATTGTGGCCATTCCGGTTCCTCCGTCCGGCCGGCTCCCAAGGAAACCGGCACGTCGTATTTGTTGGTTGCTAGTGGTCTGGCCGCGTCCTCAGGCGAGGACACCTGCCTGTTCGTGCTGCTGCCGCTGGAGTTCCAGCAGCCGGTGCCTGTCGGCCCTGCGCTGTTCCTGGCGGTCCGGGTCCGGGACCGGCGAGGCCAGCAGCAGCCGCTGCGTGTAGGGGTGCTCCGGGTCCCGGGTGACGACGTCGGCCGGGCCCTGCTCCACAATCTCGCCGTGGTACATCACTGCGACGCGGTGGCTGATGTGCCGGACGACGTCGAGGTCATGGGACACGAAGAGGTAGGAGACCCCGGTGTCCCGCTGGATCTGCAGGAACAGGTCCAGCACGCGGGCCTGCGTCGACAGGTCCAGGGCGCTCACGGGCTCGTCGCAGACGATCAGTTTCGGTGACAGCGCCAGCGCCCGGGCGATGGCGACGCGCTGCCGCTGTCCGCCGCTGAATTCCCTGGGGAGCCGGTGGATGGCGTCGGAGGGAAGTCCCACCTGGTCCAGCAGCTCCCGGACCCGCGCCCTGGCTTCGGCGGGCGGCTTGCCCTGCACGGCGAGGGGTTCGGCGAGGATGTCACCGATTTCCAGTGCCGGGTTCAACGAGGTGTACGGGTCCTGGAAGACCACCTGCAGGTCCCGGCTCAGGGTCCGCCGGTCCTTGCGGCTGGCGTGGCTGATGTCCTTGCCGTCGAACGTGATCCTGCCCGCCGTAACCGGCGCCAGCCCCAGCACGGCGCGGCCCAGGGTCGTTTTGCCGGAACCGGACTCCCCCACCAGGCCGAGGGTCTCGCCCTGGCCGATGGTGATGTTGATATCCGTCAGTGCACGGAACGGTTTGGCCCGGAAGCCTTTGCCGGGATATTCCACGATGAGGTTGTCCACGCGCAGCAGGTCTGTGTGTTCCCCGGCCGCGGGGGTGGAGCCGGAAGTTACGGTTGCAGTCATGATGCCGCCCCCTGGGAGGTTGATGAAACGAGCGTGGTCATGGGTTCCCTGCCTTCCAGCATGGACCCGAGCAGGGTCCGGGTGTAGGTCTCCTGCGGGTTCCTGAGGATGCCGCGGACCGGGCCCTCCTCCACAAGCCGGCCGTTCTGCATCACCACGACGCGGTCGCAGAGGTCCGCCACCACGCCGAAGTTGTGCGTCACCAGGATCACGCCGATGTTCAACCGCTTCTGGAGGTCCCGGATCAGGTCCAGGACGTCGGCCTGCACGGTGACGTCCAGGGCCGTGGTGGGTTCGTCGGCGATCACCAGGTCCGGTTCGCAGCTGATGGCCCCGGCGATCAGCACGCGCTGGGCCATGCCGCCGGACACCTCGTGCGGGTAGGCGTCGAAGGTCCGCTTGGGGTTGACGATTCCGACGTCGGTCAGGAGCTTCAGTGCCCGCGTGCGGGCTTCCTCCTTGGAGATGCCGAGGACGCGCATCATGGGGGTGACCAGCTGGTAGCCGATGGTGAAGGCCGGGTCCAGGTTGCTCATGGGTTCCTGCGGAATGTAGGAGATCCTCTTGCCGCGCAGCTTGGACAGCCGCTCCTGGCTGACCCGTTCGTCCCCCGGCGCCACGGTGTAGTTGCCGTCGAACTGGATGGAACCGGCCACAATGCGGGCGTTGTCCGGAAGCAGCCCCAGGATGGAGAACGCCGTCTGGGACTTGCCGGAGCCGGATTCGCCCACGATGCCCAGGATCTCGCCGCGGTCCACGTGGAACGACACGTCATCCACCACCTTTTTGATGGAACCGTCCGCCTGGGGGTAGCCGACGCCGAGATTGGTCACCTTCACCAGGTGGTGTTCGGTGCCGGCGTCGACGGCGGCCACGGACTTGCGCGACGGCCGCGCAGTGGAGGGTGCCGGCGTCGTGCCCGCCGACGGAACTGCCGCCTTCCTGCGGTGCTTGATCTTTTCGCCGTCTTCAAGCGCGTCGCTGAGGGCGTTGCCCAGCAGGACCAGGCCGCCGATGGTCAGCGCCATGGCAAGCGCCGGCCAGAACAGCAGGGTGGGGTTCAGGTAGACGTTCTTGAAACCCTCGGAGAGCATAACGCCCCAGGTTGCCTTGGTGGGGTCGCCCAGGCCGAGAAACTCCAGTCCGGACTGGATGGCGATGGCCACCCCGGCGATCGCCGCGGTCTGGATGATGATGGGTGCGCGGACCACGGAGAAGATGTGGCGCGCGATGATGCTGAGGTCGGAGAGCCCGGACACCCGTGCGGCGTCAACATAGAGCTCGTTGCGCACCGACTGGACCGCTGTGCGGGTCAGCCGGAAATAGGACGGGCTGATGAGGATGCCGAAGGCGATCATGGAAATCCAGACCGACGGGCCGAAGGCCGCTCGGATGGTCAACAGCACGATCAGGCCCGGAAGGCTCATGAGGATGCTGACCACCCAGTTGGAGCCGGCCTCGAACTTCCCGGCGTAGTAGCCGGCGATCAGGCCCGCCGGCAGGCCGATGACAATGGCCACGCCCGCGCAGAGCAGGGCCGATAGCAGCGTCAGTTGCGCGCCGAACAGCAACCGGCTCCAGACATCGCGTCCGGCGCTGTCGGTTCCCAGGATGTTGACGGAGTCCGGGGCGGCCAGGGTCTTGGCAATGTTTGCGTAGTTCTGGTCAAAGGGAGCCAGGACCGGGGCCAGTAAGGCCAGGAGAGAGATCACCAGGAGAATGCCCATGGCGGCGATGCCGAGGGGGTTCTTGAACAGGCGCCGGATCACGGTGGAACGGACCACGGTACCGCTTTGGCCTGTTCCCGCGGGGGTGGCAACTGCCGCGGTTGCGGCGGCTTCTTCGGAAGAATTGTTCATGAGACACGTACCTTCGGGTTGAGCCAGCCATTGAGAATGTCCACCAGCAGGTTCACGACTATGACGACGACCACCGTGTACATCACGACGCCCATCACCACCGGAAGATCCGACTGGCCGGTTGCGGCCACCGCCAGCGGCCCCATGCCCGGAAGGGCGAAGATCTGTTCGATGATCACCACACCGCCAAGCATGCCGATCAGCTGCAGGCTCAGCACGGTCAGGCCGGCCGGAGCGGCGCTGCGCAGCACGTGCTTGAACAGGATTTCGCGCTCGCCGATCCCGCGGCTGCGAAGGGTGCGGACATAGTCCCGCTCGAGTTGTTTGATGACGGCGCTGCGGATCTGCTGCGCGCCTCCGGTGACGCCGTTGATCAACAGGGCAATCACCGGAAGCGACATGGAATAGATCCAGGCGTCGGCCCCGGCGTCCGGGGAAATGGTGCTGGTGGCCGGGAAGAGTCCCAGCTGGATGGCCAGGATGGTGACCAGGATGACGCCGATGACGAACCCCGGTACGGAGTCGCCGATGATGGCGCCAACCTGGACCACCCTGTCCACCCAGCCGCGCTTGACCGCGGCGGCAACGCCAATGAGTGCGGCACAAATTGCGATCAGGATCATTGCGGCGAAAACCATGGTCATGGTCACCGGAATCCGGCTGGCCAGGGAGCTGGCCACCGGTTCCGAGGTGAACCAGGATGCGCCAAGGTTTCCGCTGAGGGCATCGGACACCCAGGTGAAGTAGCGGGACACCAGGGGTTGGTCCAGGCCCAGCTCCTGTTCTTTCAACGCCACCTGCTCAGCGGTGGCCTGGTCGCCCAGGATGTTCCTGGCGATGCTCCCGCTGGACATATACAGCAGGAAGAAGGTGAGCGCCGAGACAACAAGCAGCACCACCAGCCCGCTGCCCAGCCTTTTCGCAATGAACCTGATCATGGTGCCCTACTTGGCCGGTGAGTAGTTGTAGATGGACGGGACGGCCTGCTGGATCTGCGGCGTCACGTTCACCTTGGCGTTGTGGTAATACATCTGGTTGACGCGGAACAGCGGAGCGAACCAGGCCTGCTCCACCACGTACTTGTTCACGTCCTGGGCCAGCTTGCCGGCGTCGGCACCGCCGTTGCGCACGGCGTCAATCTTGGCGTCGAGCTCCGGCGACGCGTTCTTGAACGGGTTGTAGAGCGCCTTGGTGGAGATGATCTGGTTGATGGCCACGGTCGGCTGGCCCTGGAAGAGGGAGAAGTACATCGTGGTGTACTTCTGTCCGGCCACATCGGACGTGAAGGTGTTGGTGAGCGCGGCGCCAATCTTCAGGGTGATGCCGACGTCTGCGAGCTGCTGCTGGACCACGGAAATCTGGGTCTGGAAGTCGGGGATGCTGGGGATTTCCAGGGTTACTCCGGTTTCATAGCCGGCTTCTTTGAGGAGCTGCTTGGCCTTGGCCGGATCGTAGCTGTAGTAGTTTTCCAGCTCTTCGGTCCAGGCGCCGCTGGCCTTGCCGAACGGCTGGGACGTCGGGGTGCCCTGGCCCAGCAGGACCTGGTCGAGGATGGTCTTGCGGTCAAAGGCGTGGTTGATGGCCTGGCGGACCTTGACGTTCTGCAGCGCGGGGTTCTTGGCACCGTCACGGTCCAGGAGGAGCAGCCCCTGCCAGTCCACCTCGTTGGCGGCCAGCTTCATCTTGGCGCCCTCGGCCTGCTTGCCGTTCTTGGGGTCCAGGAGGGTGGCGTCCACCTGGCCGGAGACCAGGGCGTTGGTGCGGGCGGTGGGGTCGGTCAGGATCTTGAAGGTCAGCTTGGAGTACTTCTGCAGGTCCTTGTTCCAGTAGTCCTTCCGGGCGGTGAACACGGTCTGGGAATCTTTGACGGACGCGGCCTTGTCCATCACGTAGGGACCGGAGCCCGCCGGTTCGGTCTTGATGCCGTCGGTGCCGAGCGCCTTGGGGCTGCCCATCAGGCCGGCGGCCTGGCTGAGGAAGTATTCCAGGGCCGGGTCCGGGGTGCTGAGGTTGATGTCGATGGTGTCGGTGTCCACCACGGCCACGTCCTTGACGGCATTGAGCTGGGCCATCTGCGGACCATTGGCCTTCTTGAAGTGGTCCATGTTTGCCTTGGCGGCTTCGGCGTCGAACTTTGCGCCGTCGCTGAAGGTGACGTCCGAGCGCAGGTCCACCGTCAGTTTGGTGTTGGCTGCGTTGTACTTCCAGGCCGTCGCCAGCATGGGGCTGAGCTTTCCGTCCGGCTCGCGGAGGATGAGAGTGTCGTACACGGCCTGGTACGGCTGGAGGATGTGGCCCACATGGGCCTGGGCCGGATCCCAGGACCGGACGTCCTGGATGGTGCCCAACGTCAGTGCCGTGGCAGCGCCGGCGGCCGAGCTGGAGTTTGCAGCGCCTCCGCACGCTGTCAGGGCGAGGGCTGCGCTGACGGTGAGGGCGGTTGCTGCCGCCTTGGGACCTAACTTCATTGTTGGCTCCTAGTGAGTCTGTGACCTGGGTGCTTCAAAACCGGGAGGTGTGGCGTGGGCCACACCGGCCTTGTGGGATTCACAGTACGCATTGTTGCCTATCTTGGCAACCGATTGTCATATTCGTTGCAAAATGTCGATTGGAGGGCAGGGAAAAGCCCGGAATCAAATCATTAAGCGGGTTAACATCCGGTTGCCAGAAGGCTCAGGAAACCTGGTGGGCCGCGCCCGGGTAGCTCTGCCGGTAGATGTCCTTGACGATGCGCAGCGATTTCTCGGCCTCCGCCGGGCTGATCCAGAACGGCTCCGTCTCTGACAGCCGGCCGTAGAAGTCGTTGATCAGCAGTTCGTGCGAGACGCCCCAGTAGGACCGGCCGCCGGAGCCGCTCCTGCGCTCCGGAATGACCTCAGTGCGCCCGTCCCGATGGGCAACAGTAAGGTCGCCGCGCAGGCTCAGAACGGCCTTCTCCGTGACCACCTCGAGTGTCACCGGCGCGTTGGAGGCATTGGCAAGGGTGGCGTAGAACGCGCTCCGGGCACCGTTGGCATGCTCCGCCACGAACTCGGTGGTGTCCTCCACCTCGATGGTGCCGCCCAGGAAGCGTGTGGAGGCGTTGCCACTGACAGCAACGACGTCTCCTACCAGCCACTGGAGCAGATCCACGGTGTGGATGGCCTGGTTCATCATCAGTCCCCCGCCGCCGCCGGCCCAGGTCCCCCGCCATGGCCGGTCCCGGTAGTACTCGGCGGAACGCTGCCACATCACCGTCGCCGAGGCACCCATCACGGCCCCCAGCTCGCCGGATGACAGCAGCGCAGACATGGCCTGGGACGTCGCGTTGTAGCGGTTCTGGAAGCACACGGCGATCTTCGCGCTGCCTGCCGAGGCCACGTCAACCAGCCGCCTCCCCTCGGCCAGGGTGTGGGCCAGCGGCTTCTCCACGATGACGTTGACGCCACGCTCCAGGCAGTCCGCGGCCACCGAGGCGTGCTGGTCATGCGGAGTGCAGATGTGCACCACGTCCGGCCGGACCGCCTCGATCATGCTCAGGTGATCGGCGAAGCCGGGGACGCCGCGGGCGGCGACCGCGGCGGCCAGCCGCTCCGGATCCGAATCGCAGACCGCAACCAGGGTGGCGCCGTCGAGCTTTGCCAGCGCCTCGAAATGCACGGCGGAAACATCGCCGCAGCCGATGACTGCCGCCGTCGTACTCAAGAGAGTTCAACCCCGTTCTTCGCGGCGAGCGCTGCGAAGGCGCGGGCCGCTTTGCCGAACGCGACGGGCCCGGAGAATCCGCCCAGCTCGTGGGCGCTGGCCAGATGCGGTTCCAACGAGGCGAAGCCGCTGAAGCCGTCAGCCTTGAGGGCTGCGATGGTGGCGTCCAGTTCGCCGTCGCCCTCGCCGGAGGGAACCACCGCGCCCGTGGCGGCCACGGCATCCTTGACCTGGAAGTACTCCAGGTACGGGCGCAGCATCGCGTAGCCCTCCGTATAGGGCTTGACGCCCACCTGGACGAAGTTGGCGTTGTCCCAGGCGATGCGCAGCGCCGGGGAGTCGACAGTCTCCATGATGTCCAGGACACGCTCGGGAGTGTCGCCGAAGATGCCCTTCTCGTTTTCATGCAGGAGCACGACGCCGGCTTCCGCGGCGAGCGCCGCCAGCGCGGCCATGCGGGCCATGACGTCCTCGCGGATGTCTTCAGTAGCCTGGTTCTCCGCCCGGTAGAACGAGAAGATGCGGATGTACCGGGTGTCCAGCCCTTTGGCGACGGAGATGATCTGCCGAAGGCGTTCCAGTTCGTGTTCCGCCGGCAGGCTCACGTCCACCTTGCCGATGGGGCTGGCCACGGCCGAAACTTTGAGGCCCTTCTCGTCGAGAATGCCCTTGAGCCGGGCGACCTGCTCCGGTTCGAGTTCGGAGACATTCGTGCCCCAGGCGCTGCGCACCTCGATATGGCTGGCGCCGAGGGCCAGAAGGACCGCGGCCTGCACCGCGGGATCCGGGTCGATTTCGTCTCCGAAGCCTGAGAGCGGCCAGACTGCGGTGGGTGTGTTGCTCACGCGGATCTCCTGGTTTTTCGCGGCCGCCGCATCGGGCAGCCCTGTTCCCGGCCCCGGCGCGGTGACGCAGTTCACAAACGGTGTCGAAGCCAGCTTAGCGACTGGCGAACGGTAATGACAACCGATTGCCAAACTTTGACAATGTGTGGCATTCTTGGCGGACCGGCGGACCTGTGGCGGCAGTCACAGGCCAACCATTCCACCCCCGGCCATCACGGCCCTGCCACCACGTTCAGAGAGGAGCGCCGTGGCTACGACGCAACCAGCGGCCGTTGACCGGCCCGCCACCATCCACGACATCGCCGCGCTTTGCGGGGTGGCGGCCTCCACCGTTTCCCGCGCGCTCTCCACCCCGGACCGCGTCAACATCCGTACCCGCCAGCGGATCGAGGCAGCTGCGGCACAGCTGCATTACATTCCCAACAGCCAGGCGAAGGCGCTGAGTTCCGGCCGCACGGGCGCGGTGGGTGTCCTGGTGCCGGACATCACCAACCCGTTCTACTTCGACCTCATCCGGGGAACCCAGCTCCAGCTCAAGGCGGCCGGCTACACGCAGTTGCTCGTGGACACGGAGGAATCCGACGAGGTGGAAGCGAGCACACTCGAGCAGCTGCGAAAGAGCGCCGACGGCATCATCGTTGCAGCGTCCCGGCTCACCGACGAAGCCCTGCTGGCCGCGGCGGCCAAGATGCCACTGGTCACCATCAACCGTGACGTTCCCGGCGTCCCCGCCGTCATCATTGACACTCCCTCCGCCACCAGCCAGGCGCTGGACCACCTCGTCTCGCTGGGCCATACCCGGATCGCCTACATGGCCGGTCCGCTGACGTCCCAGTCCAGCACGCGGCGCTGGACCACCCTGTCCGAGGCCGCCGAGGAACGCGGTGTGGAAGTGCGCCGGCTGGGGCCGTTTGCCCCCAAGACACAGTCCGGCGCAGCAGCCGCGGACGCCGCCGTGCACAGCGGCGTGACGGCCTGCATCGCCTTCAACGACCTCATCGCCATCGGCATGCTGCAGCGTCTGCGGGAACGCGGCCTGCGGGTTCCGGAGGACATGAGCATTGTGGGCTGCGATGACATCTTCGGCGCCGATTTCTGCAATCCGCCCCTGTCGACCATGGCCTCCCCGATCGAGCAGGCCGGCCGCGTGGCGGTCTCCATGCTGCTGGCCCGGTTGAACCCGCTGGCCGGCGGCGGCACCCGCAGCCGGTCCGTGATGCCCACCCACCTCACGGTCCGCGGCTCGACAGGACCGGCGCGGCAGGCTTTGTGATGGCCCCCGCTGACGGACTTAGTTGAGCATGGTTGACACTGCTGACTAGGCTGGGTCACATGCGCGAACTCCAGGCCAGGATCATTGAAGAAATGGGCGTGCAGCCCCGGATCGACCCCGCCGGGGAGGTGCGAAAACGCGTCACGTTCCTCAAGGAATACCTCAAGGCAACGCACACCAGGGGCTTCGTCCTGGGCATCTCCGGCGGCCTGGATTCCTCGCTCGCGGGCCGGCTCGCGCAGCTGGCCGTGGAAGAACTCGCGGCCGAGGGTGTGGAGGCCAACTTCGTGGCGGTCCGCCTCCCCTACGGTGTCCAGCACGACGAGGACGACGCCCAGGCCGCCCTGGACTTCATCCAGGCCAAGACGGAGTGGACGTTCAATATCTCCGCGGCAGTGGACGGGTTCGAGGACGAATTCGAGAAGACAGTGGGCAACGGGATCTCCGACTTCCACAAGGGCAACACGAAGGCCCGCACCCGCATGATCGCGCAGTACGCCCTCGCCGGCGAGCACAACTACCTGGTCATCGGAACGGACCACGGTGCGGAATCGGTCACCGGGTTCTTCACCAAGTACGGCGACGGCGGCGCGGACATCCTGCCGCTGTTCGGGCTCAACAAACGCCAGAACAGGGCATTGCTGGCCGAACTCGGCGCACCCGCCCGGGTCTGGGAGAAGGTCCCCACGGCAGACCTCCTCGACGGCCAGCCCGGCCGCACGGACGAGGACGAACTCGGCCTGAGCTACGACCAGATCGACGACTACCTCGAAGGCCGCGAGGTCCCGGACGCCGTGGCCGAATCCATCGAGCACAAATACCTCCGCACCCGCCACAAGCGCACAGTCCCGGTCACCATCTTCGACACCTGGTGGAAGTAGCCCGTCCCGGGATAGTCATCCGTCCGGGGGCGCTTTGACGCCCGGCTGGACCGTTTCGGCGCTCAGGGCCGGTGTGTCCGCGCCAATGTGCCCCCGGACGGCAGCAGCGTGGAGATCCGGTGGGCCTCATCCATCAGGAGGCGGCCCAGCATTTCCTGCCGTTCGCCCTTGAAGCGCGGTTCAATCCCGGTCAGCGACAGCGCCCAGGCGGGGCGGCCGCGCTGGTCGAACACCGCAGCGCCCATCCCCCAGCTACCTTCCAGCACAAGGCCCGGATTCACTGAGTAGCCGGACTGCCGCGTCTTCGCCAGGTTCTCCCGGACCAGCGGCTCGGTGTGCGCCGCCGCGAAGCGGCCGGCGTGCGCGGCCCAGCCGGCCAGCAGCTCTTCCTGCTCCGCCTCGGGCAGGAAGGCCATGATGGCGGTGCCGGCGGAGGCCACCCCGAGCGGGAACCGGACTCCCTCGTGCAGCACAAAGGACCGCACCGGGAAGCTCCCCTCCTCCCGGAGCAGGCACACCGTTTCCGCGCCGCGCCGGATCGAGAAGAAGGCGCTTTCACCGGTCTCTTCGGCGAGCCGTCGAAGGCTCGGCCGGGCGATGTCCTCCAGCGGGAAACGCGCCGAAGCCACCGAGCCCATCAGCAGGATCTCCGGCCCCAGCACCCAGTTGTTGCTCAGCGGGTCCTGGTCCAGCAGTCCTTCAGCGGCCAGCGAGGCAAGCAGCCGGTGCACGGTGGGCCGGGTGAGCCCGGTTTCCCTGACGAGTTCCACGAGCGGGGAGCCTTCCGGCCTCCGTCCGACAATGCGCAGCAGGGAGGCGACGCGGCTGACCACCTGCGCGCCCTGGACCGGTGGTGACGTCATCTTTTCCTCGAATATCGGCTCGGAACCAGCTAAACCATCCATATTGTGGACAGTGCACAGCCTACCGTCCACACTGTAAAAATGGCACTCTTTCTGCCGAATTCGCCCGTTGACAGTCTCCTTTTCGGCACCGTAGGCTCCAACAGCAGAGGAACGGTCCACAAAGTGGATTGCGTCATGAGCTCAATGAGGAGATGCGATGTCAAAGGTGAAATCCGGAGCGGCCGCCGCGCTGCAGGACGTACTGCGGGACGGCATGACGCTCGCCGTCGGAGGCTTTGGCCTCAGCGGCATCCCGGCCGACCTGATCGAAGCCGTGCGGGACTCGGGCGTCAAGGACCTCACGGTGGTCTCCAACAACATGGGCGTGGACGGCAAGGGACTCGGCGTGCTGATCGAAGCCGGGCAGGTCCGCAAGGTCATCGCCTCGTACGTCGGCGAGAACAAACTCTTCGCCGAGCAGTACCTCGCCGGCAGGCTAGAGGTGGAGTTCACCCCGCAGGGCACCCTCGCAGAGCGGCTCCGTGCCGGCGGCGCCGGCATCCCGGCGTTCTACACCAAAACCGGAGTCGGCACCCTGGTCGCCGAAGGCAAGCCGCTCGCGGAGTTCGACGGCGAGACTTTCGTCCAGGAACGCGCCATTAAGGCCGACGTCGCCCTGGTGCACGCGCACACCGCCGACACCGACGGCAACCTGATCTACCGCTACACGGCCCAGAACTTCAACCCCGTGGTGGCGACGGCCGGCGCCGTGACGGTGGCCGAAGCCGAAGTGATCGTGGAGCCCGGGCAGCTGGACCCGAACCACATCATCACCCCCGGCGTCTTCGTCCAGCGCCTCGTCCAGGCCAGCGGCCGGGTCAAAGACATCGAACAGCGGACGGTCCGCCCCCGCGCAGAAGCGGCCGAAGCCGCAACCGTTCCGGCCTAAGCGCCGACCCTACTTTCGTCAGGAGAATCACCATGGCTTGGACCCGGAATGAAATGGCTGCCATCGCGGCCGAAGAACTCAACGACGGCGACTACGTCAACCTCGGCATCGGCATCCCCACGCTGGTCGCCAACAACCTGCGCGACGGCGTCCGCGTCGTCCTGCAGAGCGAAAACGGCCTGCTCGGCATGGGACCGTTCCCCTACGAGGGCGAGGAGGACGCGGACCTCATCAACGCCGGCAAGCAGACCGTCACGGTCCTGCCCGGCGGCAGCATCTTCGACTCCGCCACGTCCTTCGGCATGATCCGCGGCGGCCACGTCAAGGTCGCCATCCTGGGCGCCATGCAGGTCTCCGGCGCCGGCGACCTCGCCAATTGGACCATCCCCGGCAAGATGGTCAAGGGCATGGGCGGCGCCATGGACCTCGTCGCCGGCACTCCGCGCGTCGTGGTCCTCACGGAGCACAACGCCAAGGACGGCACCGCCAAGATCGTCACGGAATGCACGCTGCCCCTCACCGGCCTGAGCTGTGTTGACCGGATCATCAGCGACCTCGCGGTATTCGACTTGGTGAAGCCTGAACAAGAAACTGGCGGCGTCCGCCGGCTCACGCTGACCCGCCTCGCCCCGGGCGTCACCGTGGAGGAAATCCGCGAAAAGACCGAGGCCGAGTTCGACGTCGCCCCGTCCCTCGACGCGTCCCCCACCCCTGACAGCAGCACCCTTGACAGCAGCACCCTTGAAGGAGCCACCGCATGAGCCTGCGCGAAGAGTTCGGCAAAGACATCCTGCTGACCGGCTGGGGCCACAGCCGTTTCGGCAAACTCACGGATGAGACCCTCGAATCCCTGATCGTCCAGGTCGCCACGGAAGCGATCGGCAACGCCGGGATCGAACCGGGCCAGATCGACGAAATCTACCTCGGCCAGTTCAACTCCGGCATGATGCCGCTGGCGTTCCCGTCCTCGCTGGCCCTGCAGGTCTCCGAGCAGCTGGCCAACGTCCCGTCCACCCGGGTCGAGAACGCCTGCGCCTCCGGATCCGCCGCGTTCCAGCAGGGCACCAAGTCGCTGCTGGCAGGCACCGCGACGACGGTTCTCGTGATCGGCGCCGAAAAGATGACCCACGCCGGCGCGGACGTGGTGGGCGCTGCCCTGCTGGGCGCGGACTACGACATGGCCGGCAAGGCCTCCAGCACCGGCTTCACAGGCCTCTTCGCCGAGGTCGCCAAGCATTACGAGAAACGCTATGGCGCTGGCGCAGGAAACCTGTCGGACGTCCTGGGCACCATTGCCGCCAAAAACCACCGCAACGGCGTGGACAATCCGTACGCCCAGCTGCGCAAGGACCTCGGCGAGGAGTTCTGCCAGACCGTCTCGGACAAGAACCCGATGGTCGCCGACCCGCTGCGCCGCACTGACTGCTCGCCGGTGTCCGACGGCGCCGCCGCCGTCGTGCTGTCTGTCGCGCCGACCGGCGGGGCCACCGCGCCGGTGCGGCTCGCCGGGTTCGGCCACGCGAACGATTTCTTCCCCACCGAGCGCCGGGACCCCACCGCGTTCAACGCCACCCGCGCCTCGTGGCAGCGCGCCCTGGGCATGGCCGGCGTTGGGCTCGAGGAGCTGGACTTCGCCGAGGTGCACGACTGCTTCACCATCGCCGAGCTGCTGATGTACGAGGCGATGGGGCTGACCGAACCGGGCCAGGGATCCCGCGCCATCACGGAAGGCTGGGTGTTCAAGGACGGCAAGCTGCCCGTCAACGTCTCCGGCGGGCTCAAGGCCAAGGGCCACCCCGTGGGCGCCACCGGCGTCTCGCAGCACGTCATCGCGGCGATGCAGCTCACCGGCACCGCGGGCGACATGCAGTTGCCTTCGGCCCGCCGCGCTGCGGTGCAGAACATGGGCGGGGTGGGCATCGCCAACTACGTCAGCGTCCTCGAAGCGGTCTAGGCGCAGCCCGCGGACATGGTGTGGGTCACCAATTGGCTTGGCTTGGCGGCCGGCGCACCCGTTACGGTGCGCCGGCCCGGCCGTGCACCGGCCGTGGCAACAGTGGAGCTCGCGACCCCGGACGGACAAGTCCTCTGGGTCAGGTATTGGTTCTCGGCCGACCGCGCCATGCTCCACAAGGCCGACGGGACTGAAGTATGGTGCGAGGCGGACATTGTCTGAATCCAGCATTGAAAGCGTCGCGGATTTGCTGTTCCGTGACCTGCACTACCTGAAGGCGAGCAGCGTTCAGCGGTGCCTCGACGAAGTGCCCGGCTACCGGGGTGTGGCCGAAACGGATATCAGCTCCTCTGTCGAGCAGAATCTGCGCATGGCCATCCACGCGGTGAAGTCCGGCGCGGTGCCGGCGTCGTCGGAACTCGCGGTAGAGGCCCGGGTGGCCCAGGTCCGCTTCCACCAGGGCCTGCGCATCGAGGACGTTATGCGGGGGTACCGCCTGTCCATGGCCGTGATCCAGGACCGCTTCCTCGACATCGCGCACGAAGTGGGGCTCGGCGACCGGGAAGTCCTCGCGGCGCACCGGGTCCTCTGGGGCGTCAGCGACTCCTACACCGCCGCGCTCGTCCACTCCTACCGGGAAAGCAGTGTCCAGCAAGCGGTGCGGGACCATGAGCTGCGGCAGGACTACCTGCGCGCGGTCCTGGCGGGGTCGCTCGCGGACAGCGACCTGCGCACCCGCTCGTCGGACTTCGGGATCGACCCCCAGCGTTCCTTCCACGCTCTGCACGCCCGGCCCCGGCCCGGTGCTTCACCCGATGAACTGCTGCGTGTCCTGGCCGGACGATTGTCGACCGGCGACGGCGTCCTGACGTTGCGGGCGGGCGACGTCGTCGGATTCACGGCCCGCCGGCCGGATCACGGGGACACCGCCACCATCGCCCTGGGGTCTCCCCTCCCGCTCTCCGAACTGCCCCGCTCCAAAGCAGCAGCCGACCGGGTCTTCGACGCCGCCTGGAAACGCCCTGCGGGCGGCGTGTTCTCCCTGGAGGACCTGACCTGGCGGACAGCCGCCGGTGATCCGGATGTCACGGCCGTGCTGCGCCAGCGCTACTTGGCCCCCTTTGCCGCCGACGCCGACTTCGGCCGGATCGTGCTGGCTTCGGTGCGGAGCTACCTGGACCACGACCGCCGGATTTCCGCAGCAGCCAGGGCCCTGTCAGTCCACGAAAACACCCTCCGCTACCGCCTGCAGAAATTCGAGCAGGCCACCGGTGCGCGGCTGGATGCCACGAACACTATCGTCGAGCTCTGCTGGGCCTTCGAGGCATGCCAGGAAGCGCCTGCGGGCGGGTTGTAGGAATCCACAACGGCGGCCCGAGACCCTTTGAGCTGGCTCCATAGTCCGGCGCGCCCGACGCTCCGTAACGTGGTTTGCATCACAGCCGGATGATCTGCTGAACCGCGACCTGACCGTCCGGACGACGCATCATGGATCGTCCGGGACCATCGGATCTGGGAGCAACCGGATGAGCGTCATCACCGCCGCACCACCTGTCAGCAGGGCACGCCAACTGGCGGCCGCCACCGTCGGAAACATCGTTGAATGGTTCGACTGGTACGTCTACTCCATGCTGGCCCTGTACTTTTCCGCCCAGTTCTTCCCCAAAACGGGCGACCCCATTGTCCCGTTGCTCAGCGTCATGGCGATCTTCGCCGTCGGCTTCTTCATGCGTCCTCTGGGCGGCTTCCTCGGCGGCATCGTGGCCGACCGTTTCGGCCGGAAGAAGGCGCTCACCGCGACCGTGATGCTCATGGGCATCGGCAGCCTCCTCGTCGCCCTTGCCCCCACCTACGACCAGGTGGGGGTGCTCTCGCCCATGATCCTGGTGCTCGCCCGGCTCCTGCAGGGGCTTTCCACCGGCGGCGAATTTGCCGCGTCCTCGACGTTCCTGGTGGAATCCGCACCGGACGGGCGCCGTGGATTCTTCTCGAGCTTCCTGTACATCGGGGCGACGCTGGGCAACCTCGTCGCGATCGGCTCAGTGGCCTTGCTCGTCGCGGGCCTGCCGGACGAGGCCATGCGCGAATGGGGCTGGCGTGTGCCGTTCGCCATCGGAACCCTCGGCGCGGCAGCCGGCCTGTTCATCCGCCGGTTCGCCGAGGAAACCCTGGTGACCGGGGACGAGGACCCCGGCTCCGGACCGGGCGCAGCCCAGCGCGCGCCGAAGCCCTCCGTCTTCGAGTTCATGCGCACCCACCCGAAAGAGTGCGTCCTGGTCTTCGCGATCAACGCAGCCCCCACCCTGTTCTTCTACGTGTTCACGTCCTACCTGCCCACGTACGCGCACATCACGGTCGGCTTTGACATGAAGAACGGCCTCCTGGTGGGACTCATCTCCTTGTCCTACTTCGCGATCCTGCAGCCCGTTATGGGCATTCTTTCGGACCGGATCGGCCGCAAACCCCTGCTGCTGACCTTCGGCCTCGGTTTCACCCTGCTGACCCTTCCCCTGCTGAACTCACTCCAGAACAGCTTCCTGAGCCTGCTCCTGGTCCAGATGGCGGCCCTGACGCTGCTGGCCTGCTACACCTCCATTACGTCCGCCGTGATGTGCGAACTCTTCCCCGCCCGGATTCGGGCCGCCGGAATCGGCCTGCCCTACGCGCTCGGCGTTGCCCTGGTCGGCGGCACCGGACCGTACGTCGCCACCTGGCTGGCCGACGCCCAGATGATCGACGTCTTCGGGTGGTACCTGACCATCCTCGCGGCGATCACCACGGCCGTCTTCCTGAGGCTGAAGGAAAGCTACAAGACGGGACTGCCGCAGTGAGCGTGATCGGATTCTTTGACCGGGGCTGGCGGTCCAACCCCGACGGCGTCGCGTATGTCCAGGGCGCCACCTCCTACACCTTCCGCGGGGCCGGCGAGCTGTCCTGCCGGATCGCCAATGCGCTCCTGGCCTCCGGGCTCTCGTCCGGGGCCAAGATCGCGGTCCTCTCCCCCAACGATCCGCTCGCCTGGATCTGTGTCCTGGGCATTTGGCGTTCCGGGTTGACCTGGATTCCGGCCAACCCGGCAAGCCCCAGCGGCGAGACCGCGCAGCTGCTTGTAGCGTTCGACGCGGAAATGGTGATCTTCCATTCCAGCCTGGCCGGCGATGCCCGCCATCTGCGGGACCGCCTCCCCGCCGTCAGGCAGTGGGTCCAGTTCGGACCTGGCGACGCCGGGCCCGCGGACACCCCTTTCGCCGAGTGGACCGCGCCGCACCCGGCCACGAAGCCGGCCATCCGTCCCTCCCCGGACGACGTCGTCTCGCTGGCCCCGACCGGCGGCACCACGGGCCTGCCGAAGGGGGTGATGAACACGAACAGAAGCCTGTCGGCCTTCGCGACCCACCTGATGATGGCTGCGCACTACGGTTCCGAAGACGCGATCGTGAACCTGGCCGCCGCACCGATGACCCACACCGCCGGGCTGCTCAGCCTGGCCGCCACCGCCCGGGGAGGCACCGTCGTCGTGCTTCCGAAAGCGAATCCGGAGGCCGTGCTCGATGCCATCGAGCAGTACGGGGTGACTGACCTGTTCCTGCCGCCCACCGTCATCTACCGGCTTCTGGAGGTGCTGCAGGAATCGCCGAGGGAACTGTCCTCGCTGCGGTACGTCATCTACGGGGCAGCGCCCATGTCAGTGGAGAAACTCCGGCGGGCGCTCACCGCGATCGGTCCGGTGATGATGGAGCTGTACGGGCAGATGGAGGCGCCCGCGTCCGTGACGTTCCTCCGCCCGGACGAGCACTTCGTCGACGGCGCCATCGCTCCCGATTCCCGGCTGTCTTCCTGCGGCCGCCCCTACCCATTGGTCGAGGTCGAAGTGCGCGACGACGAAGGGAGGGCGCTTCCGCCCGGAACCCCCGGCGAGATTTGCGTCCGGGGCGACCTGGTGATGAAGGGCTACTACAAGAATCCCGAGCAGACCCGGCTGGCGATCCGGGACGGCTGGCTGCACACGGGCGATATCGGGCTCTTCGACGATGAGGGCTACCTGCACCTCACGGACCGGAGGCGCGACCTGATCATCTCCGGAGGGTTCAACGTCTACCCGAGCGAGGTGGAGCAGGTTATCTGGGGCCACCCGGCGGTGCGTGACTGCGCGGTGGTCGGGTCACCGCACCCGGACTGGGGCGAGGCCGTCACCGCCGTCGTCGAGCTCAACGAAAACTGCTCCGTCACGGAACAGGAACTCATCGCCCTCTGCAAACAGGAGCTGGGCAGCATCCGGGCGCCCAAGGCCGTGCACCTCGTCCCCTCCCTGCCCCGCAGCGTCAACGGGAAAGTCCTCAAAAAAACCATTCGCGAAGCCTTCTGGCGCGACGAAAAAACCAAGATCTAGGAGAACAGCAATGCCGAAGAGACTAGACGGAAAAATCGCCCTCGTGGTGGGTGCCGGATCCAGTGCGCCCGGCATGGGCAACGGCAAGGCCACCGCCATCGCTTTTGCCCGCGAAGGCGCCACTGTGGTGTGCACGGACGTCAACGAAGCGGCCGCCAAGGAGACCGAGCGGCTGATCCTGGACGAGGGCGGCCGCGCACGGCACCTCGCCTTCGATGTCACCGACTCGGCCGCCGTGGGCCGTGCCGTCGCCGGCGTCATCGACGAATTCGGCCGGATCGACGTCCTCGACAACAACGTCGGCATCGCCAAGGTGGGCGGCGTCGTGGAACTGGACGAATCCGAGTGGGACCGGGTCCACGCCATCAACCTCAAGGGCCCCTTCCTGACCATGAAGCACGTCATCCCGCACATGGTGGCCCAGGGCGGCGGATCCATCATCAACATCTCCTCGCTGGCGGGCATCCGCTGGACCGGGGTCCCGTACTCCACCTACTACTCCTCCAAGGCCGCCCTCAACCATCTGAGCCGCACCACCGCCGCCGAATACGCCGCGAAGCACGTCCGGGTCAACGCGATCCTTCCCGGCCTCATGGAGACCCCGATGGTCACGGAATCCGCGGAACTGGCCGGAGCTTACGCGGACGGGCAGCGTGAGGAAATGCTCAGGAAGCGGCACGCCCAGGTCCCCATGGGCCATATGGGCACCGCCTGGGATGTGGCCAACGCCGCCGTTTTCCTGGCCAGCGACGAATCCGCTTACGTCACGGGCATCGAACTGCGGGTGGACGGCGGCATTTCGCTGGGGGTCTGAACCTTGGCGGGGCGGGGTCAGGAGTAGTCGTTGTAGAAACCGCGGCCGCTCTTGACCCCCAGCCAGCCCTTGGCAACGTATTCCTGCAGCATGGGGGCCGATTTGTTCTCAACCCCGGCCGCCTCGCAGTAGTTGTTCTCGACGTCGAGCACCACGTCCAGTCCCACCTCGTCCATAAAGCGGAAAGGCGTGATTTCGGATTTGAAGAGGTCGGCGAATAAGGCGTCCACGTCCTGCGGCTCCGCCACGCCTTCGGCCACGACCAGGAGCGATTCGCGCTTGATCGCCGCCCACACCCGGTTGAAGATGAAGCCGGCACTCTGCTTGCGCACCCGGTGCGGTTTTAGCGCGTATTTGGGCAGCTCGGCCATGAGCAACTCGATGATCCGGGGATCGGTGTGGCCGCTGGACATCAGCTCCACCGAACGTACTTCCGGCGGCATATAGAAATGCATGTTCAGGACACGCTCCGGGCTGTTCACTCCCCCGATGAATTCGGCGGAAGAGAACGAGGAAGAGTTACTGGCCAGCACGGCGTCCGGGGCGGCCAGCTGGTCAAGGTCAGCGAAGATCGCCTGCTTGAGGCCGAGCTTGTCAGGAACCGACTCGACCACGAGCCACGAATCCCGCAGGGCGTCCACTAGATCGTCTGTCGCCGCGAGCCGCACCGCCGGATTGCCCCCGAGCTCCTCCACGGCGCGGTGGCGCTGGGTTGCAATGTACTCGAGAGCAGCCCTGGCCACGGCGAGGCTGGTGTCGTAGACGCGCACTTCGGCGCCCTGGAGCGAGAGCATCAGGGCGATGCGCCGGCCCAGGGTCCCGCCGCCGATGACTGTTATGGGCCGGTCCGCGATGTTGGCGGGGAGCGCATAAGTCATGTCAGGTCCTTTCAGGAGGCTGCCAACGCTGCGGCGGCCGGTCTGTGCAGTTCATACTGGTGCCCTTGGCGATCAATACAAGGGCAGGACCACGGGAAGCACAAGGGCCAGCCGGCAGGGAGGACTAAACTCGGTCCAAACCCGCCCCGCAACCTCAGGAGCCTCCATGCGCGCCACGATCATCCACGCCCCCGGTGACATCCGGGTCGAAGACCGCGACTACCCCACCGTCCAGCTGCCCACCGACGCCGTGGTGAAAGTCACCGCGTCCTGCGTCTGCGGCTCGGACCTGTGGCCGTACCGGGGCGTGAAGCCCACCCGCAGGCCCACCGCGATCGGCCACGAATTCATCGGCACCGTGGAGAGCATCGGCGCCGGGATCACCGGCCTGGCGGTCGGCGATCTGGTGATTGCCCCGTTCGTGGTCAGCTGCGGGGCCTGCCCCCAGTGCCGCAACGGTGTCACCGTGGCCTGCGAACACCTGGCCGGCTGGGGCGGCAAGGACGACACCGGGCACGCAATCGACGGCGGCCAGGGCCAGGCGGTCCGGGTCCCGCTGGCCGATTCGACCCTCGTCAAGGTTCCCGGCATCACCGAACCGGACGACGCCCTCCGCAAGAGCCTGCTGACGCTCTCCGATGTGATGGCCACCGGCCACCACGCAGCCCTCGCCGCGAAAGCCGGCCCCGGCCGCACCGTTGTGGTGGTGGGCGACGGCGCCGTCGGACTCTGCGGCGTCCTGGCCGCCAAGCGGCTCGGGGCGGAGCGCATCATCGCGATGTCACGCCACGCGGACCGGCAGGCGATCGCCCGCGAGTTCGGCGCCACCGACATTGTGGAAGAACGCGGCGCCGACGGCGTCGCCAAGGTCCGCGAACTCCTGGGCGGCGTACTGGCCGATTCCGTGCTTGAGTGTGTCGGGACCAAGGAATCCATGGAGCAGGCGCTGCACAGCACCCGTCCGGGCGGCGCGCTGGGCTTTGTCGGGGTCCCCACCGGCGGCAGCGAGGTTCCGCTGCGCTACCTGTTCGACACCAACATCTCCATCGGCGGCGGCATGGCCCCGGCGCGGACCTACATCCCGGAACTGCTGGCGGACGTCCTCGACGGCACCATCAACCCGGGCCGCGTCTTCGACGTCGTGATGCCGCTGGAGGAAGCGCCGGAAGCCTACCGCGCCATGGACGAACGCCGCGCCATCAAAGTCCTGCTGACGCCCTGACCCCCGCCGGACGACGGCGGCGCAAGGAGGTCGCGCGGGCGTTGCGCGGCCTCCCGCAGCGCCCCTCCCCCTGCCCCTTGTCCTGCGACGGGCACCGGGTCTAGCGTGAAGCGCATCAGCATCCGCCGCCGTCGAGGAGCCGTCATGGCCAGGTTCGTGCAAATCATCGAATTCCAGACCGCCCGCATCGAGGAAATCGAAGCGCTGGGCCGGCCGTCCAGGACCGAAGGAAGCACCGCTCCCACGTTCCGCCGGATCCTAGCCACCGCGGACCGCGACCGCCCCGGAACGTATCTCACCATTGTCGAATTCGATTCCTACGATTCGGCCATGGAGAACTCCAACCGGCCGGAGACTTCCGACTTCGCCGCCAGGTTTGCGGCCCTCTGCGACGGGCCACCGGTGTTCCGAAACCTGGACGTGATGTGGGAGGACACCGGCGATTCAACGATCAACCCGTAGCGGCGCGCCATGGACTCGATGCAGAGGGCCCTGGAAGATCCCCTAGTGCTGGACCTCCGCGGGACCGGCGCTGCACCCTTGCGGCTGGTGGGCGGCAAAGCCCTGAACCTCGGCAAGCTCGTGGCGGCCGGTTTGCCCGTCCCGCGCGGGTTCTGCCTGACCACCGCTGCCTATGAACTGGCGGCACCGCCCGGACTCGGGGCCCTCGCCGCCGACCTCGACGCGGCCGGGGCCGGAGCGGCGGCCCCGGCGCCGGGCACCCTGGGCACCGTTGCCGGACAGGCCAGGAGGCTGATCGAGGAAGCGCCGATCCCACCCGAGGTGGATGCCGCCGTCCGGAAAACGTACGAGGAACTGGGCGGAACCGTTCCGGTGGCGGTCCGGTCCTCGGCCACGGCTGAGGACCTGCCATTCGCCAGCTTCGCGGGCCAGCAGGACTCCTACCTCGATGTCACCGGAGCCGACGCCGTGGTGGAGGCGGTCCGTCGCTGCTGGGCATCGCTCTGGACCGAACGCGCGGTGGCGTACCGGTCCGCCAACGGGATCAGCAATCGGGACGTGGGGCTCGCCGTCGTCGTCCAGGTCATGGTGGACGCTGCGACCGCGGGGGTTCTGTTCACGGCAAACCCCGTCACTGGGAAGCGGACGGAAACGGTGATCAACGCTAGCCCGGGCACCGGCCAGGCCGTTGTCTCGGGAGCCGTCAACCCGGACCAGTTCGTGCTGGAGACAGCCTCCGCCCGGGTGACGCTGCATACGCCGGGAGGGCCGGAACCCGGACGGATTCCAAGCCTGGCCGGCCCGCAGCTCCGGGAACTCACCGCGCTGGGGGACGGCGTCCAGCGGCTCTTCGGGGCGCCGCAGGACATCGAATGGGCCATCGATGCCGGGGGCAGGATCTGGCTCACCCAGTCACGCCCGATCACCACGCTGTATCCGCTGCCCGAGCCCGCGCCCGAGGACGCCGCAGCCGGCGCCGCGGCCCCGACGCGCGTGTACCTGTGCGGCACCCTCTTCCAGGGGCTGACCCGGCCCATCACGCCGCTGGGGCTGACCGTCCTGGAGATGATGCGCAACAGCAAGGGACCCTGGCGGTACGTCAACCCCGGGCTGCGGATGTACGTGGACCTGACGGCCCTGGTCCGCAACAAGTCCGGCCGCGGTTACCTGCTGCGCATGCTTCCCCTCGCGGACGGCAGGTCCGGAGCCGTGCTTCCGGCGCTGCTGGAGGACCCAAGGTTCGGCATCATCGAACGCTCTTTCCTGGAATCCGTCCGCAACGCCGGGAAAAGGCGCCGCAGCCCGCAACCGCCCCGGCGCACAGGAAGCACCCGCAGCACCGAGCAGACAGCCACCCTCGGTCTGATGGTGGGGCTCATTCCGGGCATGTTCCGGCCCGCTTTCCGGCCCGCCGCTGAGCTGCGCAGGGCGCTGAACTACCGGAAACGGCTCGAATCCGAGCTCGTCCTGGCTGAGCCAGCCAGCGCCGCCCTCCGCCTCGAGCACACCGAGCAGGTTCTTGGCCGGACAATCAACGGGCTGATCCAGGCCACCCTGCCGGGCCCGTCCGTTGGCTACATCATGCTGGCCGTGGCGCGCCGGCTCCTGCGCGGCATCGCACAGCCCCGCGAGCTGGAAGCAGTGCTCCGGGGCCTCCCCCACAACGTCACCACCGAAATGGACCTGGAACTCTGGCAGCTTGCCGTCTCCATCGGCGACGACCCGGTCTCGCGCGGGGAGTTCCTGGCGAAACAGCCAGAGGAGCTGGCCGCCGCCTACCTCGCCGGCAGGCTGCCGCCCCAGGCCCAGTCCGGCGTGCGCGGATTCCTCGCCCGCTACGGCCACCGCGCCGTCGCGGAAATCGACCTTGGCATGCCCCGCTGGTCCGAGGAGCCCGACCATATCCTCGGCATGATCTCCAACTACCTCCGCGTTGAGGATCCGGAGCAGGCCCCCGACCGGCAGTTCGCCCGGGCCGCCGAGCATGCGGAGGACCGGATACGCAGCCTCGTCGAACGGGCACGGGCCAGGAGTCCGTGGCACGCACGGGCCCTGGCGCTGAGCCTGCGCCGCGTACGGCAGCTCGCAGGACTGCGCGAGCTGCCCAAGTTCTACATCGTGATGGTGCTCGGCGAGATGCACCGGCAGCTGCTGCTGATCGGCAACGAGATGGCTGCGGCCGGCACAGTCGCGGCCGCCGACGACGTCTTCTTCCTGGACTTTGACGAGATCCGCGTCGGCCTGCGCGGCGCGGACCTGCACGGCATCGTCGCTGGCCGCCGCCAGCTGTACAACACTGAATTACGACGCCGGCGCATCCCGCGGATACTGCTGTCCGACGGCACCGACGTCGAGGCCGCCATGATGGCGAAGTCTCCCGCGGCCGGCGGCCTGAGTGGCACACCGGCCTCCGCTGGCACCGCCACCGGCCGGGTCAGGGTGATCCTGGATCCGGTGGGCGCCCATCTGGAACCCGGCGAAATCCTGGTGGCCCCCTCGACGGACCCCGGCTGGACGCCGCTGTTCCTGACGGCCGGCGCCCTCGTGATGGAAATGGGCGGGGTGATCTCCCACGGGGCGGTGGTGGCCCGCGAGTACGGGATCCCCGCCGTCGTGGGCGTACCGGACGCCACCACGCGGCTGCACACCGGCCAGACGGTCACTGTTGACGGGGCCGCCGGCAAGGTGGACGAGGCGCCGTGATCCCGCGCTGCGGACCGGGCCGGCGGCCTCACAGCTGTAGCACAGTTGTGCCAGATAGAATTGGGTGATGACCACACCGGCTCACCAGCCACCGCACCACGCGTCGTCCTTCCAGCAATACATTCAACGGCCAGAACAGTCCGGCGGCACGTTTGCTCTGGCCCGCCGGGCGAGGAACCTCCTGCGACGGGTTCCGGTGTGGACCTGGCGGGTGTTGATGCACTCGGTTAAAGCCAGCGAGAACACCCGCTTCAACGTCGATCCGATTGCCGGCGTCGAGTACTTCCACGACATCGATTTCGTGGGCGACGGCATCCGGGCGCACCGCCTCGACGTCATTGCTCCCCGGCCGCCGACCGGCACTGCAGCAGCCGGCCCTACAGCGGCCGGCACTACAGCCGCCGATGCTGGCGCGCCGCGGGCCTTGCCCGTTTACGTGTACTTCCACGGCGGCGGCTGGACGTCCGGGGACAAAGCCTCGCTGACCAAATACTGCGCCAGCCAGGCCGAGGGCGGAATGGTGGTGGTCAACGTGAACTACCGGAAGGCCCCGCGCTTCCAGATGGCCCACGTCCTGGCGGACGCCAACGCCGCCCTGGCATGGGTCCGGCAGAACATCGCCGGCTACGGCGGCGACGCGTCAAGGATCGTGCTGGGCGGAGACTCCGCCGGAGGCCAGATCGCGGCCCTGGTGACCGCGGCCAGCTTCCGCCCGGAACTAGCACAGCACCACGGCCTGACGCCGGCCGTGCCCGCCTCCGATTTCAAGGGGCTCGTCCAGCACTGCAGCGTGGTGGACTTCTCGGTCTTCTTCGACAAGGGATTCGTGCTGAGCCTCAACTTCATCCGCATGCTGCTGCCCGGCCGCCGCACCGGGGCCGGCCAGTTGGACTCGCTCCGCAGGGGCGCAGGCTTCCTCTCGCCGATCGAATGGCTGGATTCCCGCTTCCCGCCGGTCTTTGTGACCACCTCGGAGCGGGACTTCTTCTACGCCGCCAACATGAACTTCATTGCCCGGCTGCGCGAACATTCCGTCCCCGTGGACAGCCTGATCTACGACTGGGACAACTCGAACACTGAACACACCTGGCAGCAGAACTTCCGCTACCCGGAATCGCAGGAAGTGTACCGCCGGCTCCACGCCTTCGTCCGCAAAGTGGCCTGAGCGGGGCCCATCCGCCCCGGCGCAGCCGCACCGGGCTATGTTTAGTCCATGGTGTCTGCCGACAGCAACGCACTGAATGACCCAGAACCCGAAGGGTTCGGTTCAGCGCTGGTCGATGAAGCCGCCCGCCGGGACGCGGCCCTGGACAACGTGGACTGGACCGCCGTGCCCGACGGCGCCGCGCGCGGCACTTTCGATGCGCCCAGCGGAACACTCGCCACCCTCTCCATGGGCACACCGGGAAATCCCCGGGTGCTCTTGATACCGGGGGCCACGGGATCCAAGGAAGATTTTGTGCTGATGCTGCCCGAGCTCGCCGCTGCCGGGTACTACGTCCTGAGCTGCGACATCGCCGGACAGTACGAATCCGCCGCGGCAGGCCCCGAAAACCTCGCGCCGCCCAGCGCGCACTACGATTACGATCTGTTCACCAACGACCTTCTCGCCATGCTCGACGCCGAGGACGCGCCCGCGCACGTCGTGGGGTATTCCTTCGCCGCGATCTTCGCCCAGCTGGCTTTCACCCGGCGCCCGGAAAAATTCCGCAGCCTCACCCTGCTCAGCTGCCCGCCCGAACCCGGCCAGAGCTTCCGCGGCGTCCAGCGCGTCGGCCGGTTCAGCGGCCTGATCAGGCCGCGGGTCGGCGCCGCCCTGATGATCTGGGGCATCCGGGTCAACGTCGTGCGCGTCCCGCCCAACCGGATTCGGTTCGTGAACCACCGGTTCCGTTTCACCCGCCGGAGCTCCGTGCGCGACATCATCGGACTGATGCAGCACGCACCCGACCTGAGGACTGAACTGGCCGCGGCGCCGCTGCCGAAGTTCGTCGCCGTCGGGGAACATGACCTCTGGCCGCTGGCGCTGCACCGACGCTTCGCACAGGCCATCGGCGCCCGCATCGCGGTCTACCGGGGCGGACACAGCCCGAGTGAGACCTCGCCGCACCAGATGAGCCGCGACCTGATCGCACTGTACAGATCCTCGTAACGCTGTACAGGTCCGCCTAGCCCGCGTGGTCACGTTCCCATTGCCGCCGCCGGCGGCGGCGTCGGAACGGACCCTCCTGCTTGAATTCGACACTGAACGTGGTCCACGCCATCGACAGGCGGCGCCCGACGGCGGCCCAGCCCGCCAGCGGACGCGCGGAGACTTGGACGCGCAGGGTGGGGTCGGCGATCACCTTGACGTCGGGCGGGATCTGGTAGGAAATGTCCAGGTCATCGTGGACCCGCGGAAGCCCACGGTGGACGGAACCCCGGATCCGATCCCAGACCTCGGACCGCAGGGCGAAATTCGAGCCAAACAGCGGCGGATGGCCCAGCAGCCAGCCGATGGCCCAGAAATATCCGGGAATGTACACGCTGGTGCCCACCCACCGGGCGAACCGGTTTTCGCCGTAGAAATCCCCGGGTCCGGACACTGCGGACAGCGGGCCCGCCGTGTCAAGGATTGCCTCGACCCGTTCCAGCCAGTCGGCCGGCGGGATCGAGTCCGTGTCCAGCCGGGCGATCAGCCCGGAGCGGGCTTCATCGAAGCCGTAGGCCGTGGAGGCTGCGATGCCGGGGAGTTCGACGGCGATCCGCCGGGCGCCCGCGGCGGCGCAGACCGCCGCGGTGTTGTCCGTGCTGGCGTTGTCCACCACCACGATTTCGTCGGCCTGACGGGTCTGGTCCGCGAGCGCTGCGAGGCAGACGGCGAGCATGTCGGCGTCGTTCCGGGTGGGGATAACCACCGAGATTGTTGTCATGGTGCCCCGACTATAGCCCCGGCACCTGACGAAATGCCCGCGTTGGCCTCTTGCACCATGGCCCCCGGACCCGTAGGTTGGGCAACAGCGGACGAATGTCTCCGCAGCCGTTGGCCTCCGGGCCGCCGGAGATCAGCAGCATTTCAGAAGGATATGGCATGGCTACAGGCACAGTTAAATGGTTCAACGCCGAAAAGGGTTTTGGCTTCATTGCCCCGGATGACGGGTCAGCCGACGTTTTCGCCCACTACTCGGCAATCGCCAGCAGCGGCTACCGCTCCCTGGACGAGAACCAGAAGGTCGAGTTCGACGTCACCCAGGGCCCGAAGGGCCCGCAGGCTGAGAACATCCGCCCGCTCTAAGGACTCCGGATAGCAGCACCGGCCATCCGGCCGCCATGCTTTCCCCAAGACCACAAACGCCCCCCGCGAGGATTTCCTCGGGAGGGGCGTTTGTCGTGGGGGCGTGACTCGTTCAGCCGACGTGGACCCACGGCCGCCGGGTCACGTCCGGTTCCGCCTCCCGCAGCACTTCACGGGTCACCGGCGCGATTTCCCCTTCGCCAAACGCCAGGAACCGGAGCAGGTTGGTGACCGGGTTGCCTTCGGTCCAGCGGAAGTAGACGTGCGGCATCAGGCCCGTCACATCGCGGATGTGGAGCAGGACGGAGGCGATCGTGTTCGGGACCACGGGACCGTGGACTTCCAGGATCCGGTAGCCGTGCCGGGTGATCCCGCGGACGACGAGCTCCGTCTCGAAGTCGGAGGAATCGTCCACCACCACTTCGAGGAACAGGGCCTCGTAATCCAGCGGCAGATGGCTGACCTCCATAGCGGACTCCAGTTTCTGCCGGTAGGCCTCCGCGGTCATGCGGAGCGGTTCATGGGCGATGATCCGCAGCGGCCCCTCCAGCTCATCGGACATGAATTCGAGGGCTTCCCGGTCCAGATGGACGTGGGTGGCGTGCAGCTCGAACGAGCGCCGGACCCGCGACAGCAGCGAGATGACGATGATCCCCAGGATGAAGATCGAGGCGATCCGGATGCCTTCCGGCCGTTCGATGATGTTGGCAACGGTGGTGTACACGAACACAACGGCGATGGCACCGAACCCGGCCGTGCGTTTGCGTTGCCTCTTTCGCCGGGCCGACAGGGTCACGGCCACCGCCGCCGAGGTCATCAGTACCAGCACGCCGGTGGCGTAGGCGCCGCCCTGGGCGTCGACGTCGGCGTCGAACAGCCAGGTGACCAGGAACCCGACCAGGGTAAACACGAGCACCAGCGGCCGGACGGCACGGGCCCACCCAGGGGCCATCCCGTAGCGGGGAAGGTACCGGGGTACCAGATTCAGCAGCCCGGCCATCGCGGAGGCCCCGGCGAACCAGAGGATCGCGATGGTGCTGATGTCATAGACCGTACCGAATCCAACCCCCAGATATTCGTGGGCCAGGAACGCCAGCGCGCGCCCGTTCGCCTGCCCGCCGGGCTGGAATTCCTGCTCCGGGATGAGCACCACGGTGGTGAAACTGCTGACGATCAGGAAGCTGCTCATGATGACCGCCGCCGTCGTCAGCAGATTGCGGGTACCTACGATGCGGCCGGCCGGGTTATCCTCGGTATCGCCCGCGCGTCCCCGGATTTGCGGCATGACGGCCACGCCCGTCTCGAATCCGGAAAGGCCCAGCGCAAGTTTGGGGAAGACGAGCAGGGCGAAGCCGACAGCCAGCAGCGGGTTACCGTGCGACGTGGCGATAGCCTGCCACCAGTTGTCCACGGCAACGGGGTGCGTGAACACCTCACCGACCGAAACGGCCAGCACGACGACGTTCAGGCTCAGGTACACGGCGACGATCAGGACCGCGACGCCGATGGCCTCCTTGAAACCGCGCAGGAAGACTGCACCCAGCATCGCCAGCAGGAACAGCGTGACCGGCACGTTCTGTCCCTGCAGCCAGCCTGGGACAACCGGGTTCTGAATCAGGTGCGCCGTGGCGTCCGCCGCCGACAGCGTCATGGTGATCATAAAGTCCGTTGCGGCAAACCCCAGCAGGACCAGGACCAACAGCTTTCCACCCCAGCGCGGCATCAGCCGCTCAAGCATCGCGATGGAACCCTCGCCCCGGTGGCTCTCGCCCGCCACGCGCCGGTAGACGGGCAAAGCGCCCAGCAACGTGATGGCGACGAGCACGAGGGTCGCGAGCGGCGAAATCACGCCCGCGGCGAGCGCGGCGATCGCCGGCTGGTATCCCAGGGTGGAGAAATAGTCGACGCCGGTCAGGCACATCACCTGCCACCACGAGTGCTTTTTCTCATGTGCTGTGGGCACTCCGCCCGGACCCTGGTGGGTGCCCTTGCTGTCCTGCAGCCCGAACAGCAGCCAGTTCTTCAGCGTGGCGATTCGCGGCGGACGGGGAGCTGAGGGGTCTGCCGGCGGGCGGCTCAGGGTGGTCATATCGTGCCTTCCTCGCGGCACGCTGCGGCGCACCGCACTGCGGTTACAGCCGAAGCTAGCACCGGTCCGGCGCGGTTTCCCCTGCTACCGGCTGATCTTGACGAATCCTTGACGCCTGTTCGGCCAGGTCCCCAAGGCAGCGTCAAGAATCCGTCAAGATTCGGCCCGCCGGCATCAAGGATCCGTAAGTCCCTACGCTTTCGTCTCTTCGGAGGACTTGACTGGACTTAGCCCCGCAAACGGGGCGCAGATGAAAGGAACCTGCAATGGCCGATCTGGCTGTTATCGGAATCCTCATGGTGTCCATGGGGTTCGTCATGTGGATCGGCCACGTCCTGGCCGGGATGGTCGGCGGTCCCGGGGACCGGCCGGAGGGTGAACGATGAGCGCCGACGCGATCATGTGGCTCGTGCTGCTGATCGCCGGGATAGCCCTCTTCGGCTACCTTCTGGCGGTCCTGATCCATCCCGAGAAATGGTGAGCGGATCATGACCTTCAACTACGCTTCCTTCATCGTCCAAGTGGCGGCGCTTCTCATTGTTCTGGCAGCCTTGCACAAGCCCTTCGGCATCTACCTGGCCCGGGTTTTCGAGGGAACCACGTCCAGTCGGCCGGAGCGGCTGTTCTACCGGCTTGCCGGGGTCGACGCCGGAACTGAACAGACCTGGTCCGTGTACCTGCGCAGCGTTCTGGCGTTCTCGGCTGTCTCCATTCTGGCCGTGTTCGCCCTCCAACGGCTGCAGGGCGTCCTCCCGGGCAGCGGTTCCCTGCCGGGGGTGGACCCGTGGGTGGCGATGAACACCGCGATTTCCTTTGTGACCAACACGAACTGGCAGACCTACGTCCCGGAGGCCACGGTCGGCATTTTCGTGCAGATGTGTCTGCTCGCGGTGCAGAACTTCCTCTCCGCCGCCGTCGGTATCGTCGTCGTCGTCGCCTTCATCCGCGGCATCGTCCGCACCAGGACGCAGCGGCTGGGCAACTTCTGGGTGGACCTGGCCCGGACGTCGTTCCGGATCCTGCTGCCGATCGCGTTCGTCGCGGCAGTGGTGATGGTCCTGGGCGGGGTGGTGCAGAACTTCTGGCCCACCGACGTCACCAACCAGGCGGCGGGAATCAGCCAGAGCATCCCCGGTGGGCCGGTCGCGTCCCAGGAGGCCATTAAGGAACTCGGCACCAACGGCGGCGGGTACTTCAATGCCAACTCCGCGCACCCGTTCGAGAACCCCAATGCCCTCATCAGCCTCTTCGAGGTGTTCCTGCTCCTGCTTATTCCCTCGGCTCTGCCCTACGCCTTCGGCAGGATGGTGGGTGACCAGAAGCAGGGCTACACAGTGGCCGCGGTGATGGGCGCTCTGTGGCTGGCATCGGTTTCGCTGATGGGCTGGGCCGTGGCTTCCGGCCAGGGAACAGCCACGGCGGCGGCCGGTGGGCTGGGCGAGGGATTTGAACAGCGCTTCGGACCGGTGCCGGGCGCGATCTTCGCCGCGTCCACCACGCTGACCTCCACCGGCGCCGTGAACACCGCCCACGATTCCCTGCCGCCGCTGGCCGGCGGCGTCGCCATGGTGAACATGATGCTTGGCGAGGTCGCCCCCGGCGGAACCGGTTCCGGGCTCTATGGTCTGCTGATCCTGTCCATCATTTCTGTCTTCATCGCAGGCCTCATGGTAGGGCGAACCCCGGAATACCTGGGCAAGAAGATCGGCCCGACGGAAATGAAGCTCGCCGCCATGTACATCCTGGTGACTCCGACCCTTGTGCTCGCGCTGGCCGGTATCACCGTCCTGCTGCCGGGCATCTTGGCCAACGCCCCGGCATCAGGGCCGCACCAATTCAGTGAAGTGCTCTACGCCTTCACCTCCGGGGCGAACAACAACGGCTCCGCGTTCGGCGGCATCACCACCTCGGGCCCGTTTCTCTCGGTCATGATGGGCCTGGCCATGCTGCTGGGCCGTTTCCTTCCGATTGTCCTGGTCCTTGCCCTCGCCGGCTCCCTCGCCCGGCAGGGCAAGATTCCCGCCTCAGCCGGCACCGTCCCCACTCACGGCCCGCTTTTTGGCGGTCTCCTGCTGGGCGTGACAGTGATCCTGACCGCCCTGAGCTACTTCCCGGCCCTTGCGCTCGGCCCCCTCGCAGAAGGACTCCTGAAATGACCCCGTCCAGCACGGACACCGCCGCCGCCACGTACGCGGACGGCAACCCCCTCGGCACCCCCGGCGAACACAAACACCACACCAAGGCACCGGCCAAACTGACGCTCGGGTCCGTCGCCGCCGCACTGCCCCTCGCAGTCCGGAAACTCTCCCCGCGGCAGATGATCCATTCCCCCGTCATGTTCACCGTGCTGGTGGGCGCCGCCCTGTGCACCGCGATCTCGGTGTACCGGCCCTCGGTGTTCGGCATCGCCGTCACCGCCTGGCTCTGGCTCACCGTCCTCTTCGGCACCCTGTCCGAATCCATCGCCGAGGGCCGCGGAAAGGCCCAGGCCGAGAGCCTCCGCGCCAGCCGCAAAGGTGTCCAGGCCCGGCTCCGGCAAGCCGACGGCACCGACAAAGAGATCCCCGGAACGGAGCTTCGGCGGGGCGACGTCGTGATCTGCGAAGCCGGGGACGTCATCCCCTCGGACGGCGAAATCATCGAGGGCCTGGCCAGTGTCGACGAATCAACCATCACCGGCGAATCAGCCCCGGTGATCCGCGAATCCGGCGGAGACCGGTCCTCGGTCACCGGCGGCACCCGGGTCCTCTCGGACCGGATTGTCATCCGCATCACGGCGGAGCCCGGACAGACGTTCATCGATCGGATGATCAAGCTGGTCGAGGGTGCCGTCCGGCAGAAGACCCCCAACGAAATCGCACTCCACGTGCTGCTGGTGTCCCTGACCATCGTGTTCCTGGCCGTCACCATGTCCCTGGCCCCGTTCGCCGCACTGGCCGGCGCCACCCCGTCCCCGATCGTGTTGGTGGCCCTGCTGGTCTGCCTGATCCCCACCACCATCGGTGCCCTGGTACCGGCAATCGGCATCGCGGGTATGGACCGCCTGGTCCAGCACAACGTCCTTGCCACGTCCGGCCGCGCCGTCGAGACCGCAGGGGACATCACCACCCTCCTGCTGGACAAGACCGGAACGATCACCTACGGCAACCGTCGCGCCGTCAACTTCTTCCCCGCCAGCCATGTGGAGAGGACCCGGCTCATCGAAGCGGCCCGTGTCTGCAGCCTGGCGGATGAAACCCCCGAGGGCCGGTCCATCGTGGACCTCGCCGCGGACAAAGGCGCCACCGGATCCGATTTGGTGACCCTCGAACGCAGCTCCGGCGATTTTGCCGTGGTACCTTTCAGCGCCAGCACGCGCATGAGCGGACTTGACCTTGACGGGCTGCAGATCCGCAAAGGCGCCGCTTCCACTGTGGCTGCCTTCGTTGCCGAATACGGCGGCCACACCCCGGCGGAGGTCGAGCAGCGGGTCAAGGAAATCTCGGCCCAGGGCGGTACACCCCTGCTGGTCGCCCAGGTGGGTAAAGGCGGCCGCGCGGAGATTCTGGGAACCATCCATCTGGCCGACGTCGTCAAGCCGGGTATGCACGCCCGCTTCGCCGAACTGCGGCAAATGGGCATCCGGACCGTGATGATCACCGGTGACAACCCCATCACCGCCAAGGCGATTGCCGCCGAGGCCGGGGTCGATGACTTCCTGGCCGAAGCAACCCCCGAGGACAAACTCGCGGTCATCAAGAAGGAGCAGGCCGCAGGGCGCCTCGTGGCGATGACCGGGGACGGCACCAACGACGCCCCGGCGCTGGCCGCGGCGGACGTCGGCGTCGCGATGAACTCAGGCACCCCGGCCGCGAAGGACGCCGCCAACATGGTGGATCTTGACTCCGACCCCACCAAACTCATCAACATCGTCGGCATCGGCAAGCAGCTGCTCATCACCCGCGGCGCGCTGACCACCTTTTCCGTGGCGAACGACGTCGCCAAGTACTTCGCGATTGTACCGGCCCTGTTCACTGCGGCCTTCCCGGGCCTCGGGCTGCTGAACATCATGGGCCTGTCCACGCCGGCCTCGGCGATCTTGTCCGCGGTGATCTTCAATGCCCTGATCATCATCGCCCTGGTCCCGCTGGCCCTGCGCGGCGTGAAGTACCGTGCCGTGTCGGCCAACCAGGCCCTAAGCCGGAACCTGCTGGTCTACGGACTCGGCGGGCTCGTCGCCCCTTTCATCGGCATCAAGATCATCGACCTGATCATTTCCCTCATTCCCGGAATCGGCTAGGAGCCCGCCCTCATGAACATCCTTACCGGCTATCTCCGCCAGGCAGGAACCGCCCTGCGTTTCCTTGTCCTTGCCACCCTCGTCCTCGGACTGGCCTACCCTCTGTCCGTCTTCGGCGTCGGACAGCTGATCGCCCCCTATCAGGCCAACGGCTCGATCATCAAGGACGCCGCCGGCGCCCCGGCGGCGTCCGCACTGATTGCCCAGGCCAGCGCCGATGACAACGGCGCCCGGGATCCGCGGTGGTTCCACGCCCGGCCGTCGGCCGTCGCCTGGGACCCGGCGTCGTCCTCGGCCAGCAACCTGGGCCCCAACGAGCCCAAGCTCCTCGAGGCCGTCACCGCGAACCGGTCCACCGTCGCCGCCGCGGAAGGCATCAACGAGTCCGAGGTTCCGGCCGACGCCGTCACGGCAAGCGGGTCCGGGCTGGACCCTGATATCTCGCCGGCATACGCCGGGCTGCAGGTGGCCCGGGTGGCCGCGGCGCATGGCCTGGACACTGAAGCCGTGGCGTCGCTGGTGGACCGGCACACGAGCAGCGGGTTACTCGCTTTCCTGGGCCAGCCGTCCGTCAACGTGACCTCGCTGAACCTGGCGGTCGCTGAGGCCTCGCAAGCGTCGCAGCCGGCACAATCCGAGTGAGAGAATGACGGCATGGCACGTGGAACGCTGCGGATTTTCCTGGGGGCCGCGCCCGGAGTCGGCAAGACCTACGAGATGCTCGAAGAGGCGCACCGGCTCGGCAAGCGCGGCGAGGATGTCATCGTCGCGCTTGCCATGGACCACGGACGCAGCGAGACGCGGGCGCTGCTGGAGGGGCTGGAAATCATACCCCCGAGGCGCATGCCATACCGGGGCACCGAATTTGAGGAAATGGACCTGGACGCCGTCCTCGCCCGGGCACCCGGAACGGCGATCGTGGACGAGTACGCCCACTCCAACATCCCGGGGAGCCGAAACCCCAAACGCTGGCAGGACGTCGACGAGCTGCTCGACGCGGGAATCGACGTCCTGTCCACGGTTAACATCCAGCATCTGGCATCGCTGGGCGACGTCGTCAGCGCGATCACCGACGTCCACCAGGCGGAGACGGTACCGGACGACGTCGTCCGCCGGGCCGATCAGATCCATCTCGTCGACATCTCCCCCGAGCTGCTGCGGCAGCGTCTGGGCGACGGAAAGATCTACGCCCCCGAGAAGATCGATGCGGCACTCTCGAACTACTTCCGTCTGGGCAACCTCACCGCACTGCGGGAGCTGGCGCTGCTGTGGCTGGCCGACCGTGTGGATGAGGGCCTCGCCAAGTACCGGGCGGAACAGGGTATCGAGGAAAGCTGGCCGGCCAGGGAGCGGATCGTGGTGGGCCTGACAGGCGGCCCCGAAGGGGAGGTCCTGATCCGCCGCGGCGCCCGGATCCTCAACCGCGTCAGCGGCGGTGACCTGCTGGCGTTACACGTTCGGGCCTCGGACGGGGTCGCCAGCGAGTCCCCCCAGGCGCTCGAAGCCCAACGCCATCTGATCCAGGACCTGGGCGGCAGTTACCACATTGTGACGGGTGAGGATCCGGCCGGGGCCCTGCTGGACTTCGCCCGCAGCGTCAACGCCACCCAGATCGTCGTCGGCATCTCCCGGCGCAAGAAGATCTCCGCTTTGCTGGGAAACCTGCTTGGCGGAGGCGTCGGCACGCGGGTTGTGCGCGATTCCGGCGACATTGACGTCCACATGGTTTCCCACCCGCTGGGCGGGCATGGCACCCGGCCGTCCCGGCAACGCGATCTGGGCCGCGTCCGGGTGACGGTCGGCTTCATTCTGGCCGCGCTCCTCCCGGCCGTGCTGCAGCTCCTGCTGCTGGTCCTGAACCCTGAGCGCAACGTGGCCACCGTGATGCTGGTCCAGCTAAGCGGTTCCATCGGGGTGGCACTCGTCGGCGGACTCTGGCCCGCGATCCTCGCCGCACTCTGGAGCAGCCTGCTCGTCAATTACTTCTCCACCCCGCCAGTCGGGACCCTCACCATCAGCGATCCGCAGAACCTCCTCGCCCTGCTGGTGTTTGTGGGGGTTTCGGCAGCCGTGGCGGTCGTTGTCGACTTGTCGGCCCGGCGGTCCAAGGAAGCTGCCCGCGCCCGTGCGGAAGCCACGACCCTCAGTGACCTGGCCAGGAGTGCATCCGGCGCCGACGATACGGTCCGGGCCCTCCTGGAGCAGGCACTAGGCGTCTTCCAGGTCCGGGGGGCCGCCATCTTCAGCCTCGCTGATTCCCGGAGCGACGGAGGGGCTTCTGGCGCCAACGGGCGGAAGTGGAGGCTGCTTGCCGCAGCCGGGGACCTTGCCGCAGGCGACACCGAACGGGGCGGCGCCGACGGCGAGAACATTGAAGAGATCGATTCCTCGACGCGCCTCGTGCTGTTCGGCCGGATCCTGCCAGCGAGTGACCGGCGCCTGCTGGGGGCCTTCGGAGTCCATCTGAATGCCCAACTGGAACGCCAGCAGCTCGCGGCCAGCCGCCGTCAGATGCTGCGCCTCGCCGAAAGCAATACAATCCGAACGTCCATCCTCCGTGCCGTGTCCCATGACCTCCGCACTCCGCTGGCCGGAATCAAACTCGCCGTCGGCGGCCTGCGCCGCGACGGCGCCCGGTATACCCCGGACGAACAACAGGAGCTGCTCGCGACCATCGAGGAATGCTCGGACCGGCTGGACGGCCTGGTGGGCAACCTGCTGGATATGTCCCGAATCAGCGCCGACGCCGCCCACCCCTTGCTCAAGCCCGTGCGCTGGTACGAGGTCATCCCGGACGCCCTGCGCGCCGTGCCGGAGGGGCGTGCCCGGGTGGAACTGCCCGCCAACATGCCGGAAGTCGACGCGGATCCCGGGATGCTTGAGCGCGTCATTGCCAACGTCGTCGAAAACGCCGTGAAGTACGCGCCCGACTCCGACGTCGTCCTGGTCGGCGCGGGGGGCGGGCTCAGCCCGGTTACCCTCGAAGGCCGCCCGGCAGGAGAACTGCGCATCATCGATCACGGCCGGGGAATCCCGGCAGAGAGGGTCGTGGAAATGTTCCGGCCGTTCCAGCGTCTGGACGACGCCCCGCAAACTACCGGCATCGGCCTGGGCCTGGCCGTGGCCAAGGGGTTCACCGACGCCATGGGCGGAAGCCTGACCGCCGAAGCAACACCCGGGGGCGGCCTCACCATGGTCATCCGGCTGCCGCTGTCCACCGGCATGCCTTTCGAGACACGCCGCCAACAGGCCCCCCTGGAACCGCAGTCCGCCATGGACCACCGGCGTCACACCCTGCCGCTCAGTGCGTCCGGAACGGACGCCGGATGACCGCCGTCCTGGTGGTCGACGACGACCCTCATCTGCTCAGGGCCCTGCGGATCACCCTGCAGGCCCACGGCTACGATGTGACCACCGCGGCTGATGGCCATTCGGCCCTGCTGGCGGCCACCCAGCACCCCCTGGCACTTGTTATCCTGGACCTCGGCCTGCCGGACTTGGACGGCACCTCCGTGATCCGGGAACTCCGGACCTGGAGCCGGGTGCCCGTTCTGGTGCTGTCCGCCCGCCACGGTTCCGAGGACAAAGTGGAGGCCCTGGACGCCGGAGCCGACGACTACATCACGAAGCCGTTCGGCCTGGATGAACTCCTGGCGCGGCTGCGCGCCCTGCTGCGTCGCAGCGCTGACCCGGATCAGGAACCCGTAGTCACTACAGATGCGTTCACCGTGGACCTGGAAAAACACCGCGTCACGCGGGACGGCCAGGACATCCGGCTTACTCCGACCGAATGGAAAATGCTCGAGGTGCTGGTCCGGAATCCGGAGAAACTCGTCACCCAGCAGCAGCTCCTGTCCGAGGTCTGGGGTCCGGCTTATGCCAAGGAGACCAACTATCTCCGCGTGTATATGGCCCAGCTCCGCCGCAAGCTGGAACCGGAGACCGCCGCTCCGCGGCACCTGATCACAGAGGCGGGGATCGGTTACCGTTTCCTGCCCTGACGCCGGCCGGGTGCCGCAGTTGCCCGGCCCCGGCCCGGCCTTAGACGAACGCGGACTTCCCGGTCACGGCCCGGGCCACGATCAATGAGTTGATCTCGTAGCTGCCCTCGTACGTGTACAGGATTTCGGCGTCGCCAAAGAGCTTGCCCATTTCGTAGTCGCTGCTGATCCCGTTGCCGCCCATCAGTGAACGTCCCATCGCCACCGACGCCCGGGCCAGCCGGGTGGTGGTGGATTTGGCCATCGCGGCCTGGACCATCTCGAGCTTGCCGTCTTCCTGGATCCGGGCCAGCTGCGCCATCAGCGATAGGGAGGCGGACGCGTTGCCCAGGATTTCGGCCAGCTGCTGCTGGATCAGCTGGAAGCGCGCCAGCTCCTTGCCGAACTGCTTCCGCTCCAGCGAGTAGGAACGCGCGACGTCGAACGCGGCCAGCTGGATGCCGGCGGCCTGCCAGCCCACCCAGGCGCGCGAATCGCGGAGCAGTTCGTTGGCTTTGGAGAAGTCCGTGGCGCCCGGGAGCAGGTTGGACTGCGGGATGCGGACCTCGTCGAGCACGATGTCCGCGTTCTGCATGATCCGCAGCCCGATCTTGTTCGCGATCTTGGTGGCAGTGTAGCCGGGACGGTCCGTCTCCACGATGAAGCCCTTGATCTGCTGGTCCGCCACATCCCGTGCCCAGACCAGGGCAAAGTCCGCAATAGTGCCGGCACCGATCCAGCGCTTGGCACCGCTGATCACCCACTCACCGCCCTCCAGCCGGGCCGTCGTCGCCAGCCCGCCGGCGATGTCGGAACCATGGTCCGGCTCGGTCAGCGCAAAGGCGCCGATCTGGGTCAGGGCCGTCAGGCCCGGCAGCCAGCGTGCCTTCTGCTCCTCGGAGCCGAGCTGGTCGATCATGCCGACGATCAGCTCGTTGTGGATCCCGACGAGCGCCGAGAGTGACACGTCGGCGCGTGCCACCTCGACATACATCAGTCCCTTGAACAGCTTGGAAGTGCCGTCGGTCTGCAGTCCGCCGAGGCCGTACTTGCCGAGTTCGGCGAGCAGCCCGAAGGGGAATTCCTCGCGGTTCCAGTAGTCGATCGATGCCGCCCGGATCCGGGACTGGAGGAAATCGCGGATTTCCTGGTAGCGGGCCTGCTCCGCCGGAGGCAGCAGGTCCACGATGTACATCAGGTCGGCGTCCGGGAAGGGCGGGGCGGTTACGCCTCCCGGCGCTGCTTCGTCCCCAGTGACCTTCTGTCCGCTGGCACGTCCTTGTGGCTGCACGGGCATGTATCCCTTCGTAGTGAACCGGTCATGAACCGGTCCGGCTCTTCCAAACCCTTGGATGTCCTAGTATATTGCACAGTGATGGGGATCACTAGGCAACGGTGGATCTCCGGGCAACGGCGCCGGGCCTGAAAACGGCTGCGCCACCAGACGTCGAAAGGTGCACCATGACAGTTACTGAGGAATTCCGCGCAGCACGCGACCGGATGCTTGGCCTCCGCACGGACTACGAGGCGGCGCGCACCGAATTCCAGTGGCCGCGTTTTGAGCACTTCAACTTCGCGCTGGACTGGTTCGACCAGATCGCGGCGGACCCGGCCAAAGCCGGCAGGCCGGCCCTTGTCATCGTCGAGCAGGACGGCTCCGCCACGCGGCGCAGCTACGCAGACCTCTCCCGGCGCTCCGCCCAGGTGGCCAACTGGCTGCGCGGCCAGGGTGTGCGGCGCGGCGACCGGATGATCATCATGCTCGGCAACCAGGTGGAACTCTGGGAACTGATGCTCGCCGGGATCAAGCTGGGCATCGTCATGATCCCCACCACTACCCTGATGGGGCCTGCCGACCTGAAGGACCGCGTGGAGCGCGGCGGGGCGAACTGGGCCGCCGTCGGAAGCGCCAATATCGGGAAGTTCGCCGAGGTCCCGGGCGACTACACGCTGATCGAAATCGGCGCCGGCAGCGCGGCCGCCGATGAAAACGTCCTGCAGTACGCAGCCTCGGCCGGTTCGGGCGAAGAGTTCACCCCGGACGCGCCGACCCTGGCCGACGAGACCCTGCTGCTCTACTTCACCTCGGGCACCACGTCCAAGGCCAAGCTGGTGGAGCACACGCACACCTCCTACCCGGTGGGCCACCTGTCCACCATGTTCTGGATCGGCATGGAACCCGGCGACGTGCACCTGAACGTGGCCTCCCCCGGCTGGGCCAAGCACGCCTGGTCCAACGTGTTCACGCCGTGGATCGCCGAAGCCTGCGTCTTTATCTACAACTACGAGCGCTTCGACGCCAAGGCGCTCATGGAGCAGATGGACCGCGAAGCAGTCACGAGCTTCTGCGCCCCTCCCACGGTGTGGCGCATGCTCATCCAGGCCGACCTGACCCTGCTCAAGAACCCGCCCACCAAGGTGGTGTCCGCCGGGGAGCCGCTCAACGCCGAAGTGATCGACCAGGTCCAGCGCGCCTGGGGCCAGACCATCCGCGACGGCTTCGGCCAGACCGAATCCACGGTGCAGATCGCGAACACCCCGGGCCAGCCGATCAAGATCGGCGCCATGGGCAAACCCCTGCCGGGTTACGACGTGGTCCTCGTGGACCCCGCCACCGGTGCGGAAGGCGACGACGGCGAGCTCTGCCTGCGCCTTGACCCCCGCCCCGTCGGGCTGATGAAGGCGTACTACGGGGACCCCGACAAGACGGCGGAGGCGTTCCGCGACGGCTACTACCACACGGGCGACATGGCGAGCCGGGACGAGCGCGGCATCATCACCTACGTGGGCCGCGGCGACGACGTCTTCAAATCCTCCGACTACCGGCTGTCCCCGTTCGAGCTGGAAAGCGTGCTGATCGAGCACCCGGCGGTGGCCGAGGCCGCCGTCGTCCCCTCCCCGGACGCGCTCAAGCTCTCCGTGCCCAAGGCATTTGTGGTCCTGGCCGCCGGGCACGAGGCCGGCCCGGAGCTGGCCGAGGACATCCTGCGCTACTGCCGCGACCACCTGGCACCGTTCAAGCGGATCCGCCGGCTGGAGTTCGCCGAGCTGCCCAAAACCATCTCGGGCAAGATCCGGCGCGTGGAGCTGCGGCACAGCGAAGAACTGCGCCACGGCGGCGGGGCGGTCCCGGCGGGTCTCGGCACGGAGTACTCCGAGGCGGACTTCCCGGGGCTGAAAAGCCCGGCCGAAAAGCTAGGCTGAACCCCATGAAACTCAGGACAAGAAGCTGGGGGTGCCGTGGCAACGCCCCTGCCGCGTGATCCGATCGCCGACGCCCGGCTGAACTGGGAACGGCACGGCTGGTCCGACGTCGCCGCGCCCATGGCTGCCATCACCGCCATCATGCGGACCCAGCAGCTCCTGCTGGCCCGGATCGAAGGGGTCCTGAAGCCGTTCGGGCTGACGTTTGCCCGGTACGAGCTCCTCGCCCTGCTGAGCTTCGCCCGCAGCGGCGCGCTGCCCATGAACAAGGCAAGCGCGCTGCTGCAGGTCCACCCCACCTCGGTGACGAACGCCGTCGACCGGCTCCAGCAGGCGGGGCTGGTCCTCCGCTCGCCGCATCCCACCGACGGGCGCACCACTCTCATTGAGCTCACCCCGGAGGGGCGGACGCTGGCCAAACGCGCGACGGCGGCACTCAACACCGAGGTGTTCGCCCAGTCAGGCTTCGCGGAGCAGGATGTCGACCAGCTGATCCGGATCCTGGGCACCTTCCGCCGCAATGCCGGCGACTTCAGCGGATGATCCGCCCGGACTGAACGGACCGACCAACACTGACCGCCCGTCACACTGCAGTGACGGGCTCCGCGGCACCAGGAGACGACTCATGCAGCCGAACGCCTATTCCCGCCCCGATGACCGGGAGCTGCTCCGCGCATCCCTGCGCCTGCTCTCCGGCAGGTTCCGGCCCGCCGTGCTCTTCGCCGGCCTGGCCAGCGGCGAGCGGCTGCAACTGACGGACTTCCTGGGCACCGCGACGTCCAGCCTGCACCAGGTGGTGGTGGTCCCCGGAGCCGGCCTCGGCGGCCGGGTCTTCGCCCAGCGCCGGCCGTTCCTGGTGGAGGACTACATCGCCTCCGAGGGAATCACCCATGAATACGATCTCGCCGTCAGGCGGGAACGGTTGACCTCGATGGCGGCCGTCCCCGTGGTGGTCAAGGGCACGTCGCGGGCGGTGCTGTACGTCGCCAGCCGCGACAGTGCGCCACTGGGGGAAACTGCTGTGCGCGAGGCGATGGGGGCTGCCGCCGAGATTGCCGGGGAACTCCGCGTCCGGGACGAGGTGGACCGCAGGGTGTCGATTATCGACACGGCACGGGCCGAGCCCGCCCTGACCCTTGACCGGAGCTGGCTGGAGCACGTCCGGGAGGCCCACGCCGAGCTGCGCTCCCTGGCCGGCTCGGTGTCCGATCCTGCCCTGGCACGGCAGTTGGACATTATCGGCAGCCATCTGGCGCCGCCGCCCGCGGATGGGGTCCACCCGACGGCACGGCTGGCCCGCCGGGAACTCGACGTGCTGGCGCAGGTGGCACTCGGCTGCTCGTACCAGGAAACCGCGGAGCGCCTCGGGCTGAAAGCCGTGACCGTCAAAAGTTACCTGCAGAACGCCATGGCCAAATTGTCCGCGCACAACCGGCTCGAGGCCGTGTCCGCGGCCCGCCGGCTGGGACTCATCCCGTAGAGCGGGGCTGCCGGATTTCACCGGCAGCCCCGCTCCCCCAATGGCAGTTCTCCCACAACAGGATCCTTGGGCTTCGAATCCCCCCTAGTGCCGGGAGGCGGGCTCCGCGGCTCCGGCGGCGCTTACGGCTGCGGACACATCCGGCGTCGCGCCTTCCAGTCCTTGCTTTTCGCGGTTGGGCAGGAAGAGGGTGCACAGCACGCTGAACACGCCGATTCCGGCGAGCAGGAATCCGACGGACCACGCCCCGGACGTCCCGGCCAGCTGGGCGGCCACGAGCGGCACGATGCCGCCGCCGACGACGCCGGCGAGGTTGTAGCCCATGCCGGCGCCGGTGTAGCGGTAGCGGGTCTCGAACAGTTCGGGCAGCAGCGCCCCGGCGGGACCGTAGGCGATGGCGAAAATGACGAGGGTGACCGTCAGGCCGACGGCGAACGCGAAGACGGTGTTTGCGCTCAGGATCGGGAACAGCGCCAGGGACCACGGCACGGCGAGGATGCAGGAGGTGGCGATGACCTTCTTGCGGCCGAAGCGGTCCGAGAGAATGCCGGAAGCCAGGGTCGCGGCGGCGACGAAAACGGAAGCGACCATGCCGGTGCTGAGCACTTCCACCCGGCTCAACTGCATGCCGGTGGGGCTCGAGGCGTAGCTGGTGAGGTAGGCGGTGCCCATGTAGAAGAAGGCAAACAGCAGGGTCAGCGAGCCGCCGGCGAGCAGGATTTCGCGCGGCTGGCGCTTGATCGATTCGAGGACGGGAAGCTTGGTGGTGGTGTGGACGGTGGTGGCGGCGTTTTTGAACACCGGGGTTTCCTCGATGCTCAGCCGAACCCACAGGCCCACGAGTACCAGCACTGCGCTGAGGATGAACGGCACGCGCCAGCCGATGGAGATGAACGCCTCGGACTTGTCCCCGAGGGTGAGGTTGGTGATCAGGAAGGTGCCGCTGGCCAGGAAAAAGGCCACCGACGGACCAATCTGTGGAAAGGATCCGAAGAGGCCCCGCTTGCCCTTGGGCGCGTATTCGGCGACCAGCAAGGTAGCCCCGGCCCACTCTCCGCCCACGGCGAGGCCCTGCACGAAGCGCAGCACCACCAGGATGATCGGGGCGGCCACGCCGATTGTGTTGGCGTCGGGGATGAAGCCGATCAGCACGGTGGCGATGCCCATCATGAGCAGCGTGGTGATGAGGGTTTTCTTCCGGCCGATCCGGTCGCCGAAGTGGCCGAAGATGATGGCGCCCACCGGGCGGGCGAAGAAGGCGACGGCGAAGGTGCCGAAGGAGGCGATCGTGCCCGCGGCGGCCCCGAGCGCCGGGAAGAAGACGACGGGGAAGACCAGGGCAGCCGCGGTCCCGTAGATAAAGAAGTCGTAGAACTCGATGGTGGTGCCGGCGAAGCTGGCGAAGGCGACCTTGCGGAGTGTCCTGCGGCTGGGCGGCGCCTGCAGCCCGGCCGGCGAACTCGGTGAAACTGAAGTCATGGCGATCTCCTTTGATGTCAGACTCGGTGCACTGCTTTGTGACTCAGCTCACCGTAACCAAAGCGTGGACATCCAACTACCTCCTAAAAGAGGTAGCTGGGATGAGCGCCGGGCCGCCCGGGCGGTCCCCTAGACTTCGGAAAGAAACCAACCCTGAAACTAGAGGAGCGCAATGATTCCGGAGATCAACATCTGGGCGGTACTGCTGGCCACCCTGTCCAGCATGGTGGTCGGGTCCGTCTGGTACACGCCGAAGGTATTCGGCAACTACTGGATGCGCGTCGCCAAGGTCACGCCCAGCGGTGACGCGAAGGACGCCGTGAAACCGATCCTGGTCACCCTCGTCGTGAGCTTCATCAGCGCAGCGGTCCTGGCCGGATCAGCCGCCATCTCACAGCACTTCTACGGCGGGAACTTCCTGGCCAACACCCTGGTCACCGCCGTGATCCTCTGGGCCGGCTTCACGGCGGCCCGGTTCATCACCCACGACGCCTTCGAGGGCCGCCCGGCCGGGCTGACGGTCCTGAACTGCGCCCACGAACTGGTGACTTTGGCGGTGATGGCGCTCATCATCGGGTTGTTCGGGATCAGCGCGGCCTGACGACGCGCAAAAGCCCTGACGCTACGGGAATAACGTGGCGTCAGGGCTTTTGCGCGTCGTGGAGCGTTAGCCGAAGCGCAGGAAGGTCGCGCGCCCCTGCCTAGCGGTGCGTGAAGTCCGGCTGGCGCTTTTCAGTGAAGGCCGCCATGCCTTCCTTCTGGTCCTCGGTGGCAAACAACGAGTGGAACACGCGGCGTTCAAACAGCACGCCCTGGGCCAGTCCGGTCTCGAAGGCCGCGTTGACTGCTTCCTTGGCCACCATCGCCACCGGCTTGGACTTGGAGGCAATTACCTCGGCGGCTTTCAGGGCCTCCTCGACGACGTCGGCGGCCGGCACCACGCGGGACACGAGGCCGGCGCGTTCGGCTTCTTCGGCGTCCATAAAGCGTCCCGTCAGGATCATGTCCATGGCCTTGGATTTGCCCACGGCGCGGGTGAGTCGCTGTGAGCCGCCCATCCCGGGCAGTACGCCCAGGTTTATTTCCGGCTGGCCGAATTTGGCGTTGTCCCCGGCGATGATGAAATCGCACATCATCGCCAGCTCACAGCCGCCGCCGAGGGCGAAGCCGGATACTGCCGCGACCACGGGGATGCGCAGCCGCGTGAAGTCTTCCCAGCCCCGGAACCAGTCCGCCGCGTACATGTCCATGTAGCCCTTGGACTGCATTTCCTTGATGTCCGCGCCCGCCGCGAAGGCTTTGGCGGAACCTGTCACCACCACGGCGCCCACGTCCGGATCGGTGTCCATGGCCGTCACCGCGGCCACGAGGTCGTCCATGGTGGCCTTGTTGAGGGCGTTCAGCGCTTCGGGCCGGTTGAGCGTCACGAGCCCCACCCGGCCGCGCCGCTCCACCAGAATGTTTGTGTACTGCTCCGTCATGCCTGTCCCCTCGGCTGCTGTTCAGAAAAGTTTGCTGTTCAGAAAGGTTGCTGTTCAGAAATGCTTGGTCTTCGGCCGGCTAGTGGCCGGATTTGTCCCGGATGTCGGTGATGATGCCGGAGAAGTCCCGGCCCGCCCCGCCTTCCGCGGCAAAGGTATCGTAGATTTCGGAGGCGAGCGGCCCCAGCCGGGCGGCGACGCCGGTGCTTTCCAGGGCGTTGAGGGCCAGTTTGAGGTCCTTGGCCATCAGCGCCCCCGCGAAGCCGGGCTGGTAGTCGCGGTTGGCCGGGCTGGTGGGCACCGGCCCCGGGACCGGGCAGTTGGTGGTCAGCGCCCAGCACTGGCCCGAGGCCGCAGAGGCGACGTCGAACAGGGCCTGGTGCGTGAGCCCCAGCTTCTCCCCGAGCACAAAGGCTTCACTGACGGCGATCATCGAGACGCCGAGGATCATGTTGTTGCAGATCTTCGCGGCCTGCCCGGCACCGTGTTCCCCGCAGTGCACCACCCGCTTGCCCATGACTTCCAGCAGGGGTTTGACCGCTTCGAAGTCCTCCGGAAGTGCCCCCACCATAAACGTCAGGGTGCCGGCCTCGGCCCCCACGACGCCGCCGGATACCGGAGCGTCAACGGCCCGGTGACCGGCCGCGACGGCCAGGTCGGCTGCCTCGCGCGCCTCGTCCACGTTGATCGTGGAGCAGTCCAGGAAGAGCGTGCCCGGAGGGGTGATGTCCAGCAGGCCCGGCCGGCCTGCGTTGTCTGGGCGGTTGGGGGTGCCGCGGTAGGCGTCCAGGAGGTGCTGGCCGCTGGGCAGCATGGTCAGCACGACGGCGGCGCCGGCTACCGCTTCCACCGCCGTGTCCGCGGTGGTGATGCCGTGGGCACGGGCGGTTTCCAGTGCGGCCGGCACCGGATCGAAGCCGGTCACCGAATAGCCGGCCTTGACCAGGTTGATGGCCATGGGTCCGCCCATGTGGCCGAGGCCCAGGAAAGCGATGGTGCCGGCGTGGGCCGGTCCGGACCCTGTTGCTTCAGACCCCGTTGCTTCAGACCCCGTTGCTTCAGACATTGTCCCGCTCCTTCGAAAGGTTCAGTTCACGGTCGCCCAGCGGCGCGAAATAGGATTCGACGTCGCCACGGCTGACTTCCGCCAGGCTGGCCGGCTGCCAGTGCGGGTCGCGGTCCTTGTCCACCACCTGCGCCCGGATGCCTTCGCGGAAGTCGGGGCCGGCCAGGAACCGCAGTCCCACCCGGTATTCCTGCTCGAGGGCTTCCTCGAGGCTCAGGCCTGTGGCCCGGCGCAGGGATGCCAGCGCCACTTTCACGGCGGTCGGTGATTTGGTTTCGATCGTGTCGGCGACGTCCGAGGCTTCCCCGCCCACCGCGCGCAGCCGCCGCAGGATCTCTTCGGCGTCGTCGCTCGAGTAGCAGGCGTCAATCCATTCCTGCTGCGCTGCGAGGACAGAGCCCGGGGCTTCCCCGGCGAAGCGTGCGACGGCGGCGTCCACCGGCTCGTTCTCCAGCGCCTCCTCCAGCGCAGGCAGGCTTGCGGACGGCACAAAGTGGTCCGCGAGCCCCAGGAACAACGCGTCGGAGCCGCTCAGGTGCGCCCCGGTGAGGGCTGCGTGGGTGCCGGATTCGCCCGGCGAGCGGGAGAGCAACAAGGTTCCGCCGACGTCGGGCACAAAACCGATCGTGGTCTCCGGCATGCCCATCCGGGTGCGTTCGGTGACGATCCGGACCGAGCCGTGCGCGGAGATCCCCACCCCGCCGCCGAGGACCAGTCCGTCCATCATCGCCACGTACGGCTTGGGGTACTCGGAAATCAGCAGGTTCAGCCGGTATTCCTCGGCCCAGAAGCCGACGGTCGCGCCGCCACCGTCGAGCATGTCCCGGTAGATGGCCACGATGTCGCCGCCGGCGCACAGCCCCCGGTCGCCGGCGCCGCGGACCAGCACGGCGGCCACGGCGTCGTCGTCCGCCCAGAGGGTGAGCTGCTCCAGCATGGCGGACGCCATGCCGGCGGTGAGCGCGTTGACGGCGTTGGGCCGGTTGAGCGTGACCACGGCGAGCCGGCCGCGCCGCTCGAACAGCACCTCCGCGGGCGGGGAATCCCCGGAGTGCTTCCCCGCCATCAGCTGCCTTCCGGCATCACGAAGCTGGCACCGGTGCGGATACCGGAGGGCCAGCGGGTGGTGACCGTCTTGGTCTTGGTGTAGAAGCGGAAGGCGTCCGCGCCGTGCTGGTTGAGGTCGCCGAAGCCGGAGGCTTTCCACCCGCCGAAGGTGTAGTAGGCGATCGGCACCGGGATGGGGACGTTGATGCCCACCATGCCCACCTGGACCCGGCTGGCGAAGTCGCGGGCGGAGTCGCCGTCGCGGGTGAAGATGGCCACGCCGTTGCCAAACTCGTGCTCGCTGCACAGGCGCAGGGCCTCGTCGTAGTCCTCCGCGCGGAGCACACTCAGCACCGGGCCGAAGATCTCTTCCTTGTAGATCGTCATGTCCTTGGTGACGTTGTCGAACAGCGTGGGTCCGACCCAGAAGCCGCCGTCGTAACCCTCCACCTTGAGGCCGCGGCCGTCGGCCAGCAGCGTGGCGCCCTCGTCGACGCCGGCCTGGATGTAGCCTTCAATCCGTTCCTTCGCGGATGCGGCCACCACCGGGCCGAAGTCCGAGTCCTTCGCGAGGCTGTGGCCCACCTTGAGGTCCGCGATCCGCTCCTCTAGCTTGGCGACGAGAGCGTCGCCGGTGGCCTTGCCGACCGGCACGGCCACCGAGATGGCCATGCAGCGTTCGCCGGCGGAGCCGAAGCCGGCACCCATCAGGGCGTCCGCTGCCATGTCCAGGTCCGCGTCCGGCATGATCACCATGTGGTTCTTGGCGCCGCCGAAGCACTGGGCGCGCTTGCCGTTCGCGGCTGCCGTGGCGTAGATGTACTGGGCGATCGGCGTGGAGCCCACGAAGCCGATCGCCTGCACGCGGGGGTCCTCCAGCAGGGCGTCCACGGATTCCTTGTCACCGTTGACGACGTTGAAGACGCCGGCGGGCAGGCCGGCCTCGGTGAAGAGCTCGGCGAGGCGCAGCGGCACGGAGGGATCGCGCTCGGACGGCTTGAGGATGAAGGAGTTGCCCGCGGCGAGGGCCGGGCCGGACTTCCAGAGCGGGATCATGGCCGGGAAGTTGAAGGGGGTGATGCCGGCGACGACGCCGAGCGGCTGGCGCAGCGAATGAACGTCAATGCCGGTTCCGGCGCTGTCCGAGAATTCGCCCTTGAGCAGGTGCGGGGCGCCGGCAGCGAATTCCACGACCTCGATGCCGCGCTGGATGTCACCCTTCGCATCGAGGAAGGTCTTGCCATGTTCCGAGGAGAGCAGGGTGGCGAGTTCGTCCAGGTTCTGGTTGACCAGGTCAACGAACTTGAGCAGGATCCGGCCGCGGCGCTGCGGGTTCATGGCCGCCCACTCGAGCTGGCCCTTCTCCGCGTTGGAGACCACGTTGCGGACCTCTTCGGTACTGGCCAGCGGCACCCGGGCCTGGACCTCGCCAGTGCACGGATCGTAGACATCGCTGAAGCGCCCGGAGGTGCCTTCAACATGCTGTCCGTCAATGTAGTGGGATAGTTCGCGAACCATGATGGAATGCTCCTTTGCACCGTGTGATTGACGTGGTGACGGCCAGGCCGCCTGTGACCCACATCATCTTCTGCTCCTGAATATACTCGGACTTCCTACTAAATTCCAGAGGGCCTCCAGCCGGCGGGCAGCTTCGTCCGGCAGCCAAGTTCGGTAAGTTAGGGGGTGTGAAGATAGCTACCTGGAATGTGAATTCGCTCCGTGCCCGCGCCGACCGTGTTGAAGCGTGGCTTCAGCGCACCGACTGTGATGTCCTGGCCATCCAGGAAACCAAGTGCAAGGACGACAATTTCCCCTGGGAGCTGTTCGAGAACATGGGCTACGAGGTGGCGCACTTCGGGCTGAGCCAGTGGAACGGCGTGGCCATCGCCTCCCGGGTGGGACTCGACGACGTCGAACGCACCTTCATTGACCAGCCGGTCTTCGGCAAGAACGGCAAGGACGCCGTGCAGGAGGCCCGCGCGATCGGCGCCACGTGCGGCGGCATCAGGGTCTGGAGCCTCTATGTCCCCAACGGCCGGGCCCTCGACGATGAGCATATGCCATACAAACTCAGCTGGCTGGACTCCCTGCGGACCCATGCCGAAGGCTGGGTGCGGGACGATCCCGAGGCGCAGATTGCCCTGATGGGCGACTGGAACATTGCCCCGCAGGACGACGACGTCTGGGACATCGACTACTTCCGCGCCGAGGGCCTCACCCACGTGAGCGACCCCGAACGCGCCGCCTTCCACGCCTTCGAAGAGGCCGGCTTCCAGGACGTTGTCCGCCCGCACACCCCCGGGCCCGGCGTGTACACCTACTGGGATTACACGCAGCTGCGCTTCCCGAAGAAGGAAGGGATGCGGATCGATTTTGTCCTGGCCTCCCCCGCTCTGGCCGCCCGGGTCACCGGCGCCGCGATCGACCGTGAGGAACGCAAGGGCAAGGGCGCCTCGGACCATGCCCCCGTGATCGTGGAGTTGAGCGACTGATGTGCGCCGCCCAGCGAATCGAGGTGGTCCCATGACAGGAAACCTCTACCGCGGACAGGCCGGGCTGCCGTTCTCCTCGGCACTGCGGGTCTACGAGCCCTTGGCGGCGTTTCCCGAGGAGCAGCAGGGCGCCCTGCGCACGGCGGGAGCCCGGAGCGTTTCCCGGGCGGCCGTCGAAAACGCCGAGCTGCTCGCCTCCCTGGGCCGCATCACGCGCCAGGGCGGAGACCCGTTCCCCACCGGGGCGACGGACCTGGTCCGTGTCCTGGCGGCACCCCGGAAGAGCGCGCCGCCGGCACCGCCGGCCAACGACGGCGGCACAGTTACCCCCGGCGCCGGGAACCCCGACGCCGGGCCGCAGGACAGCCTGCTGTACTGTCCCAGCCAGCTGGTGCTCCGCGCCGGGCTGGCGGCCAACGCCTTGATGGAGGGCATCCACGGGCCGCTGGCGCAGTTGCTGATCCCCGAAGAGCAGCGCGATCGGCACCAGGAGCGCATCGATGATGTGCGGGCGCATGCCGGGCTGGGCCGGGTGCACACCCGGGCCTCCACGTGGGGCATCCCGTTCAGTTGGTTCTGCCTGTTCCAGGAATCGGATCCCACGGACGTGGTGGAATCCGAGGGGCACATTGTCACCGTGCGGATCCGGGCGACGATCGGCGAAGCCCTGGAGCGGGTCCGCTATGCGGTGGCCCACCTGGCCCTCGCCGCACCGGACTTGGACATGCTCGAGGACCTGACGCAGCTCACCGAATGGCTGGAACTCTTCCACCCGGAGTCGGTGGTGGAGCTGGACTACGGCGCCGTGGCGGACAAGGTCTACCCGGATGACTCGCCGATGGATGTGCGGCTGGGCATTGAATGCCTGGCCGAAGGGGACATGACCGGGGCGGCTGCCGCCTACCGGCGCCTGGCGTCCCGCTGGATTCCGATCCGGCAACTGGCCCGCGCGTCCTGACGTCCCCGCGCTTTTAGTACGTTGCCGCGCTTGCGGTTCGCGTGCCGGACGCCGTCAGCGTCCGGACTAGGCGTGCTGCCGGCGGTCAGCCACCCGGCGCTGCGCCGTTCCGGGTTGTACCGGCGCTCCGTGGCGGCGGCGCCGTGGTGCTGCGGACGATCAGTTGGTGCGGGGCGACCGTGGAGCGCACTGACCCGGCGATCCCGTCGAGCTCGTCCAGCAGCATTTTGGTGCCCAGTTCGGCCTGCTCGTCCGGGCGCTGCCCGACGGTGGTGAGACCCATGGCCTCGGAAAAGTCGTGGTCGTCGATCCCGATCACGGAGAGATCCGCAGGGACCCGCACCCCGGCCCGCGCGGCCTCGAAGATGATCCCCATGGCCATCTCGTCCGACGCGCAGAAAATTGCCGTGGGTTTCGGACCGGGCCTGTCCCACAGCCGGCGGAAGGCGTTCTGGCCGCTGCGGACCGTGAAATCCCCCCATTCGTCCCATTCCTCGCGGACGTTCAGGCCGGCTTCGGCCATCACGTCCTGGAACGCTTTGATCCGGACCCGGGGGACGTCGAAGTTGAGGTCGGTTTCGTCGTCCCCGTGCAGCAGCGCGATCTCCGTATGCCCGAGTCCGATCAGGTGCCGCACTGCCGTCGCGGCGGCGGCGTAGTCGTCGATTCCGATGTAGGGGCATTCCTCGACGTGGCCTCCGACGACGACCAACGGGATGTCGATCTTTTGGAGGTGCTCGATTTCTTCATGCGTCAGCGCCATACACAGCACCAGCAGCGCATCGATCTGCTTGTAGACCATCGTTTTGCTGAAGAGCCGCTCGCGGTGGCTGCCGTGGCCGCCCAGATTGAATAAAGAGAGGTTGTACTGCCGGGCATGCAGTTCCCGGTCTGCGCCCTCGATGGCCTTGGAGAAGAACCAGCGGCTGACGAACGGGGCCAGCACGCCGATGGTCTTGGTGCGCCCGGTGGCCAACCCGGACGCCGAGGAGGAGGCGACGTAGCCCAGGGCTTCGGCGATGCCCAGGATCTTCTCCCGGGTGGCCGGGGAGACCCTGGGCAGACCGCGGACGGCGCGGGACACGGTGGCGGTGGACACTCCGGCGGCAAGGGCCACATCCTCGATGCTGACGCCGGAGTGGCCTCCGCGTTGCGCCCTGTCTGTTGTCTTTGCCACCGTGTCCCCTTGTCGACTGTCTGCTGCCGCCTGATGTCCGGCGCAGGAGTTCCTTGTTCGCCTCCCCCACGGCAACGGCGCCCCCGCGCCCGTCCTCAGTTGCGTCTGGTTGCCGTCCTTTCGGGCAGGCGGCGGCGCAGCCGGATCAATCCGTACAGGGCCAGCACCATAGCCAGCAGGCCCAGGGCCCAGCCAAGCGCCGGCTCGCCGGTTACCTCCATCCAGACGGTGACCACAAACAGCACCAGCGCCCAGAAGCCGAGGAGACCGATAATGATGTCGAAGTCCTCGCCGGAGCGGACACGACGGTGTTCGCTCCGGACCAGACCACGGGTAGGTTTGCCGTTCACTGCCGGGCCATCACTTCACGGCGCCGGCGGTGAGACCAGCGACGATCTTACGCTGGAAGACCAGCACCAGGATGACCAGCGGAATTGTGACGATCGTTCCGGCAGCCATGATGGCCGTGTACGGAATCTGTTGCGGCTGGGCCCCGGCGAAGTTGGCGATAGCCACCGTTACCGGCTGGGTTGCGTCGTTCGAGAGCTGGCTGGCAATCAGGAACTCATTCCACGAGGAGATGAACGCCAGGATCGCCGTCGTGAAGATGGCCGGCGCCGCAAGCGGCATGATCACCCTGCGGAACGCCTGCCCCTGGGTGCACCCGTCCACGCGGGCCGCTTCTTCAAGCTCCCACGGCATTTCCCGGAAGAACGATGTCATGGTGTACACCGTCAGCGGGAGGACGAAGGAGATGTTCGGAATGATCAGTGCCTGGTAGGTGCCGATCCAGCCGATGTTCGTGAACAGCTGGAACAACGGGGTGATGAGGGCGACGCCGGGGAACATGGAGGCTCCCAGGATGAAGCCCAGCACGAGGTACTTGAACCGGAAGTTCAACCGGGCCAGGGCATAGGCCGCGAACACACCGAGAACCAGCGAGATCACGGTTACCGTCACACCGATGAACACACTGTTCAGCAGTGCCTGGCCGAACCTGTTGCCGAACGAGGTATCAAAGGCGGTGCGGAAGTTGTCGAGCGTGATGTGGGTGGGCAGGAGCGACGTGTCGTAGGTGTACCCCACGTCGCGGAACGCCGTCACCACCATCCAGTACGCCGGAGCGAGGCACCAGAACAGGATCACGGCGGCACTGACGTACGTGCGGACGCTGGCCCACTTCTCGCGGTTCTGGGCCGCCTTGCGGCCACGGTCCTGCTCGGCCCGGAGTTCGGTCGCGGCGGTCATTTCTTCCCCTTACCTGCACCGGTCTGCTGCTCCACGACATTCGCTCCGAGGAAGCGGACGAAGATGAAGGCCACCATGAAGATGATGATGAACGTAATGGTGGACAAGGCCGCGGCTGAGTTGAAACCTTGCCTGATTTGGTTGACCACCAATATGGAGAGCGTCGTGGTGTTGTTGGAGCCTTCCGTCAGAATGTACGGGAGGTCGAACATGCGCAGGGCATCCAGCGTCCGGAAGAGGATGGCGACCATCAGCGCCGGCTTCACCAGCGGCAGGGTGATCATCCGGAACCGCTGCCATGCGGACGCGCCGTCGACCTTGGCAGCTTCGTAGACCTCGGCCGGAATCATCTGCAGCCCTGCCAGGATCAGGAGGGCCATAAACGGCGTCGTTTTCCAGGTGTCGGCAATGATGACCGCCCACCGGGCCGGGATTTCGCTGCCCGTCCACAGGATGGTGGTGTTGAACAGCTTGTTGCCGATGCCCTCAAAAGCGAAGATGAACAGCCACAGCTGGGCCGTGACGGCTGTGGGGATGGCCCACGGCACCAGCACGGCCGCGCGGACCAGGCTGCGACCCCGGAAGGTGCGGGCCATAATGATCGCCATCCAGAAGCCCAGGATCGTCTCCAGCGTCACCGTGACGATGGTGAAGTAGAAGGTGGTTCCCGTGGCGGACCAGAACTGCGAACCGAGGGTACCCGGCGGGCAGGCCACGGTTCCGCCGCCCGGGGCGGCGCACTGCTGGAAAAGCCAGTTGGTGTAATTCGAGAAACCGGCGGGCCCACCCTCGGTGAAGAGTCCCGTGACGGGGTCAAGGCCGGCATCCTTCTGGAAGGACATCACGATGGCGCTGATGATCGGGTAGACGATCACAATTGCCAGCGCGACGATGGTTGGCGCCAGCAGCCACGAGGCCCACTTGCCCTGGCTCGCTATTGCGTTGTCCTCCCCCACGCCCTTGGGCCCGTGGTGGATCGGGGTACCGCCCGACGCCGGTTCCTTGACCGGCGTCGGGCCCAATTCGGTAGCCATGGCTGGACTACTGTCCCGCGCTAGCGGACTCGATGGACGCCTGCATGTCGGACAAGGCCGCCTCTACGGTCTTTTCGCCCTTGATGGCGGCGTACGCGTTTTCCTGGATGGCCTTGGTGACGGCCGGGTAGAACGGGGTGACGGGACGCGGCACGGCGTTCTCGATCGAGGTCTTCAGCACCGGGAGGTAGGGCAGCTTCGCGACGAGTTCCTTATCGTCGTACAGCGCGCCGAGCACCGGGGCCAGGGAGCCCTGCGTGGCGTAGAACTTCTGGGTTTCCTCGGAGGTGAGGAACTTCAGGAAGTCCAGGGCAGTGGCCTTGTTCTTCGAGTACACACTCATGCCGGCGCTGTGTCCGCCCAGTGTCGATGCGCCGGGGCCGTCCGCGCCGACCAGCGCGGTCATGCCGAGGACGTCCTTGACCTTTGACGATCCTTCCGTCTTTGCCAGGTTGTAGACGTAGGGCCAGTTGCGGTGGAACAGGAGCTTGCCGTTCTGGAAGGCCTGACGGCCCTGTTCCTCTTGGAAGGTGATGGCTTCCTTCGGGATGCTGCCGTCGGCGTAGGCCTTGGTCAGAGTCTCGAGACCGGCCTTGGCTTCGGGGGTATTCAGGCTCGGCTTGCCTTCCGCGTTCAGGACGGAGCCGCCGGCGGAGTTGATGGCCTCCGACGTGTTCACCGTGAGGCCTTCATACTTGGCGTACTGGCCCGCGAAGCAACCGATGTTGTTTTCCTTGGCGATGGAGCACATGCTCATCATCTCGTCCCAGGTCTTGGGTGCTGTGGGGACGAGGTCCTTGCGGTAGTACAGGATGCCGCCGTCGGAGTTCTGCGGGGCCGCGTAAAGCGTGCCCTTGTACGAGGCACTCTCAACAGTCGGCTTCAGCATCGCCGAGGTGTCCAGCGCCATTTTGTCCTTGAGCGGCTGGAGCCAGCCCTTGGCGGCGAACTCGGCGGTCCACACGACGTCGACGCTGACGACGTCGTAGTTGGCGTTCTTGGCCTGGAAGTTCTGGACCAGGTCATCGTGCTGCTGGTCGGCCTGGTCGGTCTGCTCCTTGAACGTGACCTTCTCGTCCGGGTGGGCCGCATTCCACTTCTCGATCAGCGGGCGGACCACGTTGCTGTTGTCCTTGCCTTGGACGTAAGTGATGGGACCGCGGCTGTCGAGGCCCTGCTCGGCGTCGCCGCCGGCGGTCGTTCCGCCGCCGCCTCCGCCGCCACAGGCGGAGAGGGTGAGGGCTAGAACGCCTGCTGTGGCGATGGGAAGTAGGAACTTCGGTGTTTTCATACTGGAGGTCTCCTCGCTGAGTACCGGACAAAAAAGGCGGTGCGTTGCAGTGGTGCCCATCACACTAATCAACACCCTGCGAGGAATGCAAGCGTTTACACACACCTTTACAAAAAGGAGACCGTCGACGCGTGGGCTGCCTCAGGCGCCGTTCCGCGCCTTTTCAGGGGCGGCCGGCGGACCAACGGCCGCTGTGTGGCGCGTGAAGATGGCGCCGAAAGTCCACGGCCTGGTCAGCGGACCCGGTCGGCCCGCCCGAATCTCGACCTCGCACCGGAGGCAATGTGGATGAGCACCGGGGTGCGTTTGCCGAGCGCAGCATCGAGGGCCTCCACGAGGGCGGACACCTCCGCCGCCAGCCGGTGGGGGGCCACGCCCTGGCGGGGCTGGATCCTGATTCTCAGGCCCGGTTCACCGCGGAATTCGTACGTGGCGACGGTGACGCCTGCCAGGTCCGGACGGTCCGCCAAGGCGGTCCGGAGCGCCTGTTCGGCCACGCCGCTGCCGATCCGGACGTTTCCCGGCACGTCGCCCGGCTCTTCTTCGGACACGAGGAGGTTGGCCCGGCCCTTGCCCTGCTGGGCGACCCACGCCACCATGGCGCCAATCACCAGGAGCAGCAGCAGAACCACTACAATCCAGAGCCAACTCTCCGCACGCCCCGGGAAGCGCGTGCGTTCGAAGAGATCGCGCCAGAGGCTCCAGACTCCGGCGGCCCAGCTCTGCCACCACACGCCGACGGCCGGCACACTCGCGAGCAGGATGAGCAGGACTCCGATGGCGAGGAGCTTGAAGCCGAGGACGCCGATCAGGATGCGGTTGAGGATCCTGGGGGTGCCGTTCATGCGCCGACCACCCCGGTTGTGGTCACATTGATCCGGACTTCCGGTGCGGGAACCGGACCCATGTCCCGGAGCTCATCCTTCACCGCGGCGAGGACGGCGTCCGGGCTCAGCGGCACGCCGGAAGTGGGCCGGACGCTGACGTCGACCTGACGTCTGGACACGGTCACCATCACCTGTTCTTGGCTCACGTTGGCGGCCAGCCTTGTACGCCGCGCCAGCGCGGACGCAATGACTTCGTCGTCCACGACGACGGCGGCGCGGCGGTCCGGCAGTACGTGGCGGGCACGGCGTCCGGGCAGTACAGCGTTCAGGAAAAAGAACAGCCCCGCCATCACCAGCACCGCGCCGAGGACGCCGAGCAGGAGCGGCGGGACCCCGTCCGGGAGTGCCACCACCCGTTCCGCGGCAGTCTGCGGATCCACCAGCCAGGGTGGCTGGCCGACGGCCCGGACCGCGGTTTCCAGGAGGGCGTAGATGCACAGTGCAATGACCAGCACGGCGGCGATGATCGAGGCAACGGCCCTTGAGGAGTGGGTTTCGCGTTTGAGGATTTCTTCCCCCGCGCGGCCGGTCCCCGCATCGTCATTGCCGGCCGAAGGTGCCTCGCCGGGAGCGGACGGCTCGTAGCTCCCGCGGCCGGAATTGTGGTGGGTGACGTGACTCAACGGACGCGTCCTCCTTCACTCATGCTGGCGCCGCTGATGCGGATGTCCACCCGGCTCAGCCGGGCCCCGCTCAGCGCGGTTACGCGCTGGAGGATTTCGGATTTGGCGGCCACGGCCCGGTCCCACATGGTCCCGCCGAAGCCCGCGACCCGTCCGGGGTCCCGCAGGACTGCGGTGAGCGCGGGGGCGGCGATGGGTGCGACAAGGGACAGCGCCAGCAGCCCGTCGTCGTCGGACCATTCCGCCCGGACCTCGTGCGGCGTGACGCCGAGGGCTTCCGCCGCGGCGGCCCGGGCCACGCTGGTCAGCGCCTGGGTGCTGATCCGGGTGTGCCCGGCCATCTCAGCGACGCGGACAGCACCTGCCGTGCCGCTCATGAGGAGGAACGCCGGCCTGTGAGGGCATCAAGCACGCTGCGCAGGTCCAGTTTTCCTTCCGCGGCGCGGCCCAGCAGGGCTCCGATCCCCATGAACAGCAGGGCGCCCAGGAACCCCCAGACGCCGAACTGGAAGGACATGAACGCCACAAAGGCGCCCATGGCGATCCCCACCACGGTAAGACTCACTGGATTGCCTCCCTTGCGGGCCGCGTCTCGGCCGCGGTGCCGGGCTTTGCCGGTCCGGGCACGTAGACATCGTTGATTTCGATGTTGACTTCGATGACCTGGAGCCCGACGAGCTCCTCGACCGCCGCATACACGGCAGCGCGAATCTGGTCCGCCAAGGGGTGGAGAGGCGTGCCATAGAGCGCCACCAGGTCGATGTCCACGGCCACCTGCGTTTCGCCGACCTCGGCGCGGACGCCGGCGGCGTGGTCCGAGCTGCCCACCGCGTCGCGGAAGGCACCCAGCGCACGGGACGGGCCGGAGCCCAGGGAGTAAACGCCGGGGACAGAGCGGGCTGCGATGCCCGCGACCTTCGCGACGGCGTTTTCGGAAATGACGGTCCTGCCACTAGCGGGCAGCGGAGCACTACCGGGTAGCAGTGCGGCCTGCCCGGGGTCCGGGACCGCTACGGGCTGAGGATTCTGGTATTCCATGAGGCACTCCCCCTTCTCTTTGTCACCACCCTAGTACCTGCCAGCGACAAGGTGGCCGGTTGCCCCCGGGGAGGGGCTGCCCGGGACGGCCGTGCCCCTTCGAGGAAATCCGTGGAGACCCGGCACGCCTAGGCTATCGCCGGCGGAAGCGCGCTGAACAGGCCCGCTACCCGCAGTTGGCGGCGATCCAGGTCTGCACTGGAGCCATGGCGTCCTGGATCTTGCCGCTCGAGAAAACCGTCTGATCCTTGATGCCGGCGATGGCCACCTGGCTGAGGGTGGTGAAATCCGCTTTGATGCTGTCCGGCGCGCGTTCCGCGGTGCGGGTCAGTTCCGCTTTGGCCTGCTCCAGCTCGGCCGCCGTGCCCTGAGCCGCCGAGAGCGGGAGGAGGGTGGAGCCGGTGGCCTGTTCGGAAATCGTGGTGCAGGCCTCGACTGCCGTGGCGAAACCGCCCCAGGGGCCGGAAGACTCACTGGGGCTGGCGGTCGCTGACGCCGGCGCGGCGCTGGCGGTCGCGGACGACGGCGCAGGGCCGGCGGCTTCGGGCGCGGAGCAGGCAGTGAGTGCGGAGGCTGCCAGGAGGGCGACGGCGGTCAACGGGCGTGCAACATTCTTCAAAATCACGTTTTTGGAATCACTTTTCGGTTGAGATTGCACCGCCGGGCCCGATCGGGCGTCCGGCGGCCTTGGCGTTCTTTCCCCAGCGTGCGAGTCTAGCCGCCGTTTCCTGTCGGCTGGTCCGTAACCGCCCTTTTGGCCGCCCGGAACGGCCGCTACGGAGCAGTCGATGCGTTAAAGAAGAAAAGCACCAGTTCTCAAAGAACTGATGCTTCCCAGTGGTGGCTCCGACCGGCGTCGATCCGGTGACCTTTCGATTTTCAGTCGAACGCTCTACCAACTGAGCTACAGAGCCTAGGTGACATGTCACCATGAGAGCCGGAATTTCTTCTGGCAATCAGAGCGACCCTGACGGGACTTGAACCCGCGACCTCCGCCGTGACAGGGCGGCGCGCTAACCAACTGCGCTACAGGGCCTTGCTATTTTCTTGCTTCTCTGCAGTATCGCTACCGCAATTTTTCAAGGCCTTTAGCCTACCAGACTTTCACACCCGGTTTGACCAGTTCCTTGCGTACCCCCAACGGGATTCGAACCCGTGCCGCCGCCGTGAAAGGGCGGTGTCCTAGGCCGCTAGACGATGGGGGCCAGGACGCCATTCGGCTAAACCCGCTGAATCAAGGGCAAAAATTAAGGGCCGAAGCCTTCCGTTTTTGTCCTTTCGGGTTCCTCCGAACTGGACTATAAAACTATAAGGGCAGACCCCCGGATTATCCAAAATCGACGGGACGCCGCACTTTGGCGGCGCTCAGCTGCGGCCGGCCGGGGCTTGGTGCGCCCGCTCCACATCGGCGGCCGTATCCACCTCACCGCCGGCCCGCAAGCCCGCCACGACACCGTCAATGTCGGCCGCCGACCGGTTCTGGCTGAGCTTGCGTTTCGCTTCAACCCTCGTGATGACAAGCTCGACGCCGACGATCGCCCGGAGCTGCCCTGTGATGTAACGCGCGGGCGCATCGTCCACGGCCCAGGGGTGTTCCGATGCTGCTTCATGAAGCGTGGTCAGCCGCCGGACAAGACCTTCAACCCAAGCCGGGTCATCGTGGACGACGAGGCGGCCGTATACGTGCGCGGTGGTGTAGTTCCAGGTCGGGACAACCCGGCCGTGTTCGGCCTTCGCGGCATACCAAGACGGGGAAATGTAGGCATCGGAGCGTTGGATGATGACTAGGGATTCGCCCGACGCCGGGAGCCGCCACTGGTCGTTGTTGCGGGCCAGGTGGCCCTGCAGGGATCCGTGCTCGCCCGACTCCGGGTCAAAAACGAACGGCACCAGGGTGGCGAGCAGGCCATGCTCGGTCGAGGTCACCAGGTTGGCCGCGCCCGGGTTTGAGAGCAACTCGTTGATGGCGGCCTGGTCGGCGGCGAAGTGCGAAGGGACGTACATGGGGGCTTCCCTTGTCGGTTTGTGTTGAGGCGGTATTACGCGGGACGGCTGGCTATCTCAGGCTACGAGCATGACCGCGAGTGTGACCATAACCAAGGCGATGCCGCCGTCGAGCACGCGCCAGCTGCCCGGCCGGGCGAACACCGGCGCGAGGAACCGGGCGCCTGCGCCGAGGGCGGCGAACCACGCAATGCTGCCCAGACCGGCTCCGCCGGCGAACCACCACCGCCCGTCCGGGCCGTGGGTCCCCGCCAGGGACCCCAGCAGCAGCACGGTGTCCAAGTAGACGTGGGGGTTGAGCCAGGTCAGCGCGAGGCAGGTCCCGAGCGCGGCCGCCCAGGTTCCCTGCTGCCCGGTCGACAGCTGCGACGCCTGCGTTCCGCGGATGGCTCGCCGCGCGGCCATCAGGCCGTAAACCAGAAGGAACGCGGCTCCGGCCCAACGCACCACCTCAAGAACGCCGGGCGCCTGCTCGATGAGGACGCCCACCCCGGCCACGCCCAGCACGATCAGGACAAGATCGGAGAGGGCGCACACGGCAACCACCAGCAGCACGTGCGAGCGCTGGACGCCCTGGCGGAGAACGAAGGCGTTCTGCGCACCGATGGCGACGATGAGGGACAGCCCGCTGGCGAGGCCCGAGAGGAGAGAGAGGATCACGGGTTCCACGCTAGAGGGCCGGGCAGCATGAAACCAGTTAATAATTCTGGTCCAACATAAGATTGGCTAATGATTGACATTCATCCGGAGCAGGCCCGGACCCTCGCGGCCATCGTGGCGCACGGAAGCTTCGAGGCCGCCGCCCGCCACCTCTTGGTTACGGCGTCGGCGGTGAGCCAGCGCGTCCGCGCCCTCGAAGTGGCCGTTGGCCGGCCGGTGCTCAAAAGGACCCGCCCGGTGGAACTCACCGCTTCCGGCCACGCGGTGGTGCGCTTCGCCCGGCAACTGGACATGCTCTCCGCCGATCTGGCCGAAGAGCTTCAGCCCGGCGCCCGGCCCGCCAGCGTCCGGCTGACCCTGGTTATTAACAGCGATTCGCTGCACACGTGGGCGCTGCCCGGCCTGGCCTCCGTGGCGGACAAGGTCCAGCTGGAGATCCTGCGCGAGGACCAGGCCTATTCACTGGAACTCCTGCGCAGCGGCGCCGCAGCGGCCGCCATCACCACCACGGCCAAGGCGGCGCCGGGCTGCTCCTCCCGACGTCTGGGTGTCATGCGCTACCTGCCGGTCTGCACGCCGGACTTCGCGGCCCGGTGGTTTTCCGGCGGCGCGACGGCGGACACGCTCGCCGTCGCCCCTGTGATCGTTTACGACCGCAAGGACGACCTGCAAGACCGCTACCTGCGGGGCGTGAGCCGCAAAACCCTCCAGCCGCCGCGGCATTTCGTCCCGGCCGCCCACGAGTTCGGGGAAGCCATCCGTTGGGGGATGGGGTGGGGGCTGCTCCCCGAAATCGAGGTCTCGGACGAACTGAAGCGCCGCACGATGGTCTCCCTGGACCCCGCGGCGCGCGTGGATGTGCCGCTGCACTGGCAGCAATGGCGGCACGGTTCGGCTGCCCTGGAGGAGGTCGCGGCCGCCGTCCTGGCCGCCGCCCGCCTCCTCCGGTGAGCCCGCCGGTGGCGGGCGCGCCGCGACTGGCAGGAACTCGCGTAGACGTGACCGATTTCCGCCAGTCCCCGGGCCGCCGCACCGGCTAGATTGGCATCATGGCAACAACCGCCCAGACAGGCTCCCCCCAACCGGACAGCGCACGCCCGGGCCGCACCCACGACGTGCCGCCCGCCACCCGCTCCGCAAAACAGCCCCTCCCCCCGGCCCAGATCAGCCGCCTCGGCATCGCCGCCGTGGTGGTCACCGTCGTGCTGTGGGCGTCCGCCTTTGTGGGCATCCGGGCCGTGGGGCCCAGCTTCTCCCCCGGCTCCCTGACCCTGGGCCGGCTGGCGATTGCCGCCGTCGTACTGGGCCTGGTGGTGCTGCCGCAGATCCGGAAGAACCCCAACCTCCCCCGGGGCCGCGAATGGTGGCCCATCCTGGCCTACGGTGTCATGTGGTTCGGCGGCTACAACGTCGCCCTGAACGCCGCCGAACACCTGCTCGACGCCGGCACGGCCGCCCTGCTGATCAACGTCAACCCGATCCTGGTGGCCATCATGGCCGGGGTGATCCTCAAGGAGGGCTTCCCCCGCTGGCTGATCATCGGCAGCCTAGTCGCGTTCGCCGGCGTCGCCGTGATCGCGCTCGGGTCCGGGCAGCGGTCCACGGCGGACGTCGCCGGGGTGCTGCTGTGCCTGCTGGCGGCTGCCCTCGCCGCGGTGAGTGTGATCGTGCAGAAGCCCGTCCTGCGAAAGTTCCCCGCCGCCCAGGCCACCTGGTACGGAATCATGGTCGGCGCGCTCTGCTGCCTGCCCTTCAGCGGCCAGCTGGTCTCCGAGCTGCAGGCGGCCCCGCTGCCGGCGACGCTGGGGCTCGTCTACCTCGGCATCTTCCCGACTGCGATCGCGTTCACCACCTGGGCCTACGCACTGTCCCTGATCGACGCCGGCCGGCTCGCGGCCACCACCTACCTCGTGCCCGGCACCACGATCCTGATCTCCTGGCTGGTGCTCGGCGAGATCCCCACCGTCTGGGGCCTCGTCGGCGGTGTCATCTGCCTCGTGGGGGTGGGGCTGACCCGGCGCCGGTCCCGCTGATTCGGCGCTAGAGTTCAGCTATGCCCGCTTCCTTGCCGCCAGGCCTGCCCATCATTCCGGACGGCGCGGATGACGGCGACGAGGGCGACAGTCATGCCCCGTTCCCGATGTCCGAACCGGATTTCGAAGCCGCCGTCAGCGACGCCCTGGACCGGATCCCACCGGAGCTGGCGCAGACCATGAACAACGTGGCCATCTTCATCGAGGACGACTACACACCGCAGCCGGGCGAGGACCCCGACACCGTGCTGCTGGGACTCTACGAAGGCGTGCCCCTGACCGAACGGGACTCCTGGTGGGACGCCGGCTCCCTGCCGGACCGCATCACCATCTACCGCCAGCCGATCCTGGACATCTGCGAGTCGCGCGAGGACGTGATCGAGGAAGTGACGATCACCGTGGTCCACGAGATCGCGCACCACTTCGGCATCAGCGACGACCGGCTGCACGAGCTCGGCTGGGGCTAGCCTTGTAGGCATGGGACACGACCACAGCCACTCGCACGGGATTACCGCGACCGGGAAGCACCGCAAGCGCCTGGTCGCGGTCCTGGCCATCACCCTCGCCGTCGTCCTGATCCAGATCGTCGGAGCCCTGATTTCGGGGTCCCTGGCCCTGCTGGCCGATGCCGGCCACATGCTGTCCGACGCGGCCGGCGTCTTTATCGCCCTTCTGGCCGCCTGGATCGCCGCCCGGCCCGCGAGCGACCAGCGCACCTACGGCTACCAGCGCGCCGAAGTGCTGGCCGCCCTGGCCAACGCCCTGGTGCTGATGGTCATCTCGGTGGTCATCTTCACGGAGGCCATCCGCCGGATTGGCTCCGCTCCCGAGGTCCAGACCGACGTGATGCTCTACGCGGCCCTTCTGGGCGCCGTCGCCAACCTCGTGTCGCTGCTGATCCTGCGCGGTGCGCAGAAGGAAAGCCTGAACGTCCGGGGCGCCTACCTCGAGGTCCTGGGCGATCTGCTCGGCTCCTTCGCGGTCATCGCCGCCGCAGTGGTCATTATGGTCACGGGGTTCCAGTCGGCGGACACCATCGCTTCGATCGTGATTGCGCTGATGATCCTGCCCCGGGCCTGGCACCTGCTCCGCGATGTGGTGGATGTACTGCTCGAGGCGACCCCCAAGGGTGTGGACGTGCAGCTGATCCGCGAGCACATCCTTGCCGTGGAGGGTGTGGTGTCCGTGCACGACATCCATATCTGGACCATCACCTCCGGTGTACCGGTGTTTTCCGCCCATGTGGTGGTGGAGGATGCAGCCCTGGGCGCCCGCGGCGCAGACCAGGTCCTGGACAAACTCGTCAGCTGCCTGGGCTCGCATTTCGACACGGAGCACTGCACCTTCCAGCTGGAACCGGCCTCCCACGCGGAGCACGAATCACACCAGCACGCCTAGGCGCGGAACGCACGGAATGTCCGCGGCGCCGGGCGACACACCCCGCCAACGTGTGACCAAATGACATTCTTGTTGTTTATGTTATTGATGTGACCAGTGTTGCCAAAGTGGCCATTGGCACGTAGCCTCGACCGTGCTGGGGGATCAGCCGGGCGTTTCCACGCGCCGGCATCCACGCTTGCCCGCTCCAGCCCGATATCTGCAGCGAGGGTTTGACCATGACTTGGACCGGTTCCGGCCGAAAGACGGCCGTGCTGTGCGCCGCCGTCGTACTCCTGGGAACACTGGCCGTGCCCGCGCACGCCGCGCCGCCGGCGAAGGCTGTTCAGCTCTCGGCTGCACAGGTCCCGGCTGCACAGGTCCCGGCTGTTCAGGTCCCGGCTGTTCAAGACGTTCCATCTCCGGACGAGATTGCCGCCGCCAAGTCCAGTGAAAGCGCGACGGCGGCGCAGGTCGCCGCCATTGACGGGCTGCTGGCGGACGCGTCGGCGGCCCAGGACGCCAGCCTCGAGGCTTCCCTGCAGGCCAACAATGCGTACGGCGAGGCGCTCGTGGAACTCCAGCTCCGGCGCGACGCCGCTGAAGTTGCCGCCGCCAGGGCTTCGTCGGCCGGGGAGGAGCAGGAGAAGACGCGCAAGCAGATCGGCCAGCTCGCCGGCGATCTGTACCGCAACGGCGGGCTGAATCCCGCGCTGAGCAGCTTTGTCAGCGGCAGCGGCAATGCCCTGCAGCAGGCCGCCACCTTGGAGGCCGTGACCGCCGGCCGTTCCCGGGCTTTCCAGTCGGCGGAAACAGCGGCAGTGGCAGCTGATTCGCTGACGGCCGCCGCCGCGGATGCAAACCGGGCTGCCGATGAGGCCGCGCAGACAGCGGAGGAACGCAAGCTCGACGCCCAGCGCGCCAGCGACGCCCAGCGGGAGGCCGTGTCCACGGCCAGGGCGCAGCGCACCGTGCTGGTGGACCAGCTGGCGACCCTCAAGAACACCACCGTTGCGTTGGAATCGGCCCGCGTGGATGCCCTGGAGCGGCAGCGCCAGCAGGACCGGCTGGCGGCAGTAACGGCAGCCGCCGCGCAGGGCCAGGGTCAGGCGCCCGGCCCGCGGCCGGAGCCCCGGCCCGGCACCCTTCCGGACGCCGGGGACCCCGCCCCGGGAAACCAGGGTCCGCAGGCACCCGCCGCGCCCGCTCCGGCGCCGCCGGGCGCACCCGTTCCCGCGCCGGCGCCATCCGCGCCCGCCGTCCCCGCTCCTGCACCGGCACCTCAGCCCGCGCCGGCTCCTGCTCCTGCTCCTGCTCCTGCTCCTGCTCCTGCTCCTGCTCCTGCTCCTGGCGGATCCAACCAAACAGCGATCTCGGTGGCTCACGGCAAGGTCGGCGCGCCCTATTTCTACCAGTACGGCGGAACGGGCGCCCGCGGCTTCGACTGCTCCGGCCTGGTGCAGAACGCTTTCGCCGCAGCCGGAAAATACCTGCCGCGCACGGCGTCCCAGCAGTTCGCCCAGGCGCCCGTGCACGTTCCGCTCTCCCAGGCCCGGCCGGGCGACTTGCTGGTCTGGGGATCGGCACCGGGTTTCTACCACGTGGCGATCTACCTCGGCGGCGGCCGCGTGGTCCAGGCACTGAACGAAGACGCCGGAATCACCGTGACGGACCTTGCGTCCGTGTCCGGGATGCAGCTCCACCCCGTCGCGGCCCGATACTGAGCCGTTCCCGCCGCATACATCTGACCGGCTCCTGCCGGGAACCCTCCCCTAGGAAAGCACGTCCTTCGTGATGAACCTGCCGTAGGCGAGCGCACCGAAAACGGCGACGTAGCCGCCCTGCAGCAGCGAGTTCGTCAGGAAGGAATCCCAGGCGACCGGCTGGCGAAGCAGGTCCGCGAAGTCCAGCCAGTAGTGGCTGAAGAGCCACGGGTGCAGCCACTCCAGCTGTGGCAGCGCGTCGAGGACCTGCGACACCACCGCGAGCACGACAGTGGACGCCATCGCCCCCACAGGCACGTCCGTGAGCGTGGACATAAAGAGCCCGATCGCCGAGAGGCCCATCAGGGAGACGGCAAGGTAGGCGGCAATCAACAGGAGCCGCAGCATCGCCTCCGACGCCCCGATCGAGTCCCCGGAGAGCAGGGTGACCGGTCCCACCGGGAAGAGGGCCGCTCCGATCGCGGCCCCGACCAGCGCCACCACGAGCGGCGCCGCGACGGCGAACGCCACCGCACCGGCGTATTTCACGAGCAGCAGCCTGACCCTGCCCGCAGGCGCGACCAGCAGGTACCGCAGGGTTCCCTGCCCGGCCTCGCCGGCCACGGTGTCGCCCGCCACCACACCCACGGTCAGCGGCAGGAACAGCGGAACGGAGACCAGCATGGCGGTCACGCCAACAAACAAACCGTTCTGGGTGATCCGGTCCAGGAACGCCGGACCCCGGCCGGGCGGCACCGCGGAGGACACCCGCACCGCCACGGCAATCAGGATGGGGATGGCCGCCAGCGCGCACAGCATGGCCCAGGTACGGCGGCGCCGGAACAGCACACCGAGTTCGGACGCCAGCAAGCCGTGGCTCTGGCCGCCCCGCCGGACGGTCTCCGCAGCGGGGGCGCCTCCTGGGGTGTGGCCGGGGCTGACACCAGCACCGGAGATGACACTGGGACTGGATTTTTCACTGGACAACGTCGAAGCCCTCCCCCGTCAGCGCCACAAAACGCTCCTCCAGGCTGACCTGCTCGGTCGCGAAACCGCGGACCCGGACACCTGCCGCCACCAGGGCGGCCACCACCGCCTCCGGTGCCACCGCCCCGTCAGCCCCCGCGGGAGGTACCCCGGCCGGAAGAGGCGCGTAGAGCACGTCCCCGGCGCCGTTGGAACCGGGGACGCTCACCGCCGCGCTCAGGCCCAGCCGGGCCAGCACCTCGGCCGCGGCGCCGGCGTCGGGCGTCAGCACCCGGATGCGGGCCTGTCCGTCCTGGCGCAACTCCGCGAGAGTCCCCTGGGCCACCAGCCGGCCCGCGCTCATGATGGCCGCGTGTGTGCAGATCTGTTCCACCTCGGCCAGCAGGTGGCTGGAGACGAACACGGTGGCGCCATCCGCCGCGAGCGAGCGCACCAGGCTGCGGACCTCCCGGGTGCCCTGCGGATCCAGTCCGTTCGTGGGTTCATCCAGGACCAGGAGTTCGCGGGGGGCCAACAGTGCGTTGGCGATGCCCAGCCGCTGCTTCATGCCCAGCGAGTAGGCCCGCACTTTCTTGTCCGCGGCATGCGTCAGCCCCACCCGCTCCAGCGCCGACCGGACCCGGGCCTTCCGGGTGGCGGCGGGAGCACGCGGGTCCGCGGCGTCGAAGCGGTGCAGGTTGGCCGCGCCGGAGAGGAAGGGGTAGAAGGCCGGCCCCTCGACCAGGGCGCCCACGCGCGGCAGCACCTCGCGCAGTTGCCCCGGCATTTCCTGGCCGAGGAGCCGGACCGAGCCGCTGCTGGCCGCAGCGAGGCCGAGCATGAGCCGGATGGTGGTGGTTTTCCCGGAGCCGTTGGGGCCCAGGAAGCCGAAGACGGATCCCCTTGGCACGGCCAGGTCGACGCCGTCGACGGCTAGCTGGTGGCCGAAGCGCTTGCTGAGGCCGGTGGTCTCGATGCACAGGTCCGTCGCGTACGGTTCCGTCGCCGGCCCGGCGGCGGTCACGCGGCGGTCACGGGGCGGTCACGGGGCGGTCACCGCTGCGTGGCGGCGGCCTGCAGCCGCTCCAAGGGCACGGAACCGGCGAGGATACGCCCGTCGTCGAGGATCAGGACATTCACCAGCGACGTGGACACCAGCCGTCCGCCCGGCACGGCTACAGCGGCCTGTTCCAGCAGCGCGGCGGCGCCGGACGAGGTTCCTGCCGCGACGGAGGAGTCAGGCTGCAGCGGGTTGGCGGCCGCGGGGTCCTGAACCTCGGTCTGCGGCGGGATCTGGCCAGGAAGTGCTGCGGTTCCTGCGGGGAACTCCAGCACGGATTCCCAGCCGGTTCCGGTGACGGTGGGCCGCTTCGCGGTCTTCGCTGCGGCCGGGTCCGACGGCGGCACGGCGGCTTTTTCGTGATGCGCCGGCAGTGGGATCTCTTTGACGGGGGCCCCGGGCGGCGGGGTGAAATTGAAGATGGCGGAATCCGGGGTTTCAAGCGTGAGAGCAGTGAAGGCGACGCTGAACGCCGGCTCGGCCTGTCCGCGGGCCTTCACTTCGACGCCGAGCGGAAGTCCGCTGGCGCCGTCGACCGCGATGGCGACCGAATCCACCAGGGTGACCTCGGACGCGGGGGTGAGCACCAGATTGTAGGCTGCCCGTCCGGCGACCTGGACGTCCGGGCCGACGGTCACCTCAGTGCTCGCGTCGAGCTTGGCGAGGAGCTTGTCAGCCAGGTCTTCAGGCGTCGCCACGGCTCCGGGGCGGGCTTCATGGCGGCCGGCAGCATCGGCAGGAAGCTGGGCGTGGGCGGCGGTATTGTCCTTGGAGTTGTAGAACCAAAGCTCGTCGCCGTTCCGGACCGCGTTCCGTTCGGCCATCCGGTCCATGATCTGCACCCGCGCCTTGCCGGGCCCGTCAAGGTAGACGCGGGCCGTGTGCGGGCCGGTCAGCAGCTCCAGCCACGCGGTCTCCGCGGACCCCGCGCCGGGCCCGGTCTTCGGAAGTTCCGGCAGACCGATCTCGGAGCTTTGTTCCAGCGTCCCGGACAGGGATTTCTCGCCGTGCTGGGCGATCATCAGCAGCACCTGTTGCGGCGTCTTCTCCGGCAACGGGTCCCCGGCGCTGGCGGGGAGGGACCCGGACAGGACACCGGCCGCGATCACGGCAGGCACCGCCACGGCGGGCATCCAACGCAGCCATCTGCGCGTCATTGCGACCGCGCTCCAACCTTGCAGCTCATGGTTCAACAGTACGCCTGGAAGGGTCACGATTCATCCCCGCCCCGGCAATCGGCCCGGCGTCCGGCACGACGGTGCCGGCGGCGCCGTCGATCGTGATGTTCTGCCCGGTGACGATCCGCGAGGTGGCGTCGGGGACGCCGACCACCGCGGGGATTCCGTACTCCCGGGCGACGACGGCGCCGTGCGAGTTGGGCCCGCCCATTTCCATGACCAGCCCGCCTGCGGTGAGGAACAGCGGCGTCCAGCCAGGATCCGTGGATGGCGCCACCAGGATCTCGCCGGGCTCCAGACGCGCACCCCGCGGTTCCAGGATGACTCGGGCCGCGGCCGTCACGATGCCCGCCGACGCTGGAGAGCCCGTGAGTACTCCCCCGGGTCCGGCCTCCGCCCTGCCCCGGGGCCCCTGCAGTGCTTCGGGTTCCGTTCCGTCCGAGAGCAGTACCCGCGGGATGTGCCGGCGGCCGAGTTCCTGCGCGTAGTCCTCATGGCGCTGCGCCACGAGATGCTGCAGCCGCCTCCCGCTGAGGCCTTCGCGGACCTCGGCCAGGTCCAGGAAGAAGACGTCGTCCGCCTCCCGGATGCGGCCGGCGCCGGCCAGTTCCGCTCCTATGACCTGGAGTTGCCCGCGCACCGCGGCCAGGGCTTCGACGATGTGGTACTTCGGCAGCTCACGCAGCCCGGCAAACATCCGGGTGCGCCGCAGTGCCGCACGCACCAGCGCTCCGCGCAGCCTGCTTCGCTCCCCGGCAAGCGCGGCCAACCGCGCCACATGCTCCTCGGCCTCCCGCGCCGCCTTGCTGAACTGCCGGTCCGGCGCCTGGCCGGGATCATCCAGCCGCAGATAATTGGCCAGGACACCGAGAATGTGGGCCGGGTCGTCGGACCAGCGGGGCATCCCCAGATCGATTTCCGCCACGGCCCGGTGGCCGTAGCGGCCCAGGAAACCGGCGAGCCCGGACTGCACGACGGCGGGGAGCCCGCGGGCGCGGTAGCGGCGGACCAACTCCGGCACGACTGCGTCATGCGCTGCGGCGCCATCGAATACTGCGTCATCAAACGCTGCGGCGTCGAAGACTGCGGCCGCCGCGGGGTCGGCCCGGATGGCCACGGCGAGTTCCCACAGGGCCAGGTCCATTTCGGTGGTCACGTTGTTGGGAAGTCCCCGCAGGACCGGTTGCAGCGCCCCGGGGCCGGCGTTGCCTCCCAGCAGCCTTCCGGCGGCTGCCAGCAGGGCAAACCCCAGCGCGGGCAGCGGCAGGATGTTGGGTACCACCGGAAAGAGTTCGTGCCCCAGGATGCGCTCCACATGGTCCAGCCGCTGCGCGGGCGTTGACCCGGCGGGCACCACCAGGGCAGTCCGGAACCGTTCGCCGAATTGTTGCGCCCGGCGCAGCGCCGCCTCCGGCCGGAAGAGGGCGCGGAGCAGGGACTCCGGAACCCGTGCGCGGGCCGCCACGGGGGCGATGTGCCGGAGCACCTGCCACGGGGACCTGACGGTGACGGAAAACCGGGGGTCGTCGAACAGCCGCCGCAGCACGGCCGCGGAACGTGCTTCCATGACGTCGAATACCCGCGGCACCACCGCCCGTCCAACGGTGCTGCGCACCACCGGCGTCAGGTCGAAGAAGAGGCGCTGGCCCGCCTGGACGTAGGGCCCCGGACCGTCGTGGGGCACCGGGACGTCAAAGTGCGCCGCGCGTGCCACGGACGAGGCAATCAGCCGGAATCCCGCCAGCCCCATCGGGGTCAGGGGGCGGGTCAGGCCTTGGGCCAGGCTGAAGCAGAGGTAGACCCGCGTCCCGTCCCGGACCCGCTGCCGCTCCGGCAGCGGGTAGAGGGTGGTGATGGGCCGCGACTGCGTCAACCACGGCATTCCCCCGGCGTCGATAGCCCATTCGAGGTCGTGCGGCGCGCCGAAATGCATTTCCGCCCGGCGGCCCAGCAGGTCCAAGGCCGCAAGGCGGGCATCGTCCAGGCAGGGCTGCGACCCGGAGCCGGACTGCTCGACCCGTTCGGTTCCGCCGCCCGGCAGCGGCCGGATGGCCACTCCCTTGCTCCCGATTCGGCGCTCAAGAATCTTCTGGGTGGCGCTGTCGATGACGAAGTGGTCCGGGTTGACTGCCCCGGACACCACCGCCTCGCCGAGGCCGGGGCTGGCGTCGACGACCGCCTCGTGCCGCCTTCCCGTCAACGGGTTCGCGGTGAACAGGACACCCGCCACGGCAGCGTCCACCATCCGCTGGACCGCCACGGCGAGAGACACCGTCGAGGGGCTGATCCCGTGGGTGGCACGGTAGCTCACGGCGCGGTCCGTCCAGAGCGAGGCCCAGCACTGCCGGACCGCCGCCAGGACGGCGTCGAAGCCCACAACGTTCAGGACGGTGTCCTGCTGGCCGGCGAAACTGGCGAAGGGCAGGTCCTCGGCGGTTGCGGACGAGCGCACCGCCACAGGCGCTTCCGTTCCCAGCGCCGCGTAGGCGGCCCGGACGGCGTCGGCAATGTCAGCGGGGACGTCGGCGGCGAGGACCAGCCGGCGGGCGGTGGAGGCCAGCCCGGCCAGCCCGGGAAAGTCGTCGGCGGCGGTCGCCGCGAGGGCGGTGTGGATGGCGTCGAGTCCGGCCGGCGAGGTGGCGCGCCGGTAGGCCCGCGTGGTCAGGACGAAGCCGTCCGGAACCGGCAGCCCTGCCCGCATCAGTTCACCGAGGTTGGCCGCCTTGCCGCCGACGTCGGGAAGCATCTCCGCGCTGACCAGTTCAAGCGGGAGCACGAGTTCCTGCAGGGGTTTGCGCCCCGGTTCCTGCCGCTGGTCCTGCGCTGGCGTGCCGGCGCCAGGGAGCTGCTCCACCCGCCGGCCCTCCCTTCAACGCCCGCCCGGTGTCCGTTCCGGGCTACGAGTCGCCGAGGATGGGGCCGAAGTTGACCCGGTCCGCCAGCCGTGGATCGTCCCGGTCCGGGACCACCATGACGGGGCCCTTGGCGTGGTGCAGGATGCCGTCCGAGGTGGACCCGAGCAGCATCCCGGCGAACCCGCCGCGGCCGCGGGTGCCGACGACCACAAGCTCCACATGCCTGCTGGCCTCGACGAGGATGTCCACGGGCGAGCCATCCACGAGCTGGGTCTCCACCGTGAGGTGGGGAAAATGGCTCCTGATCCACGCGGTACCGGCCTCGAGCTGCGCCCTGATGTCGGCGAAGAGCGCGTCACGGTCCATCGGCGCGGGGACCCAGGCCAGCGACCCGCTGTACTGCGGAACGGCGCACACCACCCGCAACGGCGCCGAGAGCCGCTCGGCCTGCGCCGCCGCCTCCAGCACCGCCACGCGGGCCTGTTCGGAGCCGTCGACGCCCACCACCACGACGTTTTCCACCGGCACGCGCCCGGACTTCGCGCGCTCCGCCAGGACATGTTTGTCGTCGGTGGTTTCGCCCAGGCGGTCCGAGCAGATCAGGGGCACCGTGACCGTGGGGCACTTGGCGTGCGCGGGGAGGGCGCTGCTGACGGAGCCCAGCAGCCGGCCGACGAAGCCGCCCCGGCCCCGGGTGCCGAAGACCAGCAGTTCGGCAGTTTCGGACATTTCCAGCAGGACCCCGGAGGCATCGCCGTTCTCGACGGAGGCGTCGACGTCGATGAGGTACCCGGCGACCTTGTGCACGGCCTGCTGCAGGATGGCCTCCGCGCCCTCCCGGATGACCGAATCATCCACGGTGGCGTACCCGCCGTCGAGCCCTGATGCCGCGAAGATCGGAACGGAATAGGCGGTCACGATGTGCAGCGGACGGCGCCGGCGCTCGGCTTCGCGCGCGGCCCACACCAGGGCGCACTTGCTGTGGTCTGAACCGTCGACGCCGACCACGATCCCACGGGGAGCTGCGGACCCGCCGGGGACTTCCCCTGCCGGATCCGGATGCACCTGTTCTCGGCCCATGGGGTCCGCCTCCTCGCGATTCTTGCCTGATGTTGCGGCTATTCTGCCAGACGAGTCCGGGTGCAGCGTCCAATGGCGATGCGCCCGAAGAATCTGCGGGGTCGAACCCCTGATCTTCCCAACTATTCTCGGATTGCGGGGAACAAGCAAGCGGAGCGGACGTCCGCCGGGAGGGTGGTCTTCACCCAGGTTTTACGCAGTGTTTGCACACCATCCGGCGGTCCTGAGCGCCAGCGGATTTGGCGGGCCGCGCCGCCCGGAAAGCCCGGAAATCCCGGGAGCCGCCAATGTTTCATCTGCTCTATCCAAGGCGGGAAATGTTAGGTATTCTTCGAGGCGTTACTGAACCGAGACTCGTGTTTCAGAACGTGTCCGGGGCATCGGCTCCGCGACTTGCACCATTCGAGGAGGACCCTGCAGTGTCGAGCATGCCAATGTCCGGGGGAATCGAGCGGACCGCCGCCATCGTGATCGGCACCGGCCTGTCCGGTCTGGCCGTCGCGAGCGAGCTGCAGCGGCGCGGCGTGGACTCCATCATTGTGGACGGACTCGACCTGCTGGGCGCCGGCCAACCGGCCAACACCTCGTCGCTGCAGCGCTGCGATGCGGCCGACGCCGCCAGCTTGCGGGAACGCAACGAGATCCTCCGGCACCTGCGCAACTACGCCTCCAGCCACAAACTGGATGTGCGGAACAACATCAGGGCCCTGCAGCTGGACCATCTCGACGCCGGCATCACCGGACCCACCCAGCAGTGGGCGGTCCGCACGCCGGGCGGTGTGCTCCTGGCGGACCACCTGGTCCTGACCCGCTGCGCCCACAGCCAGCTGCGCCGGATGCTCTCGGAGCTCGGCATGGCTGCGGGCCACAACCTGATGGCGGCCATGCACGCCCTCGGGATGTACCTCGTGGGCGTGGGCGAACTCATCACCCCGACGCCGAAGGAAGTGCTGCGCCAGGCCAAGGTGGTGGGCCAGGCGATCTCCGCCAAGGTCTACCCCGACGGCTTCCCCGCCGTCCTGCCCGGGGGCTATGCCCTCGCCGCGCCGGCCTAGGCTGCGCACCGGCCAGGAGCCCGCTTTTTCTACCACAACGGGGTCATCTACGGCCCCTCAAGGGGCTGGCGGTTCCAGCGCGGAGTGAACCCGCGTTGCAACTTGTTAGCTCTTGGTGTCGCTTCCGGAGTCCGACGTGAGCCGGCGCTTGGCCATCACGCCCAAGGCGATCACGATGCCGACCGCCGTGCCAACGAAAATCACTATGCTCCACGGGAAAGGCTCGGAGGAGTCGGCTGGCTGGGTCGGTTCCTGGGTGATGCCCGGCTGGGCGGTTCCCATGGTGGGAACCGCAGCAGCCCCCGTCGAACCTGCCGCTGCCGCGGTGGCCGTAAACGTGAAGGTGCCTTCGATCGGGTGCGAGTCCGAACTGACCACCCGCCACACCACTGTGTAGGCCCCGGCCGGCGCCCCCGGCTTGAGCTTCTGCGAGGCCACGTTGTCCACGATCTCCACCGCGCCGTCGGCCCAGTTGGTGCCGGTGGCATCGTTCACCAGCATCTGCGAACCGAGCCCGAGAGGGTTCTTATTGAACGTGACCGACACCGTCTCCGGCGGCGTTGCCACGGTGGCGCCGGTGGCCGGGCTGGTGGACTCGGCGGCGTCGTGGGCCGAGGCCGGGGCAACGGCACCCAGCAGCGCGGCGGTGAAGATTGCGGCGCCCAGGAGGGCACTCAAAAGCTGTCGCATGAGGCGCATGGAAATGCTGCTCCTAGTGTTGTCTTCCTTACAGACTAGGCGAAAACGCACGGTTGGCCGCCGGGCGCCTAATAGGCTTGGGGTAACACCCATCACCCCCGGAGGACTAATGCAAGACCTAATGCTCAAGCAGGGCTCCGCACTTGACCGGTACTTCAAGATATCCGAGCGGGGGTCGAACTTCTCGCGGGAAATCCGGGGAGGCTTCGCCACGTTCTTCGCCATGAGCTACATCGTGGTGCTGAACCCGTTGATCCTTTCCGGCCCCGATTCCACGGGCGCCACCCTCGGCTTTCCCGCCGTCGCCGCCGTCACCGCGTTCGTCGCCGGCATCCTAACTATCCTGATGGGCGCGTGGGCCAAGCACCCCTTCGCAATGGCAACCGGCCTCGGGGTCAACGCCTTTGTCGCCGTGACGGTGGCCACCAACCCCGGCCTGACCTGGCCGGACATGATGGGCCTCGTGATGCTCTCGGGCATCACCATGCTGATCCTGGTCCTTACGGGTTTCCGGACTGCGGTCTTCAAAGCGGTGCCGGAGGGTCTGAAGACGGCGATCGTCGTCGGCATCGGCCTGTTCATCGCCCTGATCGGGCTCGTCAACGCAGGCTTTGTGCGCCGCATCCCGGATGTCGCCGGCACCACCGTTCCGGTCGGCCTGGGCTTCGACGGCAAGCTGATGGGCTGGCCCACCCTCGTCTTTATCTTCGGACTGATCCTCACCATCGCCCTCGTGGTCCGCAAGGTCAAGGGCGCGATCCTGATCGGCATCGTCGCCTCGACAATCCTGTCCGTGATCCTGGAATTCACGCTGCACATCGGCCCCAGCTTCGACGGCAAGACCTACAACCCGCAGGGCTGGTCCCTGGTGGCCCCGGCGTTCTCCGAATGGGCAGCCCCGGACCTGTCGCTGATCGGCCAGGCCAACCTGTTCGGCGCCTTCGAGCACCTGGGCTTTGTCGCCGCGACCCTGCTGGCGTTCGTGATCCTGCTGAGCATCTTCTTCGACGCCATGGGCACCATGGTGGGCCTGGCCACCGAGGCCGGCAGCATCGACAAGGACGGTAACATCCCCAACGTTGACCGCGTGCTGCAGGTGGACGCGCTGGGCGCGATCATCGGCGGCGGGGCTTCCGTGTCCTCGAACCAGATCTACGTTGAATCCGGCGCGGGTATCGGGGAAGGCGCCCGGACCGGGCTGGCCTCCATCGTCACGGGCCTGCTGTTCCTGGTGGCCATGTTCTTCACCCCGCTGATCAACCTCGTGCCGTTCGAGGCAGTGGCCCCGGCGCTCGTCATCGTCGGCTTCATGATGGTTTCCCAGGTCGGCAAGATCGACTGGCAGGACCTGGGCATCGCGATCCCTGCCTTCCTGACCTTCACGCTGATGCCGTTCACCTACTCGATCGCCAACGGCCTGGGCGCCGGCTTCATTACCTTCGTCCTGATCCGCACCTTCCAGGGCCGCGCGCGCGAGGTGCACCCGCTGATGTGGGCTGTGGCCGCGGCCTTCCTGCTGTTCTTCGCGATCGGCCCGATCGAGGCCGCCCTCGGGATGCACTAACCCCACCCATCGCCGAGGTGAGACTTCGCGCCCATGTTTGTCCAGACCATGGGCGCGAAGTCTCACCTCGGCGGCGTTTAAGCGGGATTTCCGGGATTTCGGACAGCACAACGGCGCCGCGGCTGGCTTTCCGGCCCGGGCTGCGGTGAGCTAGGGGCATGGTTTCTCCCGCGCCCGCCGTTGATGTCCCGCCGCAGCCTTGGACCGGACGGTTCGACGGCGACGGCCCCGAGCACCGCCGCTGGTGGCAGGCTGTCACCCCGTACGCCCCGCACGGCGCCCAGTCCCCTACCGTGCACCCCTCGTCCGCTGGCCCCGGCACGCCCTCGGCCCGCACCGGCTCCTCCCGCCCGGCAGTCATTCTCGGCTTCGGCAGCGACGCCGGGGTGCGCCGCAACAAGGGCCGCCCCGGCGCCGCCGAGGCCCCTGCCGCCATCCGTGCCGCCCTCGGTCCGCTCGCGTTCCACTTGGGCCGGGACCTGCACGACGCCGGCGACGTCACCGTCACCCGCGACGCCCTTGAGGCCGGGCAGGCGCGTGCCGGGCTCGCCATCACCAGCATGCTCGACGCCGGCCAGCTTCCCGTGGTGCTGGGCGGCGGGCACGAGACCGCGTTCGCGAGCTACCTGGGCGTGGCCGGTTCGGCGGCGGTCCGCGAGGGCCTGCGCGTGGGGGTGCTGAACCTGGACGCCCACTTTGACCTCCGCGATGAGGCCCGGCCCAGTTCCGGCACCCCGTTCCTGCAGATGGCCCGCGCGGAAGCTGCCGCGGGCCGCGAACTGAAGTACGCCGTCGTCGGGATCTCCGAGCCGGCCAACACCCGGGCGCTGTTCGGCACCGCCGCGGACCTTGGCGTGGACTACCTGCTCGACGAGGACTGCTCGGCGGAGGCCGCGCACACGTTCGTGGCGGCTTTCCTGGCGCAGGTGGACGCGCTGTACCTGACCATCGACCTGGACGTGCTGCCGGCCTCGGTGGCCCCCGGGGTGAGCGCGCCCGCCGCGTTCGGCGTGCCGCTGCCGGTCATCAGCGCCGTCTGCCGCCAGGTGGCCGCGAGCGGGAAGCTCCTGCACCTGGATGTGGCCGAGCTGAACCCGGAGTTCGACATCGACGGCCGGACCGCCAGGGTCGCCGCCCGGCTGATTAATACGCTGCTGGGGTAGCCGGGGCCGGCGGCCTGCCGGACTGACCCGGCTTCCCGCACCATTTCCCGCAGCAGCCGCGCGCTCAGCGGGATGTCCGGCCAAACAGGGGCCAGTCCAGTTGGCTCAATGAAACAGAAAGTCCCCGCCCTCGGGGTTCGCCGGAAGCGGGCCCGAAGGGCGGGGACTGTCGGTAACGGGTGCGGCTAGCTGCGCCGCACCTCCACGCCGTCGGATTTCAGGAAAAGCCCGTTCTCAGCGCCGGACGATTCCGCCGGGACCAGCCAGAGAACATTGCCGCTCAGTGAGACTTCTTCGACCTCACCGGCCGCCAGAACCTGTGCATGCTTGAGGATTTCGATCCGATCGCCGGCCTTGAGGCTCCGCCAGTCGGAAACCGCCGTGGCCAAGGCCAGGCGCCTGGACATTACCGTCCCGCGTGCTTTCATTGAACTTCTACCCCTTTGTATATGTTCTTCGTCACAACTTCGTTGGTGTGACTTTCCATTTGTACTACAGTTCCCGCGCCCCCGCTGGCCGTGTTGCCCACTATTTCGGGGGCGCCGGGAATTGTTTACCGAAACTGCATTTTGTTTTCCCTCAGGCGAGATTTCCGACGGCGGATTCGGCTGCCGCCCGGACCTTGCCCGAGGCAACGAGGACGTCGGCCGCCTCCAGCTCCGGGGACAGGAACCTGTCGGTTCCCGGACCGTCGACGACGTCGCGCAGCGCCGCGATCACCGCGGTTCCCGCCGGACCCGGCACGAGTTCGCCGCCGGAGAGCTGGGTGCGGATGTCGAGCGCCCTCGCCGAGGTGACGAGTTCGATCGCCAGGACGCGGCGCAGGTTCTCCACGGCGCGGCGCAGCTTGCGGGCCGCGTGCCAGCCCATTGAGACATGGTCCTCCTGCATCGCGGAGCTCGGGATCGAGTCCACCGACGCCGGGACGGCAAGCCGTTTGTTGTCGGAGACCAGGCCGGCCTGGGTGTACTGGGCGATCATCAGGCCGGAGTCGACGCCGGGGTCGGCGGCCAGGAACGCCGGCAGCCCGTGCGAGCGGGCCGGGTCCAGCATCCGGTCGGTGCGGCGCTCGGCGATGGAGCTCAGGTCCGCGACGGCGATGGCCAGGAAATCCAGCACGTACGCCACGGGGGCGCCGTGGAAGTTGCCGTTGGAGCTGACGCGGCCGTCCGGCAGGACCACCGGGTTGTCGATCGCGGCCGCGAGCTCGCGGGAGGCCACCAGGGCGGCGTGGTCCACGGTGTCGCGGACGGCCCCGGCCACCTGGGGTGCGCAGCGCAGTGAGTAGGCGTCCTGGACCTTGGTGTCGTTGACCCGGTGGGAGGCCACGATCGGGGAATTGGAGAGGACCCGGAGCATGTTGTCCGCGGAGGCCGCCTGGCCCGGGTGCGGGCGGAGCGCGGCGTGCAGCTCGGGCAGGAAAACCTGGTCGGTGCCAAGCAGCGCCTCGACGCTGAGCGCGGCGGTGATGTCCGCCGTCGTGAGCAGCTGGCGGATGTCCGCGATGGCCATCAGCAGCATGCCCAGCATGCCCTCCGTGCCGTTGACCAGCGCCAGGCCTTCCTTCTCGGCCAGGGTGACGGGTTCGATTCCGTGCGCGGCGAGCAGTGCGGCGACGGGTTCCTCACCCCGCCCACCGTAGGTCACGCCGTCGGGCCCTGCGGCTTCGCCCTCGCCCATCAGGACCAGGGCGCAGTGCGACAGCGGGGCGAGATCTCCGGAACAGCCAAGCGAGCCGAATTCGCGGACCACCGGGGTGATGCCGGCGTTGAGGACGTCCACCATGGTCTGCAGGACCACGGGGCGGACGCCGGTGCGGCCGGAGGCGAGGGTCTTGGCGCGCAGGAACATGATGCCACGGACCACCTCGCGTTCCACGGCCGGGCCCATCCCGGCGGCGTGGCTGCGGATCAGCGACTTCTGCAGCTGGGTGCGCAGGTCGTTGGGGATGTGCCGGTTGGCCAGCGCCCCGAAACCGGTGGAGATGCCATAGGCCGGGACCTCGCTGTGGGCAAGGTCGTCGATGTGGGCCCGGACCTTGGCGACGGCATCGAGGGCGTCCTGGGCGATGGTCACCTTGGCGTCGTGGCGGGCGACGGCGACGACGTCGTCGGGGGTGACGCCGCTGGAGCCGAGGGTGACGGTGAGCGGTTCGTGGGTTGTGAGAGTCATGGTGATTCCTACTTCTTGGCTTCTGCGGAGTCTGTGGACTCCTGCATGGGGATGCGGACGCCGCGCTCTTTGGCGACCTCAACGGCGCGGTCGTAGCCGGCGTCGACGTGGCGGATCACGCCCATGCCGGGGTCGTTGGTGAGGAGGCGTTCGAGCTTCTGCGCGGCGAGGTCGGTGCCGTCCGCGACGGACACCTGGCCGGCGTGGATGGAGCGGCCGATGCCGACGCCGCCGCCGTGGTGGATGGAGACCCAGGTGGCGCCGGAGGCGGTGTTGAGCAGGGCGTTGAGCAGCGGCCAGTCGGCGATCGCGTCGGACCCGTCGGCCATGGCCTCGGTCTCGCGGTACGGCGAGGCGACGGAGCCGGAGTCGAGGTGGTCGCGGCCGATCACGATGGGCGCCTTGACCTTGCCCTCCTTGACGAGCTGGTTGAACAGCAGCCCGGCCTTGGCGCGGTCGCCGTAGCCCAGCCAGCAGATGCGGGCCGGGAGGCCCTCGAACTCCACGCGTTCCTGCGCGGCGTCAATCCAGCGGTGGAGGTGCTTGTTTTCGGGGAAGAGTTCTTTGATCGCGGCATCCGTGACCGCGATGTCCTCGGGGTCGCCGGAGAGTGCCACCCAGCGGAACGGGCCGAGGCCCTCACAGAACAGCGGCCGGATGTAGGCCGGGACGAAGCCGGGGAACTCGAAGGCGCGGTTGTAGCCGCCCTTGCGGGCCTCGTCGCGGATGGAGTTGCCGTAGTCGAACACCTCGGCGCCGGCGTCCTGGAACTCGACCATGGCCTGGACGTGCTTGGCCATCGAGGCCTGGGCCTTCTTGGTGAAGCCCTCCGGGTCGGCGGCGGCCTCGCGGTGCCATTCCTCCACGGTGATGCCTTCGGGGAGGTAGCTCAGCGGGTCGTGGGCGGAGGTCTGGTCCGTGACAATGTCGACCGTGAGCTCGCCGGCGTTGTGGCGGCGCAGGATTTCGGGGAAGACGGTGGCGGCGTTGCCGACGTAGCCCACGGACCAGCCGCGACGCTCTTCCTTGGCCTTCAGGACTTTGGCGATGGCGGCGTCGAGGTCGGTCTCCACCTCGTCGAGGTAGCGCTTGCCGGCGCGGCGGCGCAGGTGGCTTTCGTCGACGTCGACGATCAGGCAGGCGCCGTCGTTCAAGGTGACGGCCAGCGGCTGCGCGCCGCCCATGCCGCCGCAGCCGCCGGTGAGGGTCAGGGTGCCGGCGAGGGTGCCGTTCTCGTCCCCGGTGAGCTTGCGGGCGATCGCGGCGAAAGTTTCGAAGGTGCCCTGCAGGATGCCCTGCGTGCCGATGTAGATCCAGGATCCGGCGGTCATCTGGCCGTACATCATCAGGCCCTCGGCCTCGAGCCGGCGGAACTCGGGCCAGGTGGCCCAGTCGCCGACAAGGTTGGAGTTGGCCAGCAGCACGCGCGGCGCCCATTCGTTGGTGCGGAAGACGCCCACCGGCTTGCCGGACTGGACCAGCAGGGTCTCGTCCTTCTCCATGGATTCCAGGGTGCGGGTGATGGCGTCGAACGCGGCCCAGCTGCGGACGGCGCGGCCGGTGCCACCGTAGACCACCAGGTCGTCGGGGCGCTCGGCGACCTCGGGATCGAGGTTGTTCATGAGCATGCGCAGCGGGGCTTCCGTCTGCCAGCTCTTGGCGGTGAGCTCGGTACCGCGGGCTGCTTTGACCGGGCGGGCACCGGTGGTGAAATCGGCGGGTGCCATGAGGGGCTCCTTTGTATCTTGGTGGTTCTGGGATTGAGGTTCTATATCAACTAAAGCCTGTCCTTAGCCGCGGAAACAGGGCCTGCAGACCGGTGCTGTCCGGGATTCCAGACCCTCGAAGGCGCCTCCCCCGCCCCCTGTTGCGCTATCACTTTTGGTGCCTAAATCGCGGGTATAAGCACCAAGAGTGATAGCTCAACGGGGGTAGGGACGGGGTCAGGCGGAGGGGCGGCCGTGGATCCGGACGGAGAGTTCGTCGGCGACCTTCTGGACCCTCGCGGCGAGGGCGGGCCACTCCTCCGCCGGCAGCTTCTCCTCGAGGAAAGTCACGGCGACGGCGGCGGTGGGCCAGCCCACGTGGTCCGTGACGGCGGCGGCGATCGAGCCGAAGCCCGGCGTCACCTCCCCGTGTTCGGTCGCATAGCCGCGCTGCCGGACCTGGTCCAGGTGGGAGGACAACGCCGAGTACTTCATGATGGGCGACTCGGTCTCGTGCCGGGCGCTGAAGGCCGCCGCGTTCGGGTACAGTGCCCGGACCTGTGATTTCGGCAGCGCCGCGAGAATCGCCCGCCCGCTGGCGGTGAGGTGGCTCGGGAGCCGGACCCCGACGTCGGTCACGAGGGAGGGCCGGTTCTTCGCCCGCTCCTCCACGATGTAGAGCACATCACGGCCGTGCAGCACGGCCAGATGGGCGCTTTCGCCGATCACGTCCACGAGCGAGGCAAGCATCGGCCGGCCCAGGCGGGAGAGCGGCTCCTGCCGGGAATAGGCAGAACTGAGCTCGAAGGCACTAATCCCGAGCCCGTACCGCTGTTCCTCATGAAGATGGAGCACGAATCCGTTGGCCTCCATCACACCGAGCAGGTGGTACACACTGGAGCGCGGCAGCCCCAGCGCGGAGGCAATGTTCGACGCCGCCATGGGCCCGCGCTTGGAGGCCAGCAGTTTCAGGATGCGAAGGGTATTTTCTGCCGCCGGAACCTTGGAGGCCACCTTTGCCGGGGCGGCCCGTGGCGCCGCTGTGGTGGAAGGCGGGGTGGTGCTGGTGGCTGGCATGTTTCCTCTTCATTGGCGCGGTGTCCGGTATCCCGTACTTAAGCATGCGCCCGGACCGCGCCTCCGGACGGCCCGGACCGCCTCGAATTGTCTGGAATCCCGGACATAGTGTCGTCCCGGGCCGGCTGCACCGCGCAGGAGGAACCCGCGGGCTTGTGCAGCCGGCTGCCGCGGCCGGGATGTCTGAAATCGAAGACACTAAGTGCCCGTGAGGCTCATCACAGCCGGGCCCAACATGGTCTGCTGGATAGCGATCCCCCTCCCAATGACGAGAAGGTATTCGCATGCAACAAGCCACTACGGACATCAAGCCAACGCCTCCTCCGGGACCGGGCAACGCCGCCAACACCGTCAGCGCCGCCGTCGAGACTGTCCTGAACCGCGGACTCAACGTCCGCCACATCCGCTTCATGGCACTGGGCTCGGCGATCGGCACCGGACTGTTCTACGGATCGGCCTCGGCCATCCAGAAGGCCGGCCCGGCCGTGCTGCTGGCGTACATGATCGGCGGCGCCGCAGTGTTCATGGTGATGCGCGCCCTGGGTGAAATGGCCGTGCGCCACCCCGTGTCCGGTTCCTTCGGCCAGTACGCCAGCCGCTACCTCGGCCCGCTGGCAGGCTTCGTGACCGGCTGGACCTACGTGTTCGAGATGGCGATCGTGGCCATCGCGGATGTCACCGCCTTCAGCATTTACATGGGCTTCTGGTTTCCCGAGGTCGAGCGCTGGATCTGGGTCCTGGCGATTATCTTCTTCCTGGCGGCGCTGAACCTGCTCAGCGTCAAGGTCTTCGGCGAACTCGAGTTCTGGTTCTCGCTCATCAAGGTGGTGGCCATCATCGCGATGATCGCGGGCGGCGCCGCCATCATCGTCTTCGGCTTCCAGGCTGGCGGCGCCACCGTGGCCCCCGGACTGGGCAACCTCGTGGAGCACGGCGGACTGTTCCCCAACGGCTTCGAAGGACTCCTGGCCTCGTTCGCCGTCGTGATGTTCGCATTCGGCGGTATTGAAACCCTGGGCATCACCGCCGGCGAGGCTGCGGATCCGAAGAAGGTCATACCCAAGGCCGTCAATACGGTTCCGGTGCGCGTGCTCCTCTTCTACGTGCTGACACTGGGTGTCCTCATGAGCCTGTTCCCCTGGAACGAGATCGGCACCAACGGCAGCCCGTTTGTCCAGATCTTCAGCGGACTGGGCATTCCGGCGGCACCGCACATCCTCAACGCCGTGGTCATCACCGCCGCGTTGTCGGCGATCAACAGCGACATCTTCGGCGCCGGCCGGATCCTGTTCGGCCTGTCCCGGCAGGGGCACGCCCCCGCGAGCTTCGGCAAGGTCTCCCGCCACGGCGTGCCGTGGATGACCGTGGTCATGATGGCGGGCATCCTGCTGGTGGGTGTAGTCCTCAACGCCGTCATTCCGGAGAACGTCTTCCTGCTGATCGCCTCGATCGCGACGTTCGCCACCGTCTGGGTCTGGGTGATGATCCTGGCCTCCCACGTGGCAATGAAGCGCGAGATCTCCCGCCAAGGGCTGCCGGCGTCGGAATTCCCGTCCCCGTGGTGGCCCGCGGCGTCGGTGGCGACGATCGTGTTCATGGCCCTTGTCATCGGAATTCTGGGGGCGTTCGAGGACACCCGCGTGGCACTCTATGTGGGCGCCGCCTGGCTTGGACTGCTCGTGATCGGGTACCGGCTTTGGGTCCGCGGCCACGGCCGGCTCCGCGCCGAGCTCACGGACGAAACCGCGCAGCTCCCGCAGGTTCCGGCGGGAAGGTAGGGACGCCGGGGCCCCGCAGCCGGCCGCGGGGCTAGAATCAGTCATGGTCCCCGCCACCAACCTGCTGGCCTTTGCCCTCGCGGCCTTCCTCCTCATCGCCGTGCCGGGACCCAGCGTGCTGTTCGTCATCGGCCGGACGCTGGCCCTGGGCCGCAGGGGCGGACTTCTGAGCGTGCTGGGCAACGCCCTCGGGGAGCTGCTGCAGATCGCCGCGGTTGCGCTGGGCGTGGGGGTGGTGCTGGCCCAGTCCGCCGTGCTCTTCAGCGCGGTCAAGTTCGCCGGCGCGGCCTATCTCGTCTACCTCGGAATCCAAGCCATCCGGCACCGCGGCGGAGGTCCGACGACGGCGGAACCCTCGCGCCCGGCGTCGACGTTCAGGATCCTCCGGGAGGGATTCATCGTTGGTGCCACCAACCCCAAGTCGATTGTCTTCTTCGTTGCCGTGCTGCCCCAGTTCGTGGACTACTCCGCGGGCGCCATTCCGGTGCAGCTGGCGACGCTGGGGGCCCTGTTCCTGGCCATCGCGCTGGTCTCGGACAGCGGCTGGGCGCTGATTGCCGGCACGGCCCGGCGCTGGTTTGCGAGCTCACCCCGGCGCATCGCTGCCCTCGGCACCACCGGCGGGGCCATGATGATCGGGCTTGGCGGATTTCTTGCCCTCGCGGGGAACGCGGCGGAGCCCCAGCCCGGCAAGTAGTCGGCACAACGGCCCCAAGTGGTGCCCGGTCCGGCGGGCGTAGAAGTTACTCGTGTGACGAAAGGGACGCAGGGCTACAGTTGCTTCACGGCGGTACCGGACGGGCAGCGACAACGCCTGGGGAGCACACGCAGCTGGTCCGGAGCCGCCGATCTACCAAGTGGCACTCGTTTCGAAGGAGTGGTTCCGATGGCCCCAGCATCTTCACAGGCGCAACGCCAACGAGGCCGCGCGACCGCCCTCCTGTCGAAGTGGTCCAGCCGCGCCAGGTCATCGCGGATTCCGTTCCGGGTGGGACAGGTGCTGATCGGGGACGATCCCTTCAACGGCCGCCGCCTGGGCACAGTTGCAGTCATCGAGGCCCCCTTCGTAGGGCTCCGGACGGCCGGCAATACACCGGAGGACGTCCTGTTCTACGACTACCGGCAACTACGGTTCCCAGACTAGTGGACGGGCCAGATGACATGAGCGCAGCGAACGTTTCCTCCCACTTCCTGACCATCGCGGAAGTCGCTGCGGCAATGCGGGTGTCCAAAATGACCGTCTACCGGCTGGTGAAATCGCATGCGATTGCGGCCGTGCGGGTGGGCCGTTCGTTCCGGGTGCCGGAAGAGGCCGTCAACGACTACATCCGCCGCGCCACCGAACCGGCAACCAACGACCACACCGACGGCAAGGCGACGGACTGACCGGTGCCCTGGCCGGCGCACCGTCGCCCGGTCAGCGGGCGGACCAGCCGCCGTCCATGGTGTAGCTGGCGCCGGTGACCATTCCGGCGTCGTCGGAGGCCAGCCACGCAACGAGGGAGGCGACCTCCTCGGGCTCGACGAGCCGCTTGACGGCGGCTTCGGTCAGCATGATCTTGGCGAGCACTTCGGACTCCGGGATCCCGTGCACTTTGGCCTGGTCCGCGATCTGGGACTCGACCAGCGGCGTCCGGACGTAGCCCGGGTTGATGCAGTTGGAGGTGACGCCGTGCGCGCCGCCCTCCAGCGCCGTGACTTTGCTCAGGCCTTCCAGTCCGTGCTTGGCCGAGACATAGGCACTCTTGAACGGCGAGGCACGGAGCCCGTGCACGGATGACAGGTTGATGATCCGGCCGAAGTTGTTCGCGTACATGTGCGGCAGCGCGGCGCGGATGAGCAGGAACGGCGCTTCCAGCATGAGCGTGATGAGGCGTCGGAAGTCCGCCGGATCGAAGTCCTCGATCGGGCTGATCCGCTGGATACCGGCGTTGTTGACGAGGATGTCGCAGTCCAGGCTCACTGCCTGGAGGGTCTCCACGTCGAGCAGGTTGACTGCCCAGGAGGTGCCGCCGACTTCGTCGGCGAGGGCGGAGGCCGCTGCCTCATCCACATCCGCGATCACCACTTTGGCGCCGCGTGCCGCGAGGGCGCGGACGCTGGCGGCGCCGATCCCGCCGGCTCCGCCGGTGACCAGGGCCTTGCGCCCGTTCAAGCTGCTCTCCATGTCTGCACTCCTCAAGTTCGCGGTCTTCAACGGCCCAGAGGAAGTGCGATGCACGGCACTGAGCAGCTTCACTGAGTATTGCCGCACATAGTGGGCGTTTCAATGGTCAAACCAGCACCCCTTATGTGCAGAATTGCAGATATGAATGCGAACCCCGATGACCTGCTCGTTCTCCTGGCCGTCTCCCGCTCCGCGAAGTTCACCACGGCGGCGCAGTCCCTCGGGCTGAACCACACCACGGTGTCGCGCCGGATTGCCGCGCTGGAGAAGGCTCTGGGCGGGCGGGTACTGTCCCGCGCGTCCGGCGGCTGGGAGCTGACGGACCTTGGCGCGGAAGCGGTGCAGGTGGCCGAGCGGGTGGAGGCAGCGATCCGGAGCCTCGAACAACCCGGAAGAACCCCGGACCCCATCACCGGCGTGGTCCGGATGACCGCGACGGACGGCTTCAGCGCCTACATTGCCGCCCCCGCGGTTGCCAGGCTGCGCCGCGACCACCCCGGGCTCAGCGTCGAGATCATCACCGTTACCCGGCGAGCGCTCCAGCAGCGTTCCGGGCTGGATATCGAGGTGGTGGTGGGCGAACCGCAGGTGCACCGGGCCGCGGCGGCCCGGCTCGGCGAGTACATGCTCGGCATGTACGCCTCCCGCGACTACCTTGCCGAGTACGGCACCCCCACAACAATCGAGGAACTGACCACCCATTCGCTGGTCTACTTTGTCGATTCCATGCTTCAGGTGGACGATCTGGATGCCCCGCGCCGGCTGGTCCCGACCATGCGGGACGGCCTGAGTTCCACCAACGTCTTCGTCCATGTGGAGGCGACGCGCGCCGGCGCCGGCATCGGGTTCCTGCCTTGCTTCGCGGCGGACCTGCATCCGGACCTGGTCCGGCTGCTGCCGGACGAGTTCGCCGAACTGCTGCCGTACTGGATGGTCCTGCGGCCCGACTCCATGCGCCGCCCCGCCGTCGCCGCGGTGGTGCAGGCGCTGCGCGAACAGACGAAGGCCCACCGCGAGGCGCTTATGGGCCGCGGCGGCTCATCGACTGCTCCGTAGGCGCCGTTTTAGGGCGCCAAAAGGGCCGTTACGGAGCAACCGACGACGCCGGGTCCACAGTTTTCGGGTCATGGCGGACCGGGGCGCCGGCGGCAAAGGACCGCACCTTGGCGTCGTTCCAGATGTGGGCGGGCACCGCGCCGCCCAGCAGGCGCCGCGCCAGCCCGGGGTCGTCGTCGAACGGGACATCACTGCCGGCCATGATCATGTTCCCGTAGCGCCTGCCCTTGAGCATCGCCGGGTCCGCGATGATCACGGTGTGTTTGAAAGTCTCCGCGATGGTCGCGGCGTCCTCGCGGGCGTTCTTCAGGTCCGGGGCGTCGCCGGAATTCACCACGTAGATCCCGCCGGGGGCAAGGACGCGCTGCACGTGCCCGTTGAATTCGCCGGTGGTGAGGGGCCGCGGCGTGAGCGAGCCGGCAAACACATCGCGGATGACCAGGTCACGGGTCTGCGGCGTCAGGCTTTCAGTCACCTCGCGGGCCTCCCCCACCCGCAGGCGCATCAGTGGCGCCTTCGGCAGGTCAAACCAGCCGCGGACATACTCTGCCAGCTTGCCGTCCAGTTCCACCACCACCTGGCGGGCCTCCGGGTAGGCGGCGTGGAAGTAGCGCGCCAGTGAGCATGCTCCCCCGCCGAGGTGCAGGGCGCGCAGCTTTGGCCGCGGTTCCCGCGGCCAGCGCGACTCCACCAGGGCCGCGATCCAGCGCATGTACTCAAAGTCGAGGAACAGCGGATCCGCGAGGTCGATATGCGAACTCATGACGCCGTTGATCCGGAGCAACCAGCCGCTGGAGTTGTCCTGGTCAGGGATGAGCTCGCAGTCACCGGTGTCGATGTAGTAAATGCCCTCCACGGGCCCGTCGGGGCGGCTGCCCTTCGGCACGTCCACCACTCCGGCCGTCTTTTCGGTGCTGTTCCGGCCGGCAGCCCTGCCCCGCTTCGCCATCAGCCATGCACCGTTTTGCTCATGTTTCCAGCCTAGTTCACCGGCCGCCGCGCCATCCCCCGCTATGGGCCCGCCGTGCTGGCCCGGTTTCGGCGGTATCCCGGCCCCTCCGCCAGCCGAAAAAATTAAAACCAAGGGTACTTACTAATTGATAGTAATCATGCTTACTATTAGTTCCCCAGTTATTGCTGGTTCGTGATCAGCAGCCGATCTTGAAAGAGAGCGAAGATGACAGAGAACCAATGGCCCCAGGACGGCAGCTACGGCACGCCTACGGCCACCCAGCAGACTCCCCTCCGGCCGGAAACCACCTTCCCTCCGGTTCCCAACGGCAGCGGCGCAGGCACCTTCGATGACGGCAGCACCTCCAAGACCGACGTGGCCAGGGATGAGGCCGCGGATGTGAAGCGCCAGGCCGCAGACTCCGCCCACAGTGTGGCCGAGACCGCCAAGACCGAGGCCTCCAACGTCGCGGCCGAAGTGAAGACCAACGCCAAGGATCTCCTGCACCAGGCCAAGTCCGATCTGACCGACCAGGCCGGCACGCAACAGCAGAAGGTCGCGGACGGCCTGCGCTCGATTTCCACCGAACTGCACAGCATGGCCACCGCTTCAACGGAGCCTGGCGTGGCCACCGACCTGGTGCGCCAGGCCGCCGAGAGGTCCTCCGCCGTGGCGTCATGGCTCGACGGCCGCGACCCGGGTTCCCTCCTAACCGAGGTGAAGTCCTTCGCCCGCCAGCGTCCCGGCACCTTCCTGCTGCTCGCGGCCGGCGCCGGCGTCCTGGCAGGGCGGCTCAGCCGCAGCCTGAGCGCCGGGGCACCGGACACTCCGGGCACCAGCGCCACCCGGGTCCCGGACACCGGCACGGCGGTTCCGCCGCCGCCCGTCCAAATGCCTGCCCCGGGAGCCACGACGGCGGGCTACGCGGACACCTACCCGCCCAATCCGCTCGACGCCGACCCGCTCGGCAACGGCGACCGGCAGGACCGCTGGGCCTCCGAGCCCGCAGCTTCCGACCCTTTCGGCAACGGCGACCGGCAGGACCCGCTCCGCGACGATCCGTTTGACGGTGGCCGTCGATGACCAGCGAAATGCCCCACACCGCGGCCCACGCCAAAGCCGAAACGTCGTCCCTCGGCGATCTCCTGGGCGATGTCACGCGGGACATGTCCACCCTGATGCGGCAGGAAGTCGAGCTGGCCAAGGTCGAGCTCAAGCAGTCCGCGACCCGCGCCGGCAAGGGCGCCGGGATGCTGGCAGGCGCCGGCGTCGCAGGCCACTTCGTCCTCCTGTTCCTGTCCCTGGCGCTCTGGTGGGCGCTCGGGACGGTAATGGGGCTCGGCTGGTCCGCCGTCGTCGTCGCCGTTGTCTGGGGCGTCGTCGCAGCCATCCTGGCGGCCATGGGCCGCAAGGAACTCAACGCGATCAAAGGCATGCCCCAGACCGCCGAGACGCTTCAGGAAATCCCGCCCACCCTCAAGCCCACCCCCTAGGTACAGCGAGGAAACACGATGAGTGAAAACCCGGATGTCATCCGAGCAGATATTGAAGCAACCCGAGCGCGGCTGGGCACGAACGTCGATGCCGTCGCGGACAAGGTCACCCCGTCCCACATCGTCCAGCGCCAAACTGACAGAGTTAAAGACGCCGTCTTCGGCGCGAAGGAGAAGGTCATGGGGTCTGCCGACCACACTGCGGGCACCATGCACTCGGCCGCCGGCAGCGCCGGGGCGCACCTGAGCGACGCCGGTGCCGCGATCGGAGATGCGCCCACCCAGGTCAAGACCAAAACACAGGGCAACCCGCTGGCGGCAGGACTGATCGCCTTCGGGGCCGGCCTGCTCGTCTCCTCCCTGATCCCGGCCAGCCAGAAGGAACGCGAAGCCGCGGATGCCCTGAAGACTGCGGCCGAACCGCTCACCACGGAACTCACCGAGGCCGCCAAGAACGTGGCAGAAGGCCTCCGGGAGCCGGCACAGGAAGCCGTGGAGAACGTCAAGGCAACAGCCGCCGACGCCACCGAGCACGTGAAGTCGGAAGGCCAGGGCGCCGTGGCGGACGTCAAGGACCGGACGGCCGAGGCCAAGGACAACGTCCAGCAGCTCTAGTCCCGCTTGACCCGGCCGGCCGCCCTGCGCACACGCGTGCGGGCGGCCGGCCGATGTGCTTAACCCGATGAAAGAAGATTTCCCATGGCCCAGAACCCTGCCACGGCAGACAATGACTCTATGACCGACGCCGAAACGGCTGAGAGCAGCACCGCCAAGGCCCGCACGGCACCCGCTCCGGACGACTCCCGCAAACCGGACAGTCCGGCCGACGTCACCAAGCCCTCGTGGAAGTACATCGCGAAGAAGACCCTGCGTGAGTTCACGAAGGACCAGTGCCCTGACCTCGCCGCCGCCCTGACCTACTACTCGGTCCTCTCAATATTCCCCGCCCTCTTGGCCCTTGTGTCCCTGCTGGGCATCTTTGGTCAGGCTGAGAAGACCACGTCCGCGCTCTTGGAGATCGTCCAAGGTTTCGCGCCGGCTGAAACCGTCGAGGCGATCCGCCAGCCGATCGAGCAGCTCAGCAGTAACTCAGCAGCCGGACTCACCCTGGTGGTGGGTATTGTCACCGCCCTCTGGTCCGCGTCAGGCTACGTCGGGGCGTTCGGACGGGCCATGAACCGGGTCTACGAAATCGACGAGGGCCGGCCGTTCATCAAACTTCGGGGCACGATGCTGGCAGTCACCATTGCCACCGTGCTGATCGTCCTGGTCCTTTCAGCCATGCTGGTCCTGAGCGGGCCGGTGGCCGAGTCCGTCGGCAACACCATCGGCCTGGGCGGCGCCGTCCTGACGGCCTGGAACATTCTCAAATGGCCAGTGATCCTGTTGCTCGTGATCCTTGCGATCGCCATCCTCTACTACGCCACACCGAACGTGAAGCAGCCGAAGTTCCGCTGGATGAGCCTTGGATCGGCCATCGCTCTGGTGATCTTCCTGCTGGCCTCCCTGGCCTTCGCCTTCTACGTGGCCAACTTCAACAGCTACGACAAAACGTACGGTGCGATCGGCGGCGTGATCGTCTCGCTGCTGTGGCTCTGGATCCTCAACATGTCCCTGCTGTTCGGGGCGGAGTTCGACGCCGAGATGGAGCGGGGCCGCCAGCTCCAGGCCGGCATCGAAGCCGAGGAAACCATCCAGTTGCCGCCCCGGGATACCAAGCAGAGCGACAAGCTGCAGGCGCGCGAAGAGGAAGACATCCAGCGCGGCCGCGAATTGCGTGAGCGGAGCAGTCGTGCGGACACCGACGCCGCCACGCCCCGGCCCGGTCCCGCCTCCGAGCCGAGCAACCCGCGGGACCAAAGCCCCTAGCCCTTCGGGGCCCCCATGCGTTCTACTGGGGCCAAAGTACCGCCCGGAGGCGGACACAGCTGACCGGGAGGACGCATGACGGCACCCGATACAGGGCAGGGCCCCGGAACGGTGGCCGTGGGCTACGACGGCTCGGAGGCTGCGCAGGACGCCGTCCGGTGGGCCGCGGAATATGCCGCTACCGGAAATTACAGGATGCGGGTGGTCCACGCCTGGGTCTGGCCGGTGTTCACCAAGAAGCTCGGCCCGGTCAAGGGCGTGGAGGGCAGCGGGCTGCGGCACTCGGCGGAGGCGATCCTCGCCGAGGGCGTTGACCTTGCCCGCGCGTCCCTCGCCGCCGCCCGGACCACCGCACAATCGGCACAAACCGGCCCCGCATCCGCTGCGCCTGTCCCCGCCGACGGAGCCCCGGCCGACGGAGCCGCTGAAGGAGTGGCCCCCGGCGCCACCGCCGGAACCGATTCCGACGTCGAAGGGGTCATGGAAGCAGGACTCCCGGCGCCGGTGCTGCGCGACGCGACGGGTGACGCCCGCCTCCTGGTGGTCAGCAGCCGCGGCCTGGGGGGTGTGCTGGGGCATGTTGCCGGATCGGTCTGCCTGGCCCTGGCCGGGTCCTCGCCCTGCCCGTTGATGGTGATCCGCCGCCGGCGCGGCCCCGGGCAGGCCGCGGCCCCCGTTGTGGTTGGCATCGACGGGACGTCCCGGAGCTCCGCGGCGCTGGCCGGTGCCGCCCGTCTTGCCACGATCATCGGCGCGCCTCTGCAGATTGTCCATATCGACAAGACCTCCGGCAGGACCCGTGAAGGCCATGGCCGGCATGTCAGGCACGGCCAGGACCTGCTGGACCATTTCCTGGCGGAGGCCCGGTCGCTGGCCCCGGACCTGTCGATCACCGGCGTCCTGCGGGAAGGCCACGCGGCGTCCAAGGAACTACTGGCGGCCGCCACTGACGCCGAGGTCCTGGTGATTGGAACCCATAACCGTGAGGGCGGGCCCGGGAACACCGTCACCGCCGTCCTAAATAAGGCGCGTTGCAACGTCCTGATTACGCGCTGATCCCACCCACCGGACCACCGCCTTCAGAGGGGAGCTGAAGGTTTTAGCAGAGGAGGACGCCCGTGCGAGCCTGGCGGGTAGGACAGCCCGGACCGATGAGAAGCGGCCCCCTCGTGGCGGATGAGTGCCCCGATCCCATACCCGGCCCCGGGGAGGTGCTCTTGAAGGTCCGGGCTTGCGGGGTCTGCCGCACGGACCTTCACTTGGCCGAGGGCGACCTCGCCCCGCGGCACCCCGGCGTCATTCCGGGCCACGAAGTGGTGGGCGAAGTAGTGGCGTGCGGGCCCCGCGCCACACGGTTCTCCCCCGGCGACCGGATCGGGGCGGCCTGGCTCGGCGGGACCTGCGGCGTCTGCCGCTTCTGCCTGCGCGGGCAGGAGAACCTCTGCCTCTCGCCCCTGTTCACCGGCTGGGACCGCGACGGCGGCTACGCGGAACTCATGACGGTGGCCGAGGACTTCGCCTACCGGCTCCCGTCAAGCTTCCCGGACGAAGAAGCTGCGCCCCTGCTGTGCGCGGGCATCATCGGCTACCGCGCGCTTTCCCGGGCCGAGCTGCCGATCGGCGGCCGGCTCGGAATTTACGGCTTTGGCGGGTCAGCGCATCTGGCGGCACAGATCGCCCTCTACCGGGGTGCCCGCGTGTACGTGATGACGCGGTCGGAGGAAGCGCGCAACCTGGCCCTTGAGCTGGGGGCGACCTTTGTGGGCGGCGCCGATGAGCAGCCGCCGGATCCGCTGGACTCGGCCATACTGTTCGCTCCGGCCGGCGACCTGGTTCCGGTGGCCCTGCGGGCCCTGGACCGCGGCGGCACGCTCGCCGTGGCCGGCATCCACCTGAGTGACATTCCGCCGCTGCACTACGCCACGGAGCTGTTCCAGGAACGCCAGTTGCGCAGTGTCACGGCCAACACCCGGGCCGACGGCGAAGAGTTCTTCCGCATCGCCGCGGAGATCCCGCTTCGGCCCACCACGGTGCCCTATCCGTTCTCGGCCGCGGACCGGGCCCTGCTGGACCTGTCGGAGGACCGGATCACGGGCGCTGCCGTGCTGCGGATGGATTCCGCGTAGCCGGCGACCATGGGGCCGGGTCAGGCGGCCGGCGCGTCCGTGCGGGATCGCCCGGTCAGTCGTCCCGGCGCAGGAACTCGTGTTCCTGCCCGGCCCGGAGCAGCACCCGCCGCGTACCCACCCGCACCAGCACCGGGGCCGCGTCCCCGGGAGCTGCCGACACCCTCAGGCGGTCGCGCTCCAAATGCACGGCAAGCATCTGGTCCCGGTAGCGGACCCGGAAGTCCACGCGGCTGAGCTCCGCTGGCAGCCGGGGCGCGAAATCGAGGGCATCGCGGGTGATCCGCAGCCCGGCGAAACTGCGCTGCACGACGTCGATCGTCCCGGCCATGGCACCCAGATGGATGCCGGAGCTGGTGGTTCCGCCCTGGGTGTCGTCCAGGTCCGCGTCCAGAGCCTCCCGAAAGGTCACCCACGCCCGCTCGGGATCGCGCTGCGCCAACACCGAGGCGTGGGCCACCCGGCTGAGCGTGGATCCGTGCGCCGTCCGGGCCAGGTAGAAGTCCACCGTGGCGGCCATCTGCGGGGAGGTGACGGCATAACCCATCCGGGCCAGGAACCGGATGAGCTGGTCCTCGCCCAGGACGTACAGCAGCATCAGGACGTCGGCTTGTTTGGCCAGCCGGTAATGATTGGTGCTGTCCCCTTCCGCCTCCAGGATCAGGTCAAGCCGCTCGATGAGCCCATAGCTGCGCCGGTAGTGTTTCCAGTCGAGTTCCCGGAGCGCACTGTAGCCGTCGAACTGGCTGATGACACCGTCGTCGTGGAACGGGACGAACATGCGCCGGCTGAGGTGTTCCCAGGCCGCGATCTCGGCGGCGGTGATCAGCAGCCGGGCGCGCAGTTCGTCCATATCGAAGCCCTGGACCGAATGCATGATCCAGACGGCTTGGTCGAAAACCCACGCCGCCATGATGTTGGTGTACGCGTTGTCGTTCAGTCCGCCGCCAGGGTTGCCCGGGTTGCCGGTGTGGTATTCGTCCGGACCCATAACGCCGCGGAGGTGGAAACGGTCATGCGCCGCATCGAATTCGGCCATCGACGCGAACAACCGTGCGACGTCGACGATGATTTCCGCACCGTGCCCGGTCAGCCACCCGCGGTCCTGGGTGGCCTCGAAGTACTGCCAGGCGTTGTAGGCGACAGCGAGTCCAACATGCCGCTGAAGCCGGGAATAGTCCGGCATCCAATGCCCGGACAGCCGGTTGAACAGCAGCTTAGGTGTCTGTTCGGTGCCGTCCCCGCCGCTTTGCCACGGGAACAGCGCCCCCTTCAGCCCGGCCGCCCGCGCGGCATCGCGCGCTGCACCGAGCCGCCGCCACCGGTAGTCGATCAGCTCCCGCGCGAGGGACGGCAGCCGGGAGTTGAGCAGCGGGAGGACGAACAGTTCGTCCCAGAAGACGTGGCCCCGGTAGCCCTCGCCATGCAGCCCGCGGGCCGGAACGCCGGCGTCCAGTTCCGCGGTGTGGGTGGTGAGCGTCTGCAGCAGGTGGAAGACGTGCAGGTTGAGGATGAGCTGCGCCTGGGAGCTGGCGTCGAACTCAATAACGAAGGGCTGGAGCAGGATCGCCCACGCGGCCTCGTGCTCGGCCTGCAGTGCCTCAAAACCGCCCGACGCGCGGGCCAGGACTGCCCGCGCGGCCGTCAGCGGCGAGGCAATGGCGTGGTCCCGGGAAGAGGCCACGGCCACGGTTTTCAGCACTGTCAGCTGCTCCCCCTCGGCCAGGGAAACATCGAAGCGGTGCGTATACAGGCCGCCCAGCTGCTCGGGAATCCCGGCCCCCGCCGGTCCGCCGGTCCGGACGACGGCGGTCCGGAGCGCGAGGGCGATCCCGATCCCGCTGGTGACGGTCCGGGCTTCCACCGTGAGCTCCGCGGCGCCCGGGCCGGCCCCGGATGCGGAGACCTGGACGGACCCCAGATGCCGGTTGGACAATGCCGCGTCCTCGGGAACGTTGGAGTTGGTGACGTCCGTGTCGCAGCCGCTGCGGACACTCATGTCCCCGCCCCAGCCGACCGCCGTGATGACAGTCTCGAGCGCCGCGAGGTGCGGCGCGGCCATGGAGACGAGGCGGCGCTGCAGCAGCTGGAGCTGCCGGCCGGCGTCGTCCTCCAGGATCGCTTCCCGGGTCAGCACGGCACGCTTCAAATCCAGGGTGCGCCGCTCGCTGCGGAGCGAGAGCCCGCCCTCGGACCACCACGCACCGTCGCCGATCCGGAGGTCCAGAGGCAGCCAGTCGGGGATGTTGACCATGTGCTCGTCCACCGTCTCCTGGCCCAGGACAACGCTGCGCAGGGAGTTGTAGACGCCGGCGAGGTAGCTGCCCGGGTAGTGCACTTCCCCGGCGCGGTGCTCCGGCGCCGCACCCCTGGTGGCCAGGTAGCCGTTGCCCAGGGTGGTGAGGGCTTCACGGTGGCGTTCGTGCGCCGGGTCGAAGCCCTCGTAGACCAGCAGCCACGGGTGGGTGATGACGAGTCCGATATCAAGTTGGCTGAGATCTTCGACGACGACGTCGGCGCCCGCCGCCTCCAGCGCTTCCCGGCGCCCGTCCCGGTCGATGCCAACGACGAGCCCGAAGCCGCCGCGCCGCCCGGCTTCCACCCCGGCGGCTGAGTCCTCGATGACCATGGCCCGGGCCGGCGGAATCTCGAGCCGGCGCACCGCTTCCAGCGGCAGCGCGGGGGCAGGCTTGCCCCCGACGTCGCGGTCCAGGGCCGTCTGCCCGTCGATGACGTGATCGAAGACGTCCTCCAGGCCCGCGGCACCCAGCAGTGCCCCCGCGTTCCGGGCGGAGGTGGCCAGCACCACGGGAATCCGGCCCGCCTTCAGCCTGCCAAGCAGGTCCGCGGTACCGGGGAACGCCCGGACCGGGTTGTTGCCGAGCAGTTTCTCGAACAGTTCGCTCTGGCGTGCCGCGAGCCCGAAGGCTGTCCACGCCCCGGAGCCGTCCGTGGGCGAGCCGTCCGGGACTGCCCCGCCGCGGGAGCCGAGGAAGGCGGCTACCGCGCCCTCCCAGGTCCGGCCAGCCACCTGGTCCCGGTAGTCGTCGGCGGTAAACGGGTCCCGGCGGGTTCCGGCGGGCAGCCGCGGGTCCTGGAGGGCGTCGTCGAAGAGTTCCTTCCACGCCGCCGCGCGGAGCTCCGCCGTGTCCGTGACCACTCCGTCGAGGTCCAGGATCACGGCATCAACGGGGGCCAGGGCGGCGGCAACGGTGGGCGACTCCGTCATGCCACACCCGGATCCACGTTCCGGACACCGCGGCGGTCCCGTTCCGCCGCAATTACCTGCCCGTCCCGGGCTTCCCTGACGGCCATCAGCCCAGCAACGCATCGAGCGTGGTGAAGCCGTAACCGGCATGCCGGATCCGCTCGATCATCCCGGGCAGGGCGTCTGCGTCCAGGGTGGTTCCGTCGTCGGGATTGGAACCGATGTGCATCAGCACGATCTCGCCCGGCTGCAGCCGGGCGAGCACGCGGTCCGCCACGATCCGCGCCGTGATCCCTCCGCTGCTGCCCTTCCAGCCCAGGGTATCCACGGTCCAGCGGACGGGAAGATAACCGTAGGCGTTGACCGTGGCGATGGTCCGGGCGTCCCGGTCGCCAAGGGGGAACCGGAACAGCGGACGGGGGTCTCCTCCGCCGGCCTGGATTGCCTGCTGTGCCGCCGAGAGCTGCTGTCCGATCGCGGCATCGCTGAGTCCGGTGAACCCCGGATGGGTCATGGAGTGGTTGCCCAGGCGGTGGCCGCCCGCGACGATCGCGGCGACTCCGGCCGGGTTGGCCGCGGCCCAGTTGCCGGTCAGGAAAAACGTGCCGCGCACGCCTTTGGCGGACAGCGTCTTCAGGATGCTTGGCAGCCCCGCCGAGTTGGCGCCGGCGTCGAACGTCAGGGCCACCACCGCTCCGGCCCCCGGAATCACTTCGAGGTCGCGGCCGGCCAGGGCGGCAGGAAACGGCGGGGGCGCCGGAGCGGGAGGCTTCGGAGCCGGGACGGCGGGCGGCGGTGCGGGAGCCGGGGCGGCCGGGACCGTTGCGCTGGCGGTGGGGGCCGGAGCGTCCGACGGTGGCGGCGGGGGCGCGGCACTGGCCGGCGTCATCGCAGACGGACTCGCAGTGGCCGAGGGCGAAGCCGGACTGTCAGTGGCCGACGGCGGGGATGTCGGCCCCGCCGCGGGTGGCACCGACGAGAAGACGCCCGCCAGCACCACCGCGGCGGCCAGCAACAGCACGGCAAGCGCAACCGCGAGCCATCGGCGTCGCTCGCCCCGGAAGATCGCCCACATGATTCACTGTGGCGCCGCCGGTCGCAGCGGGACTAGGGCTGAAAGGCCCGCGCGGCCTGCGGCGCGGCGGGAATCAGGCGGTCGGTCCGGCACCGGTCGAACAAGCTGATAAAGGCATCTTCCGTGCGGCGGTACCCGGTGAAGCCCGCCAGTCGGCTCTTGCTCATGTCGGTGACCACTTCGAGGTTCCGGCCCAGATCACCGTCTGTGTGCCACCAGGACGCGAGCCGTGCCAGTTGGGGTTCAGCCAGCCCATAGCGGGCGGCCATGTCCGCCCAGACGCCCTCCCTGCCGAGCATCTGCTGTTCCAGCGGGCGGGGCTGCCCGGAGTAGCCTTCGGGCTCGACGCCGAAATAGGCGGCCAGCGCGGGCCACATTCGCCGCCAGCGGAAGATGTCACCGTTGACGATGTTGTAGGCCTCGTCGCCTACCCCGTCGGCGGTGGCCGCCCAGATCATGTGTTCTGCCAGCAGACCGCTGTCGGTCATGTCAGTCAGGCTGTTCCACTGCGTCTCGGAGCCGGGAAAGATGAAGGGTTGCCCGAGTTCGCGGCAAATGGATGCCTGTACGGCGAGCGTGAGACCCATGTTCATCGCATTTCCGACCGCATGCCCTATCACCGTATGCGCCCGGTGGACGGACCAGCCGAAGCCTTGCTTCCCCGCGGCAGCCCACAACTCGTCCTCCTGGGCGTAGTAGAAGTTGGGCGTCGGCAGCCTCGGCTCGCTTTCGCGGAAGGGAGTGTCCGGCATCTCCCCCGCCGCATACGCTTCAAAGGGGCCCAGATAGTGCTTCAGCCCGGTCATGAGGGCCACATGCTTCACCGGGTGGCTGCTGAGGCTGGCGAGCAGGTTCCGCAGCATGGCCGCATTGGTCTCGATGTTTTCTTGTTCCGTGTTCATCCGCGACCAGGCGGTGTAGAACACGTGGCTCGGCCTTTCGCCGGCCAGGGCTGTCCGCAAGCTCTCCACCGAATTCAGATCCGCGCTCACTTGGCGGATACCGCCGCGCCGGATCCGGCTGCGGGACAGGGCCACCACGTCCCAGCCCTCATCCACGAGCCTGTCGACCAGGGCGGATCCGGCAATCCCCGTGGCCCCAACCACCAAGGCAGTCTTCGTGTTGACGGTGTCTGAACTGCTTTGCACGCCATTCCTCCTGATACTGTCCGTTGCGCCGTCACCGGGTCCCAGGCTGCGGGCCGGTCTGGCCGGGACGGCTCGCTCCCGGCCCGTTCCAGCGTCTCATGCCTGTGGGGGGCGGCCCGCCGGCGCTTCGTAACCTGGGCCCGAACGGGCCTCCGGGGAAGGGGACGGCAGTAGGATGCAATTAGTGGAAGGCGCGTGAAGATAGCGCGAATTCGAAGGCAGGATATCCGTGAAACTCTTGCTCCGCTATCCGCTGGTTGCGGGCACTCTCGTTGCCCTGCTCGGGGTGCTGATACTCCTGCTGTCCGGGCAGCTGTTGATTGCGCAGATCGCAGCCAGCATCTATGCCCTGGCCGTGGCGGCTTACCTTGCCGTCGGGATGGCCCGCCGGCTGGCGGGCGGCCAATGGGGCATCGACATCCTGGCGGTCACCGCGATCGTCAGCACCGTCCTGGTGGGCGAGTTCATCGCGTCCATGATCATTGTCCTCATGCTGGCCGGCGGGACCGCCCTCGAGGACTACGCCGCCGGCCGGGCCAAAAAGGAACTGACGTCCCTGCTGGAACGCGTCCCGCAGACGGCCCACCGCGAGCGCGGCGGCACCTCCGCCGCCGGAACCCAAACTGACGGATCCACCGCATCCGAATCGCAAACAAACGGCCAGCACGAGGACGTGGCCGCCACTGATGTCCGGATCGGCGACATCCTGCTGGTGCGGCCCGGTGAGGTGGTGCCGCTGGACGGCGTCCTGCTCTCCGAATCCGGCACCTTCGACGAATCCTCACTCACCGGGGAGAGCCTGCCGGTGGAACGGGTCGCCGGCGATCCGCTGATGAGCGGATCCCTCAACGGCGAGGCCGCGGTCCGGATGCAGGTATCGGCCCTGATGGAGGATTCGCAGTACAGCCGCATTGTTGCCCTGGTCAAGGAAGCCTCGGAGAGCAAGGCACCCATGGTGCGGCTGGCTGACCGGTATGCCATACCCTTCACGGCCCTCGCCTACGCCCTGGGCGCCGCCGGCTGGATCATCAGCGGAGACCCTGCCCGGTTCGCCGAAGTGCTGGTGGTGGCCACTCCCTGCCCGCTGCTGATCGCTGCCCCCGTGGCGTTCCTCGGCGGGATGAGCCGCGCCGCGCATTCCGGCATCATCGTCAAATACGCCGGCGTCCTGGAACAACTGAGCCGGATCAAGACGGCCGCCTTCGACAAGACGGGCACCCTGACCTACGGCCGGCCCGCCCTGATCGGTGTCCGGACAGCCGGGTCCCTGACGGAGGACGAGGTCCTGGGTCTGGCGGCCTCGGCCGAACAGTATTCCTCCCATGTGCTGGCCGCCTCGGTGATGGACGCAGCGCGGGACCGCGGCCTGGTCTTCGAATCCGCCACGGAAGCCAGTGAATTCGCCACACACGGCGTCCGGGCCCGCTTCGACGGCCGCGACGTGGTGGTCGGCAAGCCCAAATTTGTCGCCGAATCGGCCGCCGGCGTCGCGGAAATGGCACTGGCCAGCGGCGAACTCGCCATTTACGTGGGCGTGGCCGGTGAATTCGCCGGCGCACTCGTGATGAGCGACCCGATCCGCACGGAAGCCCGCCGCACGCTGGCGGAGCTGGAGTCCATGGGCGTGACCCGGACAGTCATGCTGACCGGGGACGCGCTCGCCACCGCCCAGCACATCGCACAAGGGGCCGGCCTCACCGATGTCCGCGCCGAGTGCCTGCCGCCGGACAAGGTTGAAGCCGTCCGGTCCCTGCCGCTCCGTCCGGTCATGATGGTCGGCGACGGCGTCAACGACGCCCCCGTCCTGGCGGTCGCCGACGTCGGGATCGCCATGGGCGCACGCGGCTCGACGGCGGCCGGCGAGTCCGCCGACGTCGTGATCATCCTCGACGACCTGTCCAAGGTGGCGTCCGCCGTGCGGATCGGGCAGCGCACCGTGAAGGTGGCGCTGCAGAGCATCTGGATCGGCATCGGGCTGAGCGTCGCCTTGATGCTCGCGGCGGCGGCCGGCTATGTCCCGGCGATCGCCGGGGCCCTGTCCCAGGAACTCGTGGACCTGGCCACGATCCTCAACGCGCTGCGCGCGCTCAGTCCCGGCAAGAGTGCCGGCAGGGGCGCCGGGAAGAAGGGAACGGGCACCCCGGGGACGCGTCGAACGCTCGACGGCGGCGCTACCGGGCCGGCGCCTGTTTCTCGGCTTCCGCGATCCGCGGAACAGTCCTGAGGTAGCTGTCCGGGTTCAGCGAGATCGAGTCGATGCCCTCGCGGACCAGGAATGCCGCGAACTCCGGGTGGTTGCTGGGACCCTGGCCGCAGATGCCGATCTTGATCCCGGCGGCATGGGCCTTGCGGATGGCCTCGCTGATCATCGCCATGACGGCCTCGTCCCGCTCATCGAAGAGCGCGGCCAGCTGCGCCGAATCCCGGTCCACGCCCAGGACCAGCTGGGTGAGGTCATTGGAGCCGATGGAGAAGCCGTCGAAGCGGGTGGCAAACTTTTCCGCGAGGACAACGTTGGATGGGATCTCGCACATCATGTAGACCTGCAGGCCGTTCTCACCCCGGACCAGGCCGTTCTCCGCCATCACGGACAGCACCCGGTCCGCTTCCTGCGGGGTCCGGCAGAACGGGATCATCACGATGATGTTGCCGAAGCCGAGCTTCTCCCGGACCCGTTTGAGGGCCGCACACTCAAGGGCGAATCCCTCGCGATAGCGCTCGTCGTAGTATCGGGAGGCGCCGCGGAAGCCGAGCATGGGGTTCTCCTCCGGTTCCTCGAAGGCCGAACCGCCAATCAGGTGCGCGTACTCGTTGGTCTTGAAATCGCTGAGCCGCACGATCACGGGCCGGGGATGGTACGGCGCGGCGATCTTGGCGATGCCGAGGGCCAGGGCGTCCACAAAGTAGTCCTTCGGGTCCGCGTAGCTGCTGGTGAGGAGGCGGATCTGCTCTGCGTCCCCGGCGTCGGTGACCCGCTCCGGGTGGACCAGCGCCATCGGGTGGACCCGGATGAGGCTGCTGATGATGAATTCCATCCGGGCGAGCCCGACGCCGTCGGCGGGCAGCCGCCACCATTGGAAGGCGGCGGCGGGGCTGGCGATGTTGACCATGACTTTGGTGCGCGTTTCCGGCAGCTCCCCGAGGTCCACCTCCTCGGTGTCGAATGCCAGGCTCCCCTCGTACACGCGACCTTCATCGCCCTCGGCGCACGAAATGGTCACGGCCAGGCCTTCCGCCAGGACCGTGGTGGCGTTGCCGGTGCCGACGACGGCGGGGACCCCGAGTTCGCGGCTCACGATCGCCGCATGGCTTGTGGGGCCGCCGTGGTCGGTGACGATGCCGGCCGCCCGCTTCATGACCGGAACCCAGTCCGGGTCGGTCATCTCCGTGACAAGGATGGCGCCGTCGCGGAAATTCTCGATGTCCGCCGCGCTCCGGATCACGCACGCGGTGCCCTGCGCTATCGAGTCGCCGATCGCGGCGCCGGAGGCCAGCACCGTGCCGGTTTCCCGCAGGTGGTGGAGGGTGAACCGGGAGCCTGATTTCTGCGACTGGACCGTCTCCGGGCGGGCCTGGACCATAAACAGCTCCCCGGTCACGCCGTCCCGGGCCCACTCCATGTCCATCGGCCGCGCGTAGTGCTCCTCCACGCTCACCGCCCAGCGCGCCAGCGCGAGGATCTCGGCGTCGGCCAGGACGAAAGCGCGGCGTTCGGCGTCGGAGGTGTCCACCATCTTGGTCCGCGCATGGCCGCCCCGGCTGTAGACCATCTTCCGGTCCTTGGAACCGAGGGTCTTTTCAATGATCGGGCTGATGTCGCCCGCGCCCGCGGGAGCCGCCAGGAGCGGCTTGAACACAAGGTACTTGTCCGGGTTGATGGTGCCCTGGACCACGGTTTCGCCGAGGCCCCAGGCGGCGCTGACCACGGCCACGCGGGGGAAGCCCGAGTCGGTGTCGATGGAGAACATCACCCCGGAGGCGCCGACGTCGGAGCGCACCATCCGCTGGACGCCGATCGAGAGGGCGACATCGAGGTGGTCAAAGCCCTTGACCTCGCGGTAGCTGATGGCCCGGTCGGTGAACAGGGAGGCGTAGCAGCGGCGGCAGGCGTCCAGGAGTTCACGTTCCCCGGTGATGTTCAGGAATGTCTCCTGCTGCCCGGCGAAGCTGGCGTCCGGCAGGTCCTCGGCGGTGGCGCTGCTTCGGACCGCGACCGAGAGCCGGTCCTGGCCGGCGCGCTCCCCCAGGTCCCGGTAATGGGAACGGATGGATCCGGCGATGTCGTCGGGAAACTCGCTGTCCAGGAACAGCTCCCGGATGGCCTCCCCGGTGGCGCGCAGCGACGTTTCACCCGCGCGATAGGACTGGATCCGCGAGCGCATCGCGGCCTCGATCCCGTTGGCGTCGAGGAACCGGCGGTAGGCGTCCGCGGTGGTGGCGAAGCCGTCCGGCACCCGCACACCCTTGGCTTTGAGGGACTGGATGAGTTCGCCGAGGGACGCGTTCTTGCCGCCCACCTGCGGGACATCACCCATGCCGATCTCTTCGAACCACAACACCGGGGAGTCAGCCATGCACCCATCCTGTGGCGGCGGGCGGTCCGGGGTCAGAGTCTTTGGACCTTTGTGCCCGGTGTGGCAGTCCCGGCCCGGCGGTGGCGGGCGATCTTGTACAGCCAGTCGGCGAGCAGCACGGCGGGTATGGCGGCGAGCGCCACCGCCAGGCCACCGGGCGACGGCGGGGCGTGGCCCAGCAGGGCGGCCAGCGGTCCGAGGAACAGGAAGACGGCCAGCAGTCCCAGTTCGGCCAGCACCGCCCACACCAGCAGCCGGTTGCTGAACCAGCCGAGCCGCCAGGGCGGCACGGAGGCGCTGCGGCAGGCAAACGCGTTGGCCAGCTGGGCCAGGACCACGGTGGTGAACGCGGCTCCGGAGGCTGCCATCAGCACGTCCGCCGGGGGCAGTTCCGCGCCCGGCGTCCAGCCGGCACCGAGCAGCACGGCCGTGTACGCCGTCATTTCGAAGAAGGCCTCCACCGGGCCCAGCAGCCCGAACACCCGGAACATCAGCGCCTTGTCCATCAGGTGGCGGCGCTCCGGCGGCCGCTTCAGTGTTCCCTTGCTCGGGGCCTCGCTGCCCAGCGCCAGCGCGGGGAGCAGGTCCGTGCCGATGTCCAGTGCGAGGATCTGGAGCACGCTCAGCGCCAGCGGGAACCGTCCGCCCGAGAGGGCCCAGATGACGAAAGGGGTGAGCTCGGCGACGTTGTCCGTCAGGTGGTAGGTCAGGAAGCGCCGGATGTTCGCGTACGTGGCGCGGCCCTGCTCCACCGCGGCGATGATGGTGGCGAAGTCGTCATCCAGCAGCACCAGGTCCGCCGCCTCGCGGGCGACGTCCGTGCCGCTGAGCCCCATGGCTACACCGATGTCGGCCTGCTGGAGGGCCGGGCCGTCGTTGACGCCGTCACCGGTCATCGCCACCACATGGCCGCGGTGCTGGAGCAGGCGGGCCACCCGGAGTTTCTGTTCCGGGGTGACCCTGCTGACCACCACGCCGTCGCGGTCCAGCAGCGCCGCCAGGACGGCGTCGTCCTCGGGCAGGCTGTGTCCCTCCAACACCAGTTCGGGTGAGCCGATCAGTCCGGTTTCGCGGGCGATGGCGGCGGCGGTGAAGGCATGGTCGCCGGTGACCATGGCCACTTTGATGCCGGCCTCGCGGGCCGCCTCGAGCGCCACCCGGACCTCGGCCCGCGGCGGGTCGTGCAGGCCGATGAGTCCCAGCAGAGTCAGGCCGCTCTCCACTTCCTCGAGCCTGAAGTTGGCGCCCGGCGGGCCGGGCAAGCTCCGCTCGGCCACAGCCAGAACCCGCAATCCATGGGAGGCCATCTGGTCGACCATCTCCAGGGCGCGGCCGGCGCCGTCCTCGCCACACAGTGGAATCACGGATTCCGGTGCCCCCTTGACGAAGAGTGTGGTGCCAACGATCGCGGACTCCCGCAGCCGGCGCGGATCGAAGGCGAAGCGGTGCGACACGTCGGGTTCCTCGGGTTGCTCCCCCGATGCTGCCAGCCGCGCGGCCAGCGCGCCTATGGCGGCCTCCATCGGATCGCCCTCGGCGATCCACCGGCCCTCGTGGGGCACCGCGCGGCCCACGGAGGCGGCCAGCGCGGCGATGCTGAGGTGCCGCGCCTCCCCGGCTCCCGTCCCGGTGACCTCAGCCTCCGGCCCGTACCCTGCGCCGATAATGCTGACCAGCCCGGCCGGGGTCCACACCTCGACGGCGTTCATCCGGTTCTGGGTCAGCGTGCCGGTCTTGTCCGTGCAAATGAAGGTGGTGGAGCCGAGGGTTTCCACCGCTTCCAGGTTCCGGACGAGCGCGTTGCGCTGTGCCATCCGCTGTGCCCCGACGGCCAGGGACAGCGTGACCGTGGGCAGCAGGCCCTCAGGCACCAGCGCCACCATCACGCCGATGGCGAAGAGGAACGCATCGCGCCAGGAGATGCCGACCAGAAGGGAGAGCACGAAGAACAGCGCGCCAATGCCCAGGGCCATCGCGGCGGTGATGCGGACGATTCGTTGCAGTTCCAGCGCCAGCGGACTCGGCGGAGCTTCGACCTTTCCCGTCAGGGCTGCGATTTCGGCGAGCCTGGTTTGCCCGCCCGTGCCCGCCACCACGCCTTCAGCCTGGCCGTTGACCAGGAAGGTCCCGCCATAAACAGTGTCGCCGGGGACTTTGGTGAGCGCCTCGCTCTCACCGGTAAGCATCGATTCGTCCACCGAACAGCCTGCCGCGACGGCCAGCCGGAGGTCCGCCGGGACCCGGTCGCCGGCCACCAGCAGGACGGCGTCGTCCGGGACGAGCTCGGTGGTGTGGATCTTGACGATCCGGCTGTCGCGGCGGACCGAGACCATCGCCGGGAGCAGTTCGCGGAGCTTCGCGGCCGCATGCTGGGCGCGCTCCTGTTGGATATAAGCGAACACCCCGTTGACCAGGATCACGACGACGATCGCGACGGCCAGTTGCGGCATGCCGGCCAGGTAGGCCAGTACGGAGGCACACCACAGCAGGATGGCGAAGAAGTGGGTCAGTTCGGCCAGTAGCCTCCGCCAGCCAGGCACCGTGCCGGCCTCGGGCAGCTTGTTTGCCCCGATTTGTTGCAGCCTTCGCGCCGCCTCCGCCGAGCTCAGGCCGGCGACGCCAGGCAGAGCGCCGGCGTCCGGGCCCCCGACGGGAGCCTCCGGTGTCACGGCTGGCCGGGGCCGCTCAGGCGTAGCACCGCAGACCGGCCCGGGTCAGGTAGCTCATGGATCGAGCGTGCTCCCGGTCGCCGCCGCAGGTTAGGGCCAAAGGTCACGCGGGCGTCTTCAGGCTCGTTCCAGCTCCGTAGCTTGGTCCGGGCCGGCGTACTCTCGATCAGACGCTTGGGTCGGGCACAAACTCGCGGACCTCTTGCGCGCAGCGGCAGGCGACGGCGATCTTGGCAGCCCGTTGATGGCTGGCAGGCTCGCCCCCGTGTGGTCTGTTACCGAACTCGGCTTAGCCTTGTGCAGGCTTGAGGCGGGGAAACAGCGCCTCGGCATTGCCGCGGTCTATCGACGCGCGCAAGGAGGGGGCCATCGGGTAATGCTCGTACTGCATGTTCAGGAAATCGATCCCCGGCGCCGGCGCAAACGGGAAGTCAGTGCCGTATGTGATGCGGCCAGGATCGGCCACCTCGAGCAGGCTGGGCAGCGCCGATGGGCTGGCGGACAGCGCGACGTCGTAATAAAACCGCCGCAGGACGGACTGTTCCTTATCTGTCAGCGCCGCCAGCGCGCTGAGAGCCAGTTCCCTATTGTTGAGCATCGTCAGCAGGATCCTGTAGGCGATGTAAGGCACGAAGCCGCCCGCGTGGGCGAGGATGAACTTGATTCCCGAATACTTCTCCATCGCACCGGACAGGATCAGGCTGAGTGCAGTGCGGGTGGTATCGAGCAGGAAATCTGCGGCGAAAGCGGGTATGCCCGGTACCGCCGGTGCGGGCAGTTCGCCGGGATGGATGAACACTACGGCCCGGCGGTGGTGAAGAAACTCCAGCAGAGGCTCAAAGCCCGGATCGCCCAGGTATCGTCCGTCGTTGTTGGCCAGCAGCACGATTCCGTCCGCGAGCAGGGTGTCCAGGGCGTACCGGGCTTCCGCGAGGGCACCTTCCACGTCCGGCAGCGTAAGGGTCGCGAAGAAGCCAAACCGCTCTGGCCGCCCGGCCACCACCTCGGCACTGTACTCGTTGACATCCCGAGCCCACTGCCGCGTCTCAACTGCGTCCCCGAAGTGCACTCCGGGCGTGGACAGGGACAGGATGCCGGTCTGCACGTCGTGCCTGTCCATGAACTTCAGCGCTGAACGTTCGGACCACGACGGCAGACTTAAGCCGCCGGACCGGATGCCCTTGTCGTGCATCCAGCGTGCGTAGCCCGGCGGAACGATGTGCTGGTGTGTGTCGATGCGGTTCGGCCGGCTCATCCGGATCCTTGTCCACGTGCCCGTCGCGTTGATCCGCCGGACTCCGAAGATTAGCGGATGTGAACAATCTACTCGCCAGGTGGGCAAAGCATGCGAACCATTGCTGGGTGTACCCTCGCCGAACTACCGCGTCAGACCGCTCGAGGAATCCGACCTCAAGAAACGGTTCGGCGAAGATTCCAGCAATACCGCGACACGGTGCGCTGCCGGATCCCTCACCTGTAGAAGACTCAGCGCGGTGGTTCAGTTGGGAAGTGAGCGCACCACCCGGGCAGGCGAGCCCACAACAACGGAGTTTTCCGGTACGTCCTTCGTCACTACGGACGCAGCCCCCACGACGGCGTTATCACCGATCGTCACGCCCGGCAGAATGGTGGCGTTGGATCCGACCCACACATTGCGGCCAACGACGATAGGGGCCGGGTGCATGTCCGTGCGGCGGCTCGGCATCAGGTCGTGGTTGAGTGTGGCCATCACCGTGTTGTGCCCGATCAGGCAGTCGTCCCCGATGACGACACCGCCCTGGTCCTGAAACTTGCACCCCGAGTTGATGAAGATCCGTTTTCCGAAGGTGATGTTCTTCCCGAAGTCGGAGTAGAAAGGCGGGAAAACCGTTACGGATTCGTCAATTGGCTTGCCGGTCAGCTGGGCCAACAGCTCCCGCACCCGCGCCGGTTCCTGATATCCGCCGTTAAGCTCGCCGGTAATGCGCAGGGCATCCTGGCTTGCCCGGTGCATGAGATCATGCCAGGGCGAGTCCCCCGTTATGGTCCGGCCGGCATTAAGCATTTCAAGGAGATCGTCGAGTTCCATGTGTCCATTCATTCCGATGTCAGACGGAGTTTGCGTGCAAGGTGATTTTTGGCCTCGAAGACCTTCTGCGCCATGTGATCGCAGACGGTAGGCAGGCCAGCCCCAGCAGAAAGCCCAATGAGTGAAGGTCTCCGCTATCTCCTCCCGGGTGAACCCGTTGTGTTGGAGTTTTCCTGACGGGGCGCAGCCGCTATGGATCCGGTAGCTGCCCAGCTGGCGAGCAGCCGCAGTCGCTCAGCGCTGGGCGAGCCGGGCTCGGCGGTGTAGATCATAAGGACGCAGCCCGGGTCGGCAGTGATAATGAGTTCTTCGTAGGCGAGAGTGAGTTCGCCGACGACGGGGTGGTTGAATCGTTTTGTGCCGGTCCCGTGGGTCCGAACGTCATGCGCGCCCCACAGCTGCCGGAATACATCGCTGCGCGTGGACAGCTCACCAACGAGGTCCTGGAGCCCCTTGTCGTTGGGGTCACGGCCGGCTTCGGCCCGCATGATCGCCACGCACATCTCAGCGAAGAGCTCCCAGTCAGGATAAAAATCGCGGGATGCAGGGTCGAGGAACTGGAACCGGGCCAGGTTCGGCGTACGACCGCCGGCGCCGATGAGGGGTGCATAGAAGGCCCTGCCGAGCTCGTTCGTAGCTAGAAGGTCCTGGTTCTGGTCGCGAACGAAGGCAACGCCGTCGGTAATTGTGTTGAGCACCCAGTGCAGGCTAGGTCGACTGATGGCGTTTTTCGTGGATCGCCGGCGGGGACGCCCGGATAGCGGAATGCCGTCAGCTGCGCGGGCGAGGTCGAAGAGGTGGGTTCGTTCCGTGTCATCGAGGAGAAGGGCGCGGGCGATGGCGTCAAGCACGGACGAGGAGGCTCCGCCGATAGCACCACGTTCGAGCTTGGCGTAGTACTCGACGCTGACGTCGGCGAGTGTCGCAACTTCTGTGCGGCGAAGCCCGGCAACGCGTCTGTTCGGCCCGGCGGGAAGTCCGGCCTGTTCGGGGGTGATCTTTGCCCGGCGCGACATCAGGAACTCGCGTACCTCGGCTTTATTGTCCATGCCACGAGAATACGTCCCTGCGAACTTCGGTGGGGTCCCCTGCTGGTACGCCCCTTGATAGGGACTCCCCCGCGGGATGGTCCGCGTGTTGACTGGATAAAGACTTACCAGCGGTACGCCCCCGACCAGCACGTAACCGCGCGAGCCGCCTGCGGGCAAGGAGACTAATGAACACCACCACCATTCCGGCGCCGGCCCCGGTAGCTACCGAGCAGGCGAAACAACTGCCGCTCGCCACTCTGGCCGCTCTGGCGGTCATCGGCTTCGTCCTCGTCGCGATGGAGACCATGCCGGCCGGGCTGCTGCCGGTTATCGCCACCGGGATGGGCACCAGCGAAGGCACCGTCGGACTGTTCGTCAGCGCCTACGCCCTGGGCACAGTGATCATCACGATCCCCGCCATCACGATGACCCGGGGCATGCGCCGCAAGCCATTGCTCCTCGGCGCGGTCCTCGGCCTCATCCTGGCCAACACCACCACCGCCCTCTCAAGCGACGTAACCCTGTCACTGGTGTCGCGTTTCATCGCCGGCGCGTTCTCAGGAATCCTCTGGGGCATGCTGGCCGCCTACGGCCGGAAGATCAGCCCTCCCTCCCATGCAGGCTTGTCGCTGGCGATCGTCTCCCTCGGGGCACCCGTCGGATTCGCTCTCGGCACACCCTTGGGGGCCTGGCTCGGCACGACCTTCGACTGGCGGTGGGCCTTCGCCGGGCTCACCGCGGTGGCCGTTATCGCCGGTGTGCTCATCGCGGCGATCGCGCCCGATGCCGATGGGCAGCCCGGAACCTCCCGGCTTCCGCTGGCGCGGGTCTTCCGCATCCCCGGCATCGCCGTGATCCTGGCCGTCATCTTTACCTGGATGCTGGCCCACAACACCATCTACACCTACATCGCCCCGTACTTGAGGACTACGGGTAGCAGCCTCACCCTCGACGTCGAACTCTTCATCTTCGGCGTCGCCTCGATCGCCGGGATCATCATCACAGGCGCGCTCCTGGACCGCCACCCCCGCCCGTTGCTGCACGGAAGCGTCACCTTGTTCATCGCAGCCGCGGTGGTGCTGCTGGTCGGCCACACATCGGCCCCGGCGATCATCGCCGCGACCGTGCTGTGGGGGATCACGTTCGGCGGGGCGGCCGCCCAGCTCCAAGCCGCCCTCACCACCACCGGAGGCGCGGACTCCGACGTGGCGAACTCGTTCCTGCCGGTGGCGTTCAACCTTGCCATCTTCACCGCCGGCATCCTCGGCGCCGCCCTGCTGACGAATTCCAGCGGCCTGGTACTTGCGGTCGTGATGATCGTCGCCGGCCTGGCCGCACTCATGCTGACCATCTACGGACGCCGCACCGCATTCCCCGCCCGCCTCTAACAACATGAAACGGCCGCAGATTCGCCCTCCGCGCATCCCCGGAAAGGATCCACCTGTGAACACTCGCAACCGTTTTTCACCGGGAAAAGCCTTGCGGGCAGGCCTCGTGGCGCCTGTACTGGTTCTGATCGCTACCGCTATCGCTATGACTGGCTGCACCGGCAGCCCGGGCAGGAGCGCGTCCCGAACTCTCCGCCCGGGACCGCAGCCTCATCACCGTGGCCGTGCGCACCGCCGGCGGGAACACCGAGCAACTGGGCTTCCACCTCGGCCGCGCCGTCGACAACGGCGTAACCCAGGAAGAGCTCATCGAAGCCATCACCCACGTCACGATCTACGCCGGCTGGCCCAAGGGCATGGCCGCGATGGGCGTAGCCAAGCAACTCTTCATCGACAACAAGTAAGGAAAAATCATGAACATCGAACCCACCATGCCCACTGCGAAAAACCCGGCCGCGCAGTTCGCCGGCGACGTCTGGCTCGACCCGATCGCGCTGCCCCACGAGCCGGACCAGACGATGGTGGTCGCAACCGTCCGCTTCGCCCCCGGAGCTCGGACCGCCTGGCACTCCCACAAGCATGGCCAGTACCTGCGGGTCACCCAGGGCGTCGCCCGCTTCGGCGGCCGTGACGGCAGGATCATTGAAGTCCACCCGGGCCAGACTCTGTACACCCCGCCCGGCGAGGAGCATTGGCATGCTGCCGCCCCCGGTTGCTTCATGGAACACATCGCCATGCTCCAGAACTGCGAAGACCCCACCACCACGACAACCTGGGGCGAGCACATCACCGATGACGAGTACAACGGCGATTAGGCAGACCGGAACGGTTCGCGCGGCATCTGCCCGCCCCGGTCCGCGTCAGTCGGCCGCCGGTGCCCGGTGTAATCCCAGCGTGCGGAGGTAGGCGCCGAAGCCGTGCGGTGCCCTGGCGTGGATCCGGCCCGAGGTCAGTACGCGCATGCTGTCGGTGGCTGTCACGGTGAAGGCCCGGTTCCGGAGGCTTTGCACCAGGGTCCGGTCCTCGTGCGAGGCGAGCTTGGGGAAGCCTCCGGCGGCCAGGTATGCAGAGGCCCGGACCCCAAAGTTTGCTCCGTAGATGTGCGGGTGGTCCTCCTCGAAGGGATGCCGCTCCAACCAGCGCCGGCGCAGCTCCGCGTCCATCCCGGCGGGGTCCGGTTCCACCGAACCCAGCACCGCGTCGGCTCCGGCCTCGGCGAATTCCAGCTGGCGGACGAGCCAGTTTTCCGGAACCTGGGAGTCGGCGTCGGTGTTGGCCAGCCATGTCCGTCCCGCCCACGGCGGCGGTGTCCAGCGTTTGCCGGGCGGCCTCCGCCGGGTTGCACCGATACCGGCGGCCCGGATGCCGGCCGCGCGGCTTGCCCCGGCGTTGCGGAGGCTTACTTCGAGGGCGTTGAAGCGGCGGTCCGCCGCAACGTACTGGGCCGCGATGCCGGCGGAGCCGTCCGTGCAACTGTCCAGCACCACTGTCACCCGGACGTCCACTTCGGGCCGGACCCGGTGCAGCGCGTCGGCGGCGCGCTGCAGGGCGAGCAGGGCGCGGCCAAGGTGCTCCTCCTCGTTGTGCGCGGGGAGGACGACGGCGAACCGGTCGATGCTGAGTCCGCGGGGCAGCGGCAGGGCAAGGGCGGCCATCTAGCTGTCCGCTCCCGGCACGACGGTGGCTGCCGTCCGCTGATCCCCGCCGGGACGGGGCGCGATCAGGATTTCCAGGATGAAGTCGCGTTCCCGGTACAGTCCGGCGTCGGCCCAGCCGAGGTGGCGGCGCGCGGCGGCGTGGACGGAGTCGCCGTCGAGCTCCCAGCCGGAGACTGGGTGGCGCCAGTGGCACAGGGCCAGGGTGCCGCCGGGCAGGAGTGTGGCCTCGACCCGCTCGAACAGCTCCGCCAGTTCGCCGGGCGCGAGGTAGTAGCCCACCTCGGAGACCACGATCAGGTCGAACCGGCCCTCCGGCCAGTCCTGCGGGACGGTGAGGTGGCGGGTCCGGGCGGCCGGCAGGTGTTCGAGGCGCCGGGCGGCGTGGGCCAGCGCGGCGCTGCTCGCGTCGACGGCCAGGAAGGTTCCGCAGCGTTGGGCGAGTTCCACGCTGAGCGTCCCGATCGAGCAGCCGATCTCGAGTCCTGCAGTGTAGTTCCGGCCGGGCAGCGCCGCGAGGGTGAGGGAACGCTTGCGGTGTTCGTACCAGCTGGTCGTGTACTGCCACGGGTCGTCGTTGCCGGTATGGACGGCGTCAAAAACGCCTTCCGCGTCAGCGGCGGCGTACGCGCCCCCGGTGCCGGCGGCTCGGGCGGCCGGACGCTGCCACGCGAACGTCTCAAACGGCCGCTCAAAGTGCTCCAGGAATGACGGCGGGAGCAGCACCTCGTCGCCCGACTGGCCGGAGAGGGCGCGGACCTGGGAAGTGTGGGAGGCCATGGCCGCCGCCTTGGCCTGCTGCTCGGCGGGGGCCAGCGGCAGGCGCAGCCAGGACTGCCAGGCCGGGTCCGCGGCGTCGGCCCAGAGCCAGTACCAGATGGGGTATTCCAGCAGTCCGTGGCCGCCTGCGCCGGCTGCTTCGGCGGCGGCGGAGCCGAGCGTGTCGTGGTCCGTGTGGCCGTCGTGCCGGTAGGGGGCCACCAGCGTGATCTGCTCCGCCAGCAGTCCCGACTCGGCCGTCTCATCGGCGATGGCCTGCCGCAGTGCGGAGATCACCTCGGCCCGGTGTGCGGCGAGCTGGCCGTCCGGCAGGGCGAGGAAGCGCCAGTCCGGATCCGGCAGCAAGTAGCTGAGCCCGCCGCCGAATTCCTGGAGCCGGACGGCGGCGAGCTGTTCCGGCGTCGTGGTGGGTGAGTCCGGGTGGGAGGCCTCCCCCGCGGTGCACAGCAGCACCGTGACGCGGGCGCCGAGCCGCCGGAGCCGGGCCATCAGCCCACCGGCGCCGAGGGATTCGTCGTCCGGGTGCGCGGCGAGCACGATGAACGCCTGGCCGGCGAGTTCTCCGGCGTCGAGCGGCAGCTCCGGGAGCGCGGCCAGTCCGCTGGCGGCCCAGGCGTCCTCGCTGGTTCCGGCGTCCTGGTGCGTGAAGCTCACCACGGGTGGTCCCCTTTGAGCGTGAGGGCACCGAGCTGGGCGTCGTCGCGCATGCCGTGGTGCTGGCGGATGTACAGGGCGAGGTCAGCCATGCGCTTCCCGTAGACGGGGTCGAACGCCAGCGGCCCGGGGCCGAGGTTCTGGCTGACCAGCGTTTGGATGCGTTCGACGGCGGTGGCAGTGTTGCCGCGGACCCGCAGGGCCTCGCTCCACGTGCCGGGGCCCGAGAGGTCCCCGGCGTCGATCCGTGCGGCGGTCCGGGCGAGGTACGCGGTCAGGGCGGTGAGGGTGCGGTCGATCTCGCCAAGGTGGGCGAGCGCGAGCTGGTCCGGTTCGCGGCCGCCGTCGGCCGCTTTGAGCAGGGAGTCCTGGAAGCCGCGGGCCACGGCGACGGCGCCGCCCAGCCAGCAGGCGGCCACCCCCATGCCGCCCCAGGCGAAGCCGGGCCGGCGGTAGTACCAGCCGGCGTCGCCCAGGGGCACGGCCGGAACCGAGTCGAAATGCACGGTGCCGCTGGGGATTTCGCGGAGTCCCCGGCTGGTCCATTCCGGGTCCGCGAAGCCCACGCCAGGGGCATGGAGGTCGACGGCGAACGCGGCCCGGCCGCCGTCGTCCAGATGGGCGGTCACGACGGCGTGGTCCAGTTGGGCCGCTAGGGAGCACCAGGGCTTGGATCCCTGCAGCAGGAAGCAGCCGTCCGCCGGTTTGGCTTCGAGCCGCAGGCCCGCGGCTTCGGCGGCGAAGACACCCCAGGCGCCGTCGAAGTGGACACCGTCGAAGTCCGGGCAGTCCCAGCCTGCCAGCGCCGCGTGGCCGGCGGCCTGGGCGAGGATCGCGGAGGCGTCCAAGTGCGGTTCGATGGCCCGGCCGGCCGCGACGTCGACGGCGGTGACGGAGGCCAGGAGCTCCCATAGGAAGGCGGTGCGGCCCTCGCCAGGTTTCGGTGCGGCGTCGCCTGCGGCTTTGGCCAGGTCCAGCAACGCCGGGACGTCGCCGACGGCCGACAGTGCGTCGACCAGCAGGGGGTTGAGGCCCGCCAGATCCTCCGGCGCGGAACTGATCCTCACTGCGCGGGGCCGCGGGGAAGCGGAAGTCCGGTTCATTCGGCCTGCTCTCCTTCGAAGTGCGACTGGTGCTGCCGGCACCCATGCCGGCCGGGTGTGGCTACTGCTCGGTAGATCCAGCCCGTCCAGTAAATCTAAGCACACTTAGCACTTTCGGAAATGCGCTGCCAGCTGCTGGCCGGCGGCGCCGACTCCCGGCTGTTACAGCACCCGCGCCAAGGCGAAGCCGTCCCATCCTTTGGAGCCCACGGTCTGGATGACGGTGGCGTCCAGCCGCGGGTCCTCGCCGAACATGTTCAGCGCACTGATGATGCCGGGGGCGTTGACGGCGTCCATCGAGGGATCCAGCACGGCGCCTTCCCAGACCACGTTGTCCATCACGACGGCGGTGCCGGGCCGGCCCAGGCGGATGGCCCAGTCGAGGTAGTGCGGGTTGTTTTCCTTGTCCGCGTCGATGAAGACAAAATCGAAGGGCTCCGCGCCCTCGTCGGCGAGCGCCTGAAGTGTGTCCAGCGCTGCCCCGACCCGGATCTCCACGAGGTGGCCCAGCCCGGCGGAGTCCACGTTGGCGCGGGCCACCTCGGCGTGTTTGGGGAGGTATTCGCACGTGAGCAGCCGGCCGCCGTCGGGCAGTCCCTGGGCCATCCAGATGGTGCTGAAGCCGGCCAGCGTTCCGATCTCCAGCACGCGGCGGGCGCCCGAAAGCTGGACGAGCAGTTTCAGCAGTTTGCCGGCATTCGGGGCGACTTCGATCGGGGGCATGCCCGCCTCGAGGGCGGTGGTGACGGCGCGTTTCAGTGAGTTGTCAGGGCGGACCACGGCCTCGGAGAGGAAGTCCTCGACAGCGATCCACCGGCTGGTGGGCTGATGCTCGAACATGCCCTTCAGTCTTCCAGCTGGCCCGTCCCGGCGGTAGGCTCCGGGCCGTCGGGATTTTAGCCCGCGGCCGGGTCTGCGGCGTCCCCGAGGGCGTGTTCCAGGCGGTCCAGCTTTCCGGTGAGTTCGCCTGTGTAGCCCGGCCGGATGTCCGCCTTGATGACGAGGGAAACCCGGCTGCCGTAGCGGCCCACGGCCTCGGTGGCGCGCTTCACGACGTCGAAGACTTCATCCCACTCGCCCTCGATCGTGGTGAACATCGAGTCGGTGTGGTTGGGCAGACCGGACTCCCGCACGATCCGAACCGCGTCGGCGACGGCATCGTGGACCGACGCCTCGTCCGACCGGACGGCCGCGGAACCGGCGGGTGAGTCATCGGTGCGGACGGGACGGCCCGAGGGTGCGACGGAAAAGGCAAGCAGCATGGCTCCAGTCTCGCACGTGATCGGGCCCTCTGACGGCGTGGCTACGGGCCCGTTACTCTCCATTGCCGGGCCTGGACTGGGCCCCGGATCGGGCCGGAGCCGTCACATAAGGGACTACCCGGTAGTAACCTCCCGGCTACGGCTTAGCGTTGCTAACCTAAGCAAATGAACCGGGTAGCAGACCGCAGGCCGCTCCGCGCCGATGCCGCGCGGAACGTCGACAAGATCATCACCGCCGCCCGCCAGTGCTTCCGGGAGCACGGCCCGGAAGTCCCGCTGCAGACCATTGCCGTGACCGCCGGCGTCGGCCCGGCCACGCTGTTCAGGAACTTCGCGGACAAAGAGGAACTGGTCCTCGCGGCGCTGCACCGGCAGCTCGGACTGCTGGTTGATCCCGTCATCGAAGAGGCCCTGGCCGGGCCCGATGCCGCCGACGGCCTCTTCCGTGTCATCGATGCCCTCATGGGCGTAGCCAGCGAGGAAGCCAACCTGCTGGGAGCCGTCGCCGGCCGGCGCGGACTGCTCACCGGCATCACCGGTGACCTGATCGAATCCGTGGCCGTGCTCCTGGGCCGCGGCCAGGGGCAGGGAACCCTGCGCAGCGACATTTCCATGACGGACATGATCCGCCTGCTGGCCATGCTGATCGGCGTCGTGGACACCATGGAGGCCGGTTCGGATGCCTGGCGCCGTCCCGTCGCCCTCGTCGAGGACGCCATCCGCACGGAGCGCCCGACGCGTCCCCTCCCGCCGCAGGCCCCGCTGCCGGGCACCGCGTTCGACTCTTACCTCGGCTGACACCCGTGTCATGGGAAACCCTGGCGGGCGCCGTTGGCGGGGTCTTGGTGGTTTACGCCGTCCTGTTGCTCCTCCTGTGGGGCTATGCGCGCCGGCACCCGGAAACAGTCGCGATGAAGGATGCACTGCGGTTACTGCCGGACCTGCTGCGGCTCCTGCGGCGGCTGCTGGCTGACAAGTCTCTGGGCGCCGGTGTGCGGATACGGCTCGCCCTGCTCTTGGTGTACCTGCTCTCGCCGATCGATCTTGTGCCGGATTTCCTGCCCGTGATCGGCTACGCGGACGACATCATCATTGTGGCCCTCGTGCTGCGCTCGGTGATCGCGCGGGCGGGCGAGGAAGCGGTGCGCCGGCACTGGCCGGGAACGTCCGACGGGCTTCAGCTCATCCTCCGGCTCGCCGGCCTCGGGGCACCGCGGTAGGGTTTCAGGCGCTGAAGGCCGCCGCGGCGGGGGCACCGTCGAACCGCCGGAGGATCTCCTCGGCCACGATCCTGAGTTTGACGTTCCTGGTGTTGGAGACCTTGGTCAGCAGCTCGAACGCTTCCGACTGCGAGCAGCGGCTCTGGGCCATAAGAATGCCGGTGGCCAGGTTGATCACGGTCCGCGACCTCATCGCCTGCAGCAGGTCCCGGCTCATGCCCTGGGCGGTTTCGAACCGGACAGCCAGCCTGACCACCTTGGCGGCCCGGACGGCGAGCGCCTCGCAGGCTGCCACGGCGCCGTCGTCGAACGCCTCAGGCGACGCCGAAAAGAACGTCAGGGTGGCCGCCGCGTCCCGGTCCTCAAGCAGCGGCACGGCGAGAACGCTGCGGTTCCCGCGCTGGGCGGCGGCCCGCTGGTAGCGCCGCCATCTCGGATCCATCGTCGTGTCCGGCACCAGCACGGCCTGCCTGGTCTTCCGGGTCTCCAACCCCGGCCCCTCCCCGAGTCCGTCCTGCAGGCCGTCCAGGATCCGGGCCTCGGGGTTGCTGGCAGCCACAACCACCGTCCGGCGGGGCCGGGCCAGCCGCACGGAGCACAGTACTTCGCGGCCGGTTTCGGCTGAGGCAAACTCGGCGGCCAGGGCGGAGAGTTGGCGGAGGAAGTCCTCCAGCACGTCATTTTCGAGCAACAGATCCTGCAGACGCTCCGACAGCCGAGATCTGAACATCAGTCTTCCGCGGGCTTCTCTTTGGCCTCGTCGAGGTGGTGCTGCAGCTTCTCCTCGGCTTCCCGGCGCCGGCGCGACACATCGCGCAGTTCCCTGGTGGACTCGGCTCCCGGCGGAACGAACGGCTCGTGCGGTTTGGGATGCTGGCCCTTGCCGGGCGCAGGAGTATCCGGATCGTCTTTGTCGCTCATATCCGAATGCTCCCACGGGGCCCCGGCGGCAAGTAGGGACTAAAGACCGTTGCTAACCGGTCAGCTCCACCCCATGAGCCGGAGTCCGGCCGCGGCGCCGGCTCCGGCGAGGACGACCACCAGGAAGGGCGCCCGGAGCATCAGGGCGATGCCGGCGGCAGCAAGGGCCCCCAGCCGCGCATCCAGCACCAGGGCCTGGCCGGAGGCCACGGTGTTCACGATCGTGAGGGACGCCAGTAGGCCGATGGTCATGGTCCCGGCGATCCGCGACATCCGGGGGTCCCGCAGCACGCTCGCCGGGACCAGATAGCCCAGGAGTTTCCAGCCGTACGCCAGCACACAGGAGAGCAGCAGCCACATCCAAAGGGTCATGTGGCATCCCCCTGCGGGTGCGTGTGCGGGTGTTCCGCGTAGGGGTCCACGTCGGGTTCCAGCCCTTCGTCACTGCGGCCGTGGCTGAACCAGCCAATGGCAGCCGCCACCACCGCCGCCACCAGGATCGGCACCCCGGCGGGCACGAACGGTACGGCCAACACGGTGGCCAGGGCACAGACGACGGCGATCGCCACAGGTTCGCGACCCTTGAGCCGCGGCCACAGCAGCCCCAGGAACGCCGCGACGGCGGCGCCGTCGAGACCCCACTGCTTGGGATCCCCCAGCGCGCCTCCGGCGAGCGCGCCGACGGCGGTGAACACATTCCAGAGGATGAAGATCCCCAGGCCCGCGGTCCAGAAGCCGCGCTTCTGCTCAAGCGGATCCGTCTGCCCGGTGCTTGTGGCGGTGGACTCGTCGATAGTGACGTGGGCGGCGGCAAACCGCAGCAGGCCACGCGGCTGCAGCAGGGCGTTGATCTGCATGCCGTAGATCCCGTTGCGCATGCCGAGCAAGGTGGCGGCGCCCATGGCCGCGACGCCGGAACCGCCCCCCGCCACCACCCCGATGAACGCGAACTGCGAGCCGCCACTGAACAGCAGCAGGCTCAGGGCCATGGTCTGCCAGAAGTCGAGACCGGAGGTGACGGACAGTGCACCGAAGGACACCCCGTAGAGCCCGGTGGCGATGCTGATGGAGAGCCCCACCCGCACCGCCGGGGACTGCAGGAGTTTCACGGCCGGACCGGTTTCCGCGGGACAGGTTTTGTCAGGCTCCAGGCCCAGGCGATAAGCGGCGCCTGCAGCGGCAGCCGCAGGGAGTGGATGCGGCGCTGGCCGGGCGTCCCGTCCGGGCCGTAGGCCTTGCGCAGGGCGCCGAGGTGTCCTGCGATGAACAGCGTGAACATGGCCGTGACGCAGCCGGCGGCCGCGCGACGGGTCGCCGGAACCAGCAGCCCGACGGCGGCACCCGCCTCGAGCAGGCCGCTGACCGCCACCCATTCCTCCCGGGACAACACGGCCAGGGGGCTGTTGGACTGTTCGCCGGAGTCGTCGCGGCAGAGGAAGTCGGGCACAACGGGGCCGAAGAACCCGGGGTCCTCGAAGTGCTTGCCGGCGCTGGCCAGCAGCAGGGCACTCATCGCCACGGCAGAAAGCGTCTGGGTGTCCCGGCCGGACCAGCGAGATGGCATGGAACAACTCAATCACAGCGACGGACCCCTCGCTAACTGCGTCCGAAGGCGCCGGAAAGGGGACTTTCCGCAGGGGCCCATCCCGGGCAAACCGGCGTAGCTTGTTGACTATGAGCAGTGTGGTGGACATGACCGGTGTGGTGAAACGCTTCGGGTCCGTGACGGCCCTGGACGGACTGGATTTCGACGTGGCCGCCGGCGAGGTGCACGGCTTCCTGGGCCCCAACGGGTCCGGCAAGTCCACCACCCTGCGGCTCCTGCTGGGCCTGCTGCGTTCCGACGCCGGGTCCATCCGGGTGCTCGGGCTGGATCCGTGGCGCGACGTGGCGGCGCTGCACCGCAGGCTGGCCTACGTCCCCGGGGACGTTGCCCTGTGGCCCAACCTGACGGGCGGCGAGGTGATCGATCTGCTCGGCAGGCTGCACGGTGGCCAGGACCGCGCCCGCCGCGACCGGTTCCTGGACCTGTTCGAGCTGGATCCCAGCAAGAAGGCCCGCACGTATTCCAAAGGGAACCGGCAGAAAGTGGCGCTTGTCGCCGCCTTGGCCACCGACGCCGAATTGTTCCTCCTGGACGAGCCGACGAGCGGGCTGGATCCGCTGATGGAGGACGCGTTCCGCGGCTGTGTCCGCGAACTGCGCGGGCAGGGGCGCACCGTGGTGCTGAGCAGCCATATCCTCAGCGAGGCCGAGGCCCTCTCCGACCGGGTCAGCATCATCCGCGCCGGGAAGGTAGTGGAGACCGGCCCGCTGGAGCAGCTGCGGCACCTGACCCGCACCTCGGTCACGGCCGACGTCGCCGCGGTGCCGCCCGGACTGGACCTCCTGCCCGGCGTTCACGACGTCGTGGTGACAGACCACCGGGTCAGCGCCCAGGTCGAGCCCGCCGGCCTGGGCCCGTTCCTGCACGCGCTGACCTCCGTGGGCCTGCACGCGCTGACCAGCCAGCCGCCGACACTGGAGGATCTGTTCCTGCGGCACTACGGCTCCGGAAACGACGCCGGCACCGGCGCCGGTACGGCCGTCGGCGCCGTTGCCGACAGCGCAGTCCCGCGGCGGTCCGGCGATGCCTGAGACCCTGGCGGGAACGGGCGTCCTGATCCGGCTCGGACTGCGGCGGGACCGCTGGTTGCTGCCCTTCTGGATTGCCGGTTTTGCCCTGGTTACCTACTCGACGGCGCTGGCCGGCACCGAACTCTACCCGGATACGGCGAGCCGGGTGGAAGCCGCCACCGCCCTGAACGCGACCGCCTCGATGGTGGCCCTGTTCGGGCGGATCTACGATCCCACCTCGATCGGTGCGCTGTCGCTGATCAAATACACCGCGTTTATGACCGCCATCCTGGCCGTCCTTATGGTGATCCTCGTCATCCGGCACACCCGCGGCGACGAGGAGAGCGGCCGCCTGGAGCTGCTCGGCGGCGGCCGGCTGGGCCGTGACGCGCCGCTGGCATCCGCCCTCACCATCAGCCTCGGCGCCAATGTGGTGCTCGGGCTGCTCGCGGCGGCCGCGCTGGCCGCCGGCGGGCTGCCGGCCGCCGGGTCTCTCGCGTTCGGCCTCGGCTGGGCCGCCACGGGGATGGCGTTCAGTGCCGTGGCGGGTCTGGCCGCGCAGCTGACCGCCAGTGCCCGGGCCGCCACCGGGCTCAGCATCGGGTTCATCGCCGTCACCTATGGGCTGCGCGCGGTCGGAGACCTGGCCGAGCCGGGGCCCTCCGTACTGTCCTGGCTCTCACCCATCGGGTGGAACCAGCAGATCCGGGCGTTCGCCGGGGACCGCTGGTGGGTGCTGGCGTTGCCGGTGGCCCTGTGCCTGGTCCTGGTCCCGGCCGCTTTTGTGCTCCGGGCCGGGCGCGACCTCGGGGCCGGCCTCCGCGCCGAGCGCCCCGGGCCGGCCGCCGGGTCGCTCTCCGGCGTCTGGGACCTGGCGGTGCGCCTGCAGTACCGTGTGCTCCTCGCTTGGGCCATGGCGTTCGTCCTTTTCGGCGTCGTGATCGGATCCCTGGTCAGCAACGTGGGGGAACTGCTGAATTCGCCAAACGCCCAGGACCTGATCAGGCTGCTGGGCGGCCGGGAAGCCCTGACGGACGCTTTCCTGGCCGCCGAGATCAGCATCATGGGCGTGCTGGCGGCGGCCTATGGGGTGTCTGCGGCCAACCACCTGCGCAGCGAGGAGGCCGCGGGCCACACCGAAGCGCTGCTGGGCACGGCCACTACGCGCATCCGGTGGGCCAGCAGCCACTTCATGTTTGCCCTGGCCGGGGTCGCTGCGCTGCTCCTGCTGGCCGGGGTGTCGATCGGGGCGGGCGCCGCCTTCGCCATCGGCGACGCCGCACTGGTGGGCCGCAGCACCGTCGCCGCCCTGGCCCAGGTCCCGGCCGCGTGGGTAGTGACCAGCGTGGCGCTGGGGGTGTTTGGCTGGGCGCCGCGGCTGGCCGGGGCGGTCTGGGGCTTCCTCCTGGCCTTGGTGGCCCTGGGCGAATTCGGGGTGCTCTGGAACGCGCCCGAGTGGCTCATGGACCTTTCCCCGTTCAGGCATTCGCCGTTGCTCCCGGTGGACTCCGGGGGCCTGCCGGCGCTGGCGGCTCTCACCGTGGCCGCGGCGGCCGTCGCGGCGCTGGGCTACGCCGGCTGGCGGCGCCGCGACCTGGCAGCGTAGCCGGTGACTCTGCCCGTTTAGTGGCTCCGGGAGCCGGCCGACAGTTGGGCGAGGACCTGCGCCGGCCTGTTCGTGGTGATCTCGTGGATCCCGAGGCCCTGGCACAGGGCAACGTCGTTTTCCGAGTCCACCGTCCACACCCGGAAGCGGCGCCCGGAGCCGAGCCAGCGCCGGATGGTGCGGGAATGCTCGCGGACATAGTCAATCCCCGGACCGGCCAGCCCGGTCTCGCAGTCGTCCAGGATCCGCTCAGCTTCGGTCTGCGCTGCCTTCATGACGTTCGCCAGCGCCCCGCCGGTGAACGCGCCCAGGCCGAGTTCCTCCCGGAGTTCCTCGACGTTCACCTCGTCCACCAGTTGGCAGACGGCGGAGGCCGGGACTGACCTCAGCAGGTGCTTCACCGAGTCCGGGCTGAAGCTCATGAAGGACACCGTGATGTTGCCCAGCCGCGACGTCGCCGGATCCCAGCCTTCGGACCGGAGGACCTGCAGGACGCGGTCCTCGAGTTTGAGCTGAAAGGGGCTGGGGTGCTTGAACTCAATCGCCAGGCCGATTTCCCGGCCGGCGTTCCGCAGCAGCACCAGCAGTTCCGGGAGTGTCAGGAACTGGGCGGACCTGGCGCCATAGTCGTCCGGAATCCTGACGCCCTTCCAGGAGGAGAAGTCCAGTTGCCGGAGCTCGTTAAGAGTACGGTCCGCCACGGGGCCGGTACCGTCCGAGGTGCGGTCCAGGTTGGCGTCGTGCAGCAGCACCGCATGCTGGTCCCGGGTGAGGTGGATGTCGCACTCCACTCCGTCGGCGCCGTCGGCGATTGCCTGCAGGTAAGCGGCCCGGGTGTGTTCGGCGAACGCTTCGCTCGCCCCGCGGTGGGCGTAGACCAGGGGACGGGCTGCGGCGGACTCGTCAGTCGTCATGCTGCCACGTTAGCCGACGGGCCCCGCCAAAGCGGGGCTAGGCTGGGCACATGCAGGTGAACACTGAGCCAAGTACCCGTCCGGAAGGCCCCGGCGGCGCCGGAGAACGCACTGCCGGGGAGCCGGCCCGCCGCCGGTCCGTGGCATCGGGCGACGCCGAGAAGGCGGCCGCGCTGCGGAAGATGAAGCTGCTGGCGCTCTCGCTGCTGGTCCTGATGGCCGTCATTTTTGTGGTCGCCTTTGCGTTCCAGGAGCAGTACCCCTGGCTCGAATACGTCCGGGCCGCGGCTGAGGGCGGCATGGTGGGCGCCCTCGCGGACTGGTTCGCCGTGACAGCCCTGTTCAAGTACCCCATGGGCATCAAGATCCCGCACACCGCCATCATTCCGCAGCGCAAGGACCAGATCGGCGCCTCGCTGGGCGAATTCGTGGAAACCAATTTCCTCTCCGAACAGGTGGTCCACGAAAAGCTCGCCTCCGTTGACATCGCCCGCAAAGCCGGGACCTGGCTCTCCGGGCCCGGCGGCGCCGACCGCGTCGCCAAGGAAGGCGCCGCCGTCATCCGCGGGGCGTTTACGGTGCTCAACGACGACGACGTCCAGGCCGTGATCGAGGGCATGGTCCGCCGGCATCTGCTCGCCCCGCCGTGGGGTCCCCCGGTGGGCCGGGTGGCACAGCGGATCTTCGAGGACGGGCACCACCACGCCCTGGTGGACGTGCTGGTGGACCGCACCGTGGACTGGGTGCGGGACAACCAGGAAACGGTCAACCGGCTGGTCACCGACCGTTCGCCGACGTGGGTGCCGTCGTTCGTGGACGGGCTTGTGGGCGACAAAGTCTACGTGGAGATCCTGAAGTTCACCCGGGCCGTGCAGTCGGATCCGCAGCACCAGGTCCGCCTGTCGATCGACAAGTACCTCAAGGACCTCGCGCAGGATCTGCAGCATGATCCGGTGATGATCGCCCGGGCCGAAGGCATCAAAGCCCAGGTGCTCGGCGATCCCGAGATCCGCGAACTGGCCTCCCGCACGTGGGGCACCATCAAAGCCGCTCTGCTGTCCGCCGTCGACGACCCGCACAGCGAACTCACCGTACGGTTCAAAGCCGCCGTGCATGACTTCGGCACCCGCCTGGTGGTCGATCCCGAACTGGCCGGCAAGGTGAACAAGTGGATCGGGGACGCCGCGGGTTACCTTGTCCGGACGTACCGCTCGGACATTGCCGGCGTGATCACCGATACCGTGGCCCGGTGGGATGCCGAGGAGACCTCGCAGAAGATCGAGCTGCAGATCGGCAAGGACCTGCAGTTCATCCGGATCAACGGCACCGTGGTGGGGGCCCTTGCCGGGCTCGCCATTTTCACGGTGGCGCATCTGGTCTTCGGCTGACAATCCGCCACTCCTTGGGAAGTACGGCTAGGCGGCCATGACCTTGGCCTTTGCCCGGCCGGGCAGGGCAACGATCGTGAAGGCCAGCGCGGCCAGCGCCGTAAAGACCAGGAGCAGCAGCCCGATCGAGTAGCTGTGCGTCGCGGGATCGTACGTCGCTCCCATGATCAGCGGCGGGAAGTAGCCGCCCAGGCCCCCGGCCGCGCTGACCACGCCGCTGATGCTGCCGACTTTCCCCGGCGGGGCGAGCAACCCCACCCAGGCGAACACTCCGCCTGTTCCGAGGCCCAGCGCCGCCGCCATGGCGACGAACGTCAGGCCGGCGGGGACTTCGCCGTCGGGCTGCAGGTTCACCACCCAGGCCAGGACCGCGACGCCGGTCAGTGAGGTGATCACGACGGGCTTAGGCCCGAACCTGTCCGCGAGCACGCCGCCCACCGGCCGGGCCAGCACGGCCGCCAGCGCGAAGCCGGCGGTGCGGGCGCCGGCGCCGCTCGGATCGAAGCTGTACACGTCGCGGAGGTAGGTCGGCAGGTACGTCGCGAAGGAAACGAAGCCGCCGAAGACTACGGCGTAGAGGAAGCACATCTTCCACGCGATCGGGGTCTTCACGGCATCGAGCAGCTTGGGCAGGACGGGGAGGTTGTTGCGGGTCCAGCCCGGTGCTTCCTTCATCAGGAACCACACCAGGGCCGCCATGACCGCGAGGATCCCGGCGATCAGCAGGTGCGTGGGGAAGTAGCCGATTCCCGCGACCAGCCTCGGGTTCAGGAAGGCGGCCAGCGCCGTGCCGCCCATCCCGGCGCCGAAGACGCCGGTGGCGAAGCCGCGTCGCGACGGCTCGTACCAGGCACTGACGAACGGGATCCCGACGGCGAAAACGGTCCCGGCGACGCCCAGCAGCAGCCCGGCACCGAGCACCAGGGCGAAGGAACTGAGGACCCCGCCGACGGCCACGAGCAGGATCGGCAGGATGGAGGCCAGCAGCACGAAGGTGAACATGGCCCGGCCGCCGTACCTGTCCGTCAAGGCGCCGACGACGATCCGGCCCAGCGAGCCGACGAAGACGGGCATGGCCACGAGCACGCCCGTAGCGGCCGGGGTCAGCTGAAGATTCACGGTATAGAAGGCGCCGAGGGTGGCCACCGAGTTCCAAGCCCAGAATCCGGCCACCGACGCCGAGGTGGCGAGCACGAGGTTGAGCGTCCGCCCCGCAGTGGCGGTTGAAGGAACAGGCCCGGATCCGGCCACTGGTCTTCCTCTCAGTTCGACGTCAGTTCAACAGGGCGGCACCGGTCCGGCTCAGCGGTTCCGGGTGTCCCGGTCGCGGGTCCCGACGGCGGACCAGCCGCGGCGGGCCGCGACGTTGGAGGTCCGGGCGCCCGCGGGGCCGGTTGTGCTGCCGTCCCGGTCCCGGTCCCTCGAGCGGTAGACGATGTAGGGGCGGAAGAGGTAGTGGAACGGGGCGGTGAAGGCGTGGACCAGCCGCGTGAAGGGCCAGATCACGAAGAGCGCCATGCCCATTAGGGTGTGCAGATGGAAGGAGAAGGGCGCAGCCGCCATCGCCGCGAGGTCCGGCTGGAAGATGAACAGGGAGCGGAACCATGGGGCCACGGTTTCGCGGTAGTTGTGTCCGTGCTCGCCCTCGAAGACGCTGGCCAGGGTGGTCCACAGGCCGAACACAATGGCGGCAGTGAGCACCACGTACATGGTCTTGTCGTTCGTGGTGGTGGCCATGAAAACCGGCCCCGTGGTGCGGCGGCGGTAGATCAGCAGAAGAATCCCGCCCAAGGTCCCCACCCCCGCGATCCCGCCCACCAGCAGGGCATTGAAGTGGTAGAAGTCCTGGCTCATCCCCGCCGCCTGGGTCCACGCCATCGGGATGACCAGGCCGAAGAAGTGGCCGGCGATCACGGCGAGCAGGCCAAAGTGGAACAGTGGTGAGGCGATCCGGAGCAGCCGGGATTCGTACAGCTGGGAAGACCTTGTGGTCCAGCCGAACTGGTCGTACTTGTAGCGCCAGACCAGCCCGCCCACCAGCACAACCACCATGACGTAGGGCAGCACGCCCCAGAGCACGATGTCCAGTGCGGAGATTCCGACGGCGGATCCGGGCTCGGCTTCGGATGCCAGCATGGTCAGGCCCCCTTCACGGGCAGCAGCCGCGGATCGTAGGGGTCCAGGCCCACCGCCTCGGTGGGTGGGCCGTAACCGGCCATCCGCATGACAGCCTGCTCGTCTGCCGGGGATTTCCCGGGCAGGGTGGCACAGATGGCCTGCAGGATCCGGGCGTGCGGAAGTTCGTCCCGGAGGAGCCCGAAGCGGAGCATCTCCAGGCTCGCCCGGAAGCGGGTCAGCAGGTCGCGGCCGGCGGCGAGGTCCACCAGCGCGGCGTACTCGAGGACCATCGGGAGGTAGTCCGGCAGTTCCCCGTGGGTGTCCACCAGGATGTCGCTTTGCCGGTAGGTTTTCTTGAAGTTACCCAGGACTTCGCCGCGGCGCCGCGTGTCCCCGTCCGTCCAGTAGGACAGATGCAGGGCGTGGCGTTTGCCGAGGTCGAACTCGCGCACGTAATGGGCCTGGCTCTCCATCGGGGGCGTGAATTCCAGCGAATCCAGCACCTCCCGGAAGTCCGCGGCGGCGCCGGGGAACTCGCCCAGCGCGGCGCGCATGAGCGGCACCCGGCCGATGAGGTCCTCGTCCGGGTAGGACAGGCACCAGGCCGCCGCGAGGTAGACCACCTGCTCGCGCCGGCTCACGGCCGTTCCCCCGCCGCCGGCGGGGCCGCTGCGGAGCCAGCGGGCGGCTTCTCCGGAAAAAGCCCCGTCGGCGCCCCCGTACCGTCCCAGTTCAGCAGGTTCACCCTGCCGCGCAGGGTGGTGTCGCCGGGCGCGGAGCCGGACGTCTGCCGGTCGCGGAGAGCGTTGAAGGTTTCCACGGCCACCGGGACGGGCCTGCCGCTGGCCTCGCCGAACGGGGCGGAATCCTGCATGCCAGGCCCGCCCTCGAAGTCCAGCGAGCAGCCCATCTCCTCCAGATCGTGGGCCTGTTCCACGTGGGCCTTCGGGATGACGTAGCGCTCCTCGTACTTCGCGATCGCCATCAGCCGGTACATCTCGTACATGGTCTGGCTGTCCATGCCCACGGCTTCGGGGATGGAGTCGTCGGGGTCGTTGCCGAGGCTGATGCCGCGCATAAAGGAGCGCATGGCCGCGAGTTTCTTCAGCACCGCGGTGACCCGGTCGGCGTCGCCGGCGGTGAAGAGTTCTGCGAGATATTCCACCGGGATGCGCAGCGCGTCGATGGCGCCGAACAGGTTGCCGGCGTCCTCGCCGTCGTGCCCCTGGTCCCGCAGCAGGTCCACCACGGGTGAGAGCGGCGGGACGTACCAGACCATCGGCATTGTCCGGTATTCGGGGTGCAGCGGCAGGGCGACCTTGTAGACCTTCGCCAGGGCGTACACCGGCGAGCGCCGGGCGGCGTCAATCCAGTCCTCCGGGATGCCCTGGGCCCTGGCCTCGGCCTGGACGGCGGGGTCGTTCGGGTCGAGCAGCACATCCATCTGGGCGTCGTAGAGTTCCTGGGGGTCCGTGACGGACGCCGCCCCGGTGACGGCGTCGGCGTCGTACAGGAACAGACCCAGGTACCGCAGCCGGCCCACGCAGGTTTCCGAGCAGACCGTCGGCAGCCCCACTTCCACCCGCGGGTAGCAGAACGTGCACTTCTCGGCCTTGCCGGTCTTGTGGTTGAAGTAGATCTTCTTGTACGGGCAGCCGGTGACGCACTGGCGCCAGCCGCGGCACTTGTCCTGGTCCACCAGGACAATCCCGTCCTCCACCCGCTTGTAGATCGCGCCGGAGGGGCAGGAGGCCATGCAGGAGGGGTTGAGGCAGTGCTCGCAGATCCGGGGCAGGTAGAACATAAAGGTCTGCTCGTAGGCGAACTTGATCTTGTCTTCGGAGTCCCGCCGGACCTTTTCCACGATCGGGTCCAGGTGCCCGTTTTCGGTGGAACCGCCCAGGTCATCGTCCCAGTTCGCCGACCAGGTGATCTTCGTGTCCTTCCCGGTGATCAGCGACTTGGGCCGGGCCACCGGGAAATCGTCGCCCAGGGGCGCGTCCACGAGGGTCTTGTAGTCGTAGGTCCACGGCTCGTAGTAGTCCTTGAGCTCGGGCTGGACCGGGCTGGCGAAGATCCCCAGGAGTTTCTTGACCCGGCCGCCGGCCTTGAGGACCAGCTTGCCGTGCTTGTTCAGCGCCCAGCCGCCCTTCCATTTGTCCTGGTCCTCGTAGCGGCGCGGATACCCCTGCCCGGGGCGGGTTTCGACGTTGTTGAACCAGACGTATTCGGTGCCCGCACGGTTGGTCCAGGCCTGCTTGCAGGTCACGGAGCAGGTGTGGCAGCCGATGCATTTGTCCAGGTTCATGACCATGCCCATTTGAGCCATAACACGCATCAGTACTGCACCTCCTGGGAACGACGGCGGACGGTGGCGACCATGTCGCGCTGGTTCCCGGTGGGGCCGAGGTAGTTGAACGCGTAGGCCTGCTGGGCGTACCCGCCGATCAGGTGCGAGGGTTTGACCAGCAGCCGGGTCACGGAGTTGTGGATGCCGCCGCGGCGTCCGGTGGCCTCGGACTTGGGCACATCAATGGTGCGTTCCTGCGCGTGGTGGACGTAGACGACGCCGGCCGGCATCCGGTGGCTGACGATGGCCCGGGCCACCAGGACGCCGTTGATGTTCAGGCACTCCACCCAGTCGTTGTCCTTGACCTGGATGGCCTCCGCGTCGGCGGGGCTCATCCAGACCGTTGGCCCGCCGCGGGAGAGGGAGAGCATCAGCAGGTTGTCCTGGTATTCGGAGTGGATGGACCATTTGGAGTGCGGCGTCAGGTAGCGGACCACCACCTCCATGGCCCCGTCCTGGCCGAGTCTGGGTTCGCCGAAGAGCTTGTGCATGTCCAGCGGCGGCCGGTAGATCGGCAGGGCTTCGCCGATGTCGATCATCCAGTCGTGGTCGAGGAAGAAGTGCATCCGGCCGGTCAGGGTGTGGAAGGGCTTGAGCCGTTCGACGTTGATGGTGAACGGGGCGTAGCGCCGCCCGCCCGTTTCGGAGCCGGACCATTCCGGGGAGGTGATCACCGGGACGGGGCCGGCCTGGGTCTGGGCGAAGGTGATGAATTTTTCCTCGGACCCCTCGGACAGGTCCGCCAGTTTCCGCCCGGTGCGCAGTTCCAGGTCCTTGAATCCCTGCACCGACAGGGCGCCGTTGGTGGTGCCGGAGAAGGCCAGGATGGCCTCGGCCATTTTCGCGTCGGTGTCGATCGCGGGGCGGCCGTCCGCGGCGCCGCCGAGCATCACCCCGTTGGAGCGGCTGAGCCGGTCCAACGCTCCAGCGAGTTTGTACCTGACGTTCTTAACCGTGAAGCCCAGTTTGTCGGCCAGCGGCCCGACGGCGGCCAGCTTGTCCGCGATGGCCGTGTAGTCACGCTCCACGACGGAAAAGACGGGCATGTTCTGCCCCGGAACCGCGGGGATGGACGTGTCCCGCCAGTCCCGCACGATTCCGCCGGGCTGGGCGAGTTGGCCGGGGGTGTCGTGCTGCAGCGGCACGCTCACGAGGTCCCGGCGCACGCCTAGGTGGGTCACGGCCTGCCGGGAGAACTCCTGGGCCAGCAGGTGGAACATGTCGAAGTCCGTTTTGGTCTCCCACGGCGGGTCGATCGCCGGCGTGAAGGCGTGCACGAAAGGGTGCATGTCGGTGGAGGACAGGTCGTGCTTCTCGTACCAGGTGGCGGCCGGGAACACGACGTCGGACAGCAGCGTGGTGGACGTCATCCGGAAGTCCGCGGAGACCAGCAGGTCCAGTTTCCCTTCCGGCGCCTGATCGTGCCATTTCACGTCCCGGGGTTTGAGGCCTTCGGCGTGGTCCTGGCCGAGCACATTGTTGTGGGTTCCCAGCAGGTTCCGCAGGAAGTACTCGTTGCCCTTGGCGGAGGAGCCGAACAGGTTGGAGCGCCACAGCACCAGGGTTCGGGGCCAGTTCTCCGGGGCGTCCACGTCCTCGATCGCCGGGTTGAGGGTGCGGTTCTTGAGCGCGTCCGCGATGTAGCCCGGGGTGTCCTTCGCCGTGCCGGCGGCGACGGCGGCCTCCGCCTCGTCCGCGAGGTCCAGCGGGTTGCGGTCGAACTGCGGGTAGAACGGCATCCAGCCGAGCCGGGCGGACTGGGCTAGTGCGTCGGCGGTGTGCATGCCGTCCATGGCCCCGGTGGACAGCGGGGACTTCAGCGCGTCCGCGGAGTAGCCGTCCTGCCGCCACTGGTCCGTGTGCATGTACCAGTAGCCAGTTCCGATCATGGTCCGGGGCGGGCGTGACCAGTCCAGGGCATTGGCCAGCGACAGCCAGCCGGTGACCGGCCGGGTCTTCTCCTGCCCCACGTAGTGCGCCCAGCCGCCGCCGTTGCGGCCCATGCAGCCGGTCAGCATCACGAGCGCCAGCACCGCGCGGTAGGTGGTGTCGCCGTGGAACCACTGGCAGATCCCGGCGCCCATGATGATCATGGACCGGCCCTTGGACTGCTCGGCGTTCCGGGCGAATTCGCGCGCCACCCGGATGCAGGCCTGCGCGGGGACGCAGGTAATCTCTTCCTGCCAGGCCGGGGTGTAGGGCGTCGCGGCGTCGTCATAGCCAGCGGCCCACTCCCCCGGGAGCCCGGCACGGCCCACGCCGTATTGGGCCAGCATGAGGTCGAACACGGTGGTGACAAGCTGGCCCTCCACCTCCAGGACAGGTACTCCACGCCGGAGTACGCTGCCGGTGCCGTCCGCTTCCTCGAAGCAGGGCAACAGGATCTCGGCGCTCTCGGCGGACACTTCGCGCAGCGACAGCGCCGGTTCGATCCCTTCAAGGTCCAGGTTCCATTTGCCTTCGCCGCTGCCGGAGTAGCGGAACCCCAGGGAGCCGTTGGGGACGGCCGGGCGCCCGGCCGCCTTGTCGAACATTACGGTGCGGAACGCCGCGTCCTCGGCCCCGGCCTCGGCCGGGAGGTCCCGGGCGGTGAGGAACTTCGACGGGCTGAGGGAGCCATCGTCGCGCCGTTCGAGCCGGACCAGGAACGGCAGGTCGGTGTACTGGCGGACGTAGTCTGAGAAGAACGGGACCTCCCGCTCGACGAAGAATTCCTTGAGCATCACGTGGCCCATCGCCATGGCCAGCGCGGCGTCGGTTCCGGCTTGGGCGGGGAGCCATTCGTCGGCGAACTTCGTGTTGTCCGCATAGTCCGGGCTGACCGTGACCACCTTCGTGCCGCGGTACCGCACCTCAGCCATCCAGTGCGCGTCCGGGGTGCGGGTCACGGGGACGTTGGATCCCCACATCATGAGGTAGCCCGCGTCCCACCAATCGCCGGATTCCGGGACGTCGGTCTGGTCGCCGAAGACCTGGGGGCTGGCCACGGGCAGGTCCGCGTACCAGTCGTAGAAGGACGTCATCACCCCGCCGATCAGCTGGATAAAGCGGGTTCCGACCGCGTGCGAGACCATCGACATCGCGGGGATCGGAGAGAAGCCGGCGCAGCGGTCCGGGCCGTAGTTCTTGATCGTGTTCACATGGGCGGCAGCCGCGATTTCGATCGCTTCCTGCCAGGACACCCGGACCAGGCCGCCCTTGCCGCGGGCCAGCTGGTAGCGGCGGCGCCGCTCCGGGTCTCCCACGATGTCGGCAAAGGCCAGCACCGGGTCGCCCAGCCGGGCCTTCGCCTCGCGGTACATTTCGACGAGGACACCCCGGGCGTAGGGGAAACGCACGCGCGTCGGCGAGTAGGTGTACCAGGAGAAGGCCGCGCCGCGCGGGCACCCCCGAGGCTCGTATTCCGGGCTGTCCGGGCCCACGGAGGGGTAGTCGGTCTGCTGTGACTCCCAGGTGATGATGCCGTCCTTGACGTACACCTTCCAGGAGCACGAGCCGGTGCAGTTCACCCCGTGGGTGGAGCGGACCACCTTGTCGTGGCTCCACCGGTCCCGGTAGAAGATGTCGCCCTTGCGGCCGCCTTCCCGGAACACCGCCCTGCCGTCGCCGGTCTGGTCCCATTTTGTGAAGAATCGGCCCAGCTTCAACATTGCGTCCGAGGCGGGTCCGTCTAACCCCGCGGAGCCTCCGGCAGTCATGCCTTCAAGCTAGGTTGCCGTTTCGGACCCGGATAGGGCCTTGCGGCACTGGCCAGAATCCGCCGGGCGGGGTGCTGGCGCCGGCCGTCGGGCAGGGCTCAGGCGAAGCTTTCCAGCTCCACTCCGGCGCCTACCAGGGCCGCGCGGATCGCCGTGGCCGTCTCGATGGAGCCGGGGCTATCGCCGTGGATGCACAGAGAATCCGGTTCGATCCGGAGCACAGTGCCGTCGACGGCCTCCACTTCGCCCTTGGTGGCGAGGCGGAGGGCCCGTTCGGCGATCCGGCCGACGTCGTGCAGCAGGGCACCGTCCTGCGAGCGCGGCACGAGCGTGCCGTCGGGCAGGTAGGCGCGGTCAGCGAAAGCCTCGGAGAAGACCGGGTGTCCGGCGTCCTTGGCGATCCCCAAGAGGGCCGAGCCCGGGAAGCCCAGGACGGGGAGTCCCGGATCGTAGGCCTGGATGGCGGCAACCACGGCGGAGGCCTGTTCGGCGTCGCGCACTGTCCGGTCGTAGAGAGCCCCGTGCAGTTTGACGTAGTCCACGGAGGCCCCGACGGCGTGCGCCACCCCGTCCAGGGCGCCGAGCTGGTACAGCACGGCGCCGAAAAGATCATCGAAAGTGATGTCCATGGCCCGGAGGCCGAATCCGGCCAGGTCCGGGTACCCGAGGTGGGCGCCCACCCGGACGTCCAGCTCGTAGGCTTCCCGGCACGTGTCCAGCATGGTCACGGGGTCCCCGGCGTGCAGCCCGCAGGCCACGCTGGCGCTCGTGACCAGCGGAAGCATCGCGGCGTCGTCGCCCATGGTCCAGGTCCCGAAGGACTCCCCCAGATCAGCATTCAGATCCAAAACGTGCCGCCTTTCTCCGCAGAGCTGTCCTTCGTGTCCTTCTCCTGCAGGGCTTCCGGGTGCCCCGCCTGCGGCGGGCCCCCGAGCTCTCCGGGAATGACGAGCGGCATCGGGCCGAACGCCTCCTTGGCGTTCGCGACGACGGCGCGGCCCATCACGCGGTTGCCGACGCCGCCCACGACGGCGCCGATGCCGAACGGCAACGCCCGGCCCAGCCAGGCCGTGCCCTGCTGTTTCAGGAGGGTCCGGAGGAACATCGTCTGGATCCGTTCCCGCACCGTGCCGAAGCCGGCCAGCGGTACCCGGCGGGAGAAGAGGGAACCCCACGCCTGCGTGGGGCCCCTGCCCTGCCCGGCTGCCTGCCCGCTCAGGGAGCTCAACAGCGCGGTGCCCTCCTCGCCCAGCATGATCGCCATGACCAGGGTGCTGGCCTTCTCGGGATCCACCAGCCGCACCCCGTGGAGTTCGGCCAGGGAGGTGGAGAACAGTGCGGTGGCTTCGAGGAACCCAACCGTGGCGGCGGCCGAGAGGCCCAGTGCCGCTGCGGTCCCGACGCCGGGGATAACGGCCGCCCCGCCCACCAGCGCACCGCCGCCGGTGACGGCGAGGAGATAGTCCCGTTCCAGCGTCGCGGCGAGCTGCGCCGCAGTGGCCTGGGGGTGCCTGCGCTGGAGCCGGCGGAGGTTCGCCAGCACCAACGGGCGCTGGACTTCAACGGCCCGCAGGAGCACATTGTGGACGCCAGGCTTGGGATTGCCCTGGGCATCGAACATCGCGTTGTGTGCTGACTTCTGGGCAATATTTATTGCCGGGTTGCGTAGCTTGGCCATCATCGCCTCTCCGTGAACCGTAAGTGTGCTGAGTTTCATCCGGTATTAACACTAGGCCACCGGCCCTTCCGCCCGCGCCTCTGCCGCCGAATGGCAACGCGGCTAAAGCGCCCACGATTCGGCCACGGCCAGGAAGGCCGATGACGCCGGGCCCAGCGGTCCGGGGTACATGGTGGCGGCGCCGGGCCATTCGACTCCGAATTCCGTGAGCCGCCCGGTGCTGCACGGCAGGTAGACGTTGCTGAGCGCGGCGCTGGCGTTGCCGAGCTGGAAGTTGGGAGCGGCGAACTGCCGGCGGTCCAGAACACCGCTGATCTCCAGTTCGGCTTTCCGTCCGGTGGCCCGCAGACCCTGCCCGGCGTCGAGCTCGACGTCGAACTCGTCGCCCGTGTGGCTGATGCCGTCCAGCGGGAACCGGGCGGCCTCCGGGAAGTGGCGGGTCAGTTCGGTGGCCAGGGACGCGGCAAAGAACGCGTTGGTGCCGATGAATGCCAGGCTGCGCCGCGCCGTCACGGTGGCCGATGTGTTCATGACAGGAGCCTATCCGGGGGCGCCTCCGCTGCGCTGAAGCGCCCCGCCGGCTCCGGATCTAGCGCGGTGTCCGGATGAGCTTCTTGTTGACGAACTCATTCATGCCGAACCGTGCCAGTTCGCGCCCGACGCCGGAGCGTTTCACGCCGCCGAACGGCAGATCCGCCTGGGTTTCGGCCACGGAGTTGATGAACACCATCCCGGTATCCAGCTGATCAGCCACATCCTTGGCCTTCTCGGCATCGGCGCTGAAGACCGCGCCGCCGAGGCCGTACGGGGAACCGTTGGCCAGCTCGATGGCTTCCTCCACGCCGGCGACCTTGTAGATGACCGCCGCAGGGCCGAAGAGCTCTTCCGAGAACGCCCGCATCCCGGGGATCACATCAGTCAGCACCGTGGGCTCGACGTAGGCGCCGGGGCCCTCGACGTGGTGACCGCCGGTCCGCAGGGTGGCGCCCTTGTCCACAGCATCCTGGATCTGCTCTATGAGGCCGTCGGCGGCACTCTGTGAGGAGAGCGGGCCGAACCGGGTGTCGGCCAGCAGGGGGTCGCCCGGCTTGATCGCGGACATCCGGGCGGTGAATTTCTCCACGAACGCCTCGTACAGGTCCTCGAGGATGATGAACCGCTTAGAGGCGGTGCAGGCCTGCCCGGCGTTCCCCATCCGTCCGCTGACGGCAGCCTTGACGGTGGCGTCGAGGTCCTCGGAGTCCAGGACAATAAAGGGGTCGCTGCCGCCTAATTCCAGCACGTACTTCTTCAGGTTCCGTCCGGCCACCTCGGCAACGGCCGAGCCTGCCCGCTCACTGCCGGTCAGCGAGACTCCTTGGACCCGGTCATCGGCGATGACCTCCGCCACTTGGTCGTTGCTCAGGAAGAGGTTGATGTAGGCCCCTTCGGGGAGCCCGGCATCCTTGAAGATCTGCTCGATGGCGAGGGCCGACTGGGGGCAGCTGCCGGCGTGCTTGAGCAGGATGGTGTTGCCGAGGATCAGGTTGGGGGCGGCGAACCGCGCCACCTGGTAGTAGGGGTAGTTCCACGGCATGATCCCCAGCAGCGGCCCGACCGGCGCGGAGCGGACGATGGCCTCGCCGCCGCCCTTGACCTCAAGGATTTCGTCCTTAAGGAAGGACGGGCCCTCGTCCGCGTAGTAGGCGTAGATGTCAGCCACGAGGCCCACTTCGCCGCGGGACTGGGCCAGGGGCTTACCCATCTCCGTGGCAATCAGCCGGGCCAGCTCGTCCCGGCGCTCCCGGTACAGCTCGGCCACCCGGGCAATCACCTTCGCGCGGGCCTCTACCGGCGCCGATTGCCAGCCCTTGAAGGCCGCCTTCGAGTCCGCCAGCGCGTGCTCCACCTCGGCCGCGGTGGCGAGGGGAAATTCCTTCAACGTTTCTCCGGTCGCGGGGTTCACTGTTTTGTAGGCAGTCATTAATCCACCATCTCCGTTTCTGAGTAGTCCAGCCCAACCGGTCCCCGGCCGCCGCCGCGTTGTTGCGGCAGTCCGGCCCTCCGGGCCCGGTACGTCGGAACGGGCTGCCCCGATAAGGTCACCCGCCCCACTAGGCGGCAACCCCGGCACCTGTCCTGCTATTCCATCCGGTCCCCGGGGGACGGCCCGCGTCCGCCGGGCTGGGACGGGTCCGGGCCGGCCCCTAGACTGGAGCCATGCGCTCACCGAGGGCCTTCCGTCCGTTCGTGCACCGGGAATACCGTGTGCTGATAGCGGCCCTGGCCATCTCCATTTTCGGCTCCGGGATGTGGGCCGTGGCGATGGTCTACGAGGTGATCCATCTGGGCGGGGGCCCGCTGGAGCTCTCCCTCGTGGCGGCCGCGGGCAGCGTGGGCCTCGTCGCTTTCCTGCTGGCGGGCGGCATCGCGGCGGACCGGTTCCCGCAGCGGCTCCTGATCATCGCGGTGGAGGGCGCCAACCTTGCCGTGATCGCCAGCATCAGCGGGCTGGCCATGCTGGGCTGGCTGCAGCTCTGGCATCTGGCGGTAGGAGCGTTTGTGCTGGGAGTCGGGGCCGCGTTCTTCTTCCCGGCCTACTCCGCCATCCTCCCGCGGATCCTGCCGCCGGAGGACCTGCTCGCGGCCAACGGCCTGGAGGGGACCATGCGGCCCGTCCTGCAGCAGGCCGCCGGCCCGGCCGTCGCGGGCATCCTGGTGGCCGCCCTCTCCCCCGCGCACGCCGTGACGGGTGTGGCGGCCTGCCACCTGCTGGCGTTCTGCATCCTCAACCTGCTCCGGCGCGAGCCCCTCCCGGGGACCGAAAGCTTGACAGCCGCGGAAGGCGGCACTGCACCCGGCCCGCGCGCGAAGACGTCCGTGCTGCACGACCTCCGCGAGGGCGTCAGCTACACAGTCCGGACCCCCTGGCTGCTGTGGACCCTGCTGTGGGCCTGCATCTCCGTACTGTTCCTGATCGGCCCCATCGAGGTGCTCCTGCCGTTCGTGGTCCGCGATCAGCTCGGCGGCGACTCGCGCACGTTCGGCTTCCTGCTCGCGGTCATGGGCATCGGAGGCGCCGCAGCCTCGTTGGCCACTGCCTCGTTCCCGCTGCCGCGCCGCTACCTCACCGTGATGATGGTGGGCTGGGGCGCCGGCAGCCTGCCGCTCGCCGCCGTCGGCATCATGGACAGCTTCTGGGCGCTGGCGGCCGCCCTGTTCATCTTCGGCGCCACCGGCGGCATGGGCATGGTCATCTGGGGCACGCTGCTGCAGCGCCGCGTGCCGCCGCACCTGCTGGGCCGAGTCTCAAGCCTGGATTTCTTTGTCTCGCTGGCCCTGATGCCGGTCTCCATGGCCCTCGCCGGACCGGCCGCGGAGGTGATCCCGGTGGGCCTCATCTTCCTGGTCGCCGGGACCGTGTGCCCGGTCATGGCTGTCGTCGCCATGATCGCCGCGCGAATGCGGGCCGATGAACAAGCCCACCCCTTGGAGGACGGCCGCGAGAGCATCGGCGCGGACGGGAGCCCCGGCGGCACCGGGGCCCGCTCCTAAGCAACGCGGGGACAGCTAGCGCCCATGTCGGCGGGGATCATGGGAGTGACCCCGCGTTGCTATGGCGTGCTCAGACCGCCGCGCGCACGATCGGGATGGACGCCGTCGGAAGTCCGCTCGGGAAGATCGTGGGTTCCGGCTCCGCGACCGGGGCCAACGGGACCCGGACCGGGTCGCCGCCGACCGTGAACAGTTCGCCGCGCACGTCAACGTCGAGCGGTGCGCCCTCACGCACGGTCAGGCTGATGGCACCCTGGTCCAGTTCGATTTTCAGGAGCCGGCCCTGGATCTTCAGGTGGAACGACAGCCCGTCCCAGTCGGCGGGCAGGCGCGGGTCGAAGTACGGCACCTCGCCCTGGTCCCGCAGGCCCGCGAAGCCGCTGACCAGCGAACTCCAGACCCCACCGGTGGAGGCGATGTGCACGCCGTCGATCGTGTTGCCGTGTGTGTCGTCAAGGTCGATGAACAAGGCATGGGTGAAGTGGTTCAGCGCGGCCTCGCCGTAGCCCACCTCGGCCGCCATGATGCCCTGCACGCAGGCGGAGAGCGTGGAATCGCCGGTGGTGATCGGATCGTAGAAGTCGAAGGCGCGGCGCTTTTCCTCGGCGGAGAAGTCCTGCCACTGCAGGAACATGGCCAGCACGCTGTCCGCCTGCTTGAGGACCTGGTGCCGGTAGATCACCAGCGGGTGGAAGTGCAGCAGCAGCGGGTACTTGGACCGCGGCGTGCTCCAGTCCCACGGCTCCAGGGTCATGAAGTCGTTGTCCTGCGAGTGCACCTGGAGGTCCTCGTCGTAGGGCAGTTGCATCCGGGTGGCTGCCTGCTCCCAGAACTCGCGTTCGGCGTCGTCGATCTCCGGGTGGTCCAGCGCCGCCGCGGCGCGCAAGTTAAACCGCGCCATGACGTTGGTGTACAGATTGTCATTGACGACGGCTGTGTACTCGTCCGGGCCGGTGACGCCGTGGATGTGGAAGAGTCCGTCCTTGCCGAAGAAGCCCAGGGACGCCCACATCCGGGCGGTCTCGATCAGCAGCTCGGAGCCCAGGGTCTCCTGGAACTCTTGGTCGCCGCTGGCCCAGATGTAGCGGTTGGTGGCGAAAGCGATCGCGGCGGCGATGTGGAACTGGGCCGTGCCGGCGGCGTAGTAGGCGCTGGCCTCAAGGCCGTTGATGGTGCGCCAGGGGAAGAGGGCGCCGTCCACGCTGAGCTCTTTGGCGCGGATCTTGGCCTCGGGCAGCATGTTGTGGCGGAACTCGAGGACCTGGCGGGCGTTGCCCGGGCTGGTGTACGTCAGGTACGGCATCAGGTACACCTCCTGGTCCCAAAAGTAGTGCCCCTCGTAGCCTGAGCCGCTGACCCCCTTGGCCGGAATGCCGGCGACGTCGGCGCACGCCGTGGCCTGGGCCAGCTGGAAGAGGTTCCAGCGGACCCCCTGCTGGAGTTCGGTCTGCCCGGCGAGGACGATGTCGCTCGTGGTCCAGTAGTTGCGGTAGTGCGCGGCGCTTTCAGCGAAGATGTCCGCGAGCGGTTTGAGGCCGGCTTCGGCGTCGTCGGCCAGGTCCGCAGAGGCCTGCCCGACGGCGTAGCTGACGCTCTTCTCCAGCACGAACGGCTCGTCGGCGCCGACGGCCAGGACGTAGCGGACGCTGCTGTCGTCCTCGTGCACCTGGGTGTCGAAAGGCTGCACGCCGGCGTTCGTCCAGTGGTCCACGGCCAGGCCGATCCGCTGTTTGGATTCGGCCGTCTCCCAGGACAGGCGCAGCGAGCCGTCGCCGCCGTCGAGCCGTACCGGAAGCAGCACGCGCCCGGCGTGCCTGCCCGCGCGGCGCGGGTCGTGGGCCGAGTGGTCCTCCACCGGCTGGTCCTGGCGGTTGATGACCGAGGAGGTCACGTCAGCGGAGACGTCCCGGTCCGCGGCAACTTCCAGCGAGATGCCGAGCGCGCCGCGGGACTCATAGCCGACGGCCCGGCGTTCGGTGGTGGTCACAGTGGCGCCGGAGCGGCACTGCCAGGTGATCCGGCACTCGTAGACTCCGGTCGCGAAATCGACGTTCCGCCGGTAATCCAGCACGGTGGATTCGTCCAGGCTCAGGCTTTCGCCGTCGATGATCACAGTGAAGTTGTTTGCATCCGGGACGTAGAGGATCCGCTGGCCGGTACGGGCGAAGCCGTAGGCGTTCTCCGCGTGCTTGATGTCCCAGGTTTCGTGGAAGCCGTTGATGAAGCTGCCCGGCAGCTCGGCGTCGGCGGCCGCCCAGTGGGCGCCGCGGATGCCGAGGTGCCCGTTGCCCAGGCTGAAGAGCGTCTCCAGGGTGCCGGCGTTGCCGGGGAGGTGGACGGTCTCCACCAGCTGCCAGGGGTCGTTGGGGAACCGTGCGCGGTCCGAGGTGATGAGGGCCATAGTGGGGGCTTTCCTTGTGGGCGGTGAAAGTGCTGCGGTGAACGTGGCTGCCGGGCGGATGGGAAGGCTAGAGGAGCTCGTCGAGGTCGTTGACCACGAGGGTGGCGCCGGCGGCCAGCAGGGTCTGCCGGCCGGCGCCGCGATCCACGCCGATCACCGAGTGGAAACGTCCCGCGCTTCCGGCCTGGACCCCGGAGACGGCGTCCTCGACGACGACGCAGGCCTCGCTGGGCAGGCCCAGCAGCCGGGCGGCGTACTGGTAGGTGGCCGGGCTGGGCTTGCCGGGCAGTCCTTCGGCCACGGCGACGATGCCGTCAACCACCACCGGGAAATAGTCCGAGAGCCCGGCGGCCTTGAGCACGGCCGGGGCATTGCGGGAGGAGGAGACGACGGCGAGCTTGAGCCCGCGGGCCAGCGCGGCGTCAATGAACCGGACGGAACCTTCGTAGGGCTTGACGCCGCCTGCCTCGACGATGTCGTTGAAGACCTTGTTCTTGCGGTTGCCCAGGCCGTGGACGGTATTGTGCGCCGGGTCGTCATCCAGCGGGCCCTCGGGCAGCACGATGTTGCGGGAGGCCAGGAAGTCGCGGACGCCGTCGAAGCGCGGCTTGCCGTCAATATGGTCGAAGTAGTCGCTTTCGCGGTATCCGGGCGCCTCGGGGACGGTCCGGAGGAACCCGTCGAAGAGTTCCTGCCACGCACGCTCGTGCACAATTGCGGTGGGCGTCAGGACGCCGTCGAGGTCAAAGAGGATGGCGGAGGCGCTGGTCCAGCTCGATGGCGTGCTGTTGGAAATCTCAGTCATGGTCGATGGTCCTTTCAGACGGGGTATCTAAATCGGCGGGCGGGCCGGCGGCCGTTGTGTCGGGCGCACCGGGGCGGGCCCGGAAACTCTTGGACGGCGGCACCATGCGGACGGCGCAGGCCGGCCGGCGGGTAGTGGAGGGCGCCGGTCAGCGCCGGCGGCGGGTGCTCTTGCGCTCTATCAGTTTGGTCTCCAGCACGTGGCTGGACGGCGGATTCGGGAGCCCCGAGCGGTGGAGCCGGTCAATCAGCAGGTTGGCCGCGAATGCGCCCTGGTCGGCCACCGGCTGGGAGATGGTACTCAGTCCCAGGAAACAGCTCATCTGATGATCGTCTATTCCTATGATGGACACGTTCTTGGGAGCAGACAAACCAAGATCCCTCAGGGCCATGAGGGCGCCGAAGGCCGTTTCGTCGCAGCCGGCGAGGATCGCGGAGGGCATCCGGCGGTTTTCGATCAGCTCGATCATCGCCCGCCGGCCGCCCTCGATGCTGGACCCGGCGTCGAGCACCAGGTCCGGGTCGACCGTCAGGTGATGTGCGCCGAGCGCCTGTTCGAAGCCCCGCAGCCGCTCGCTGGCGGTGATGAGGGAAGGCTCACCGGTCTCGCTGCCGGAGAGCATGGCCACGTCCCAGTGGCCCAGTCCCAGCAGGTGTTCGGTGGCGGCGCGGGCCGCTGCGGCGTTGTCGATTCCGACGTTGTCCCAGGGCACGTCGTGCATGCCCACACTGGCCACGGCCAGTCCGGAGCCGGCCAGGTCAGCAAGTTCGGCTTCGCTGAGGGCGATATTGAGGAGCAGGACGCCGTCCACCCGCTGGGACAGCCCGGCCAGGTCGCCGAAGAGTTTGCGGTGCACACTTTGCCGGTTCCGGAGGCTGATCAGGACGGTGTCGTAGCCTCCGCCGGCGAACACTTCCTCTGCCGCTTCGACGGCCTGCGCGAAGAACCATGCGGTGGCGGTGGGGGCGATGATGGCAATGGAACCGGTGCTGCCGCCGGCCAGCCGGGAGGCTGCCGGGGAGGCTTTGTACCCGAGTTTCGCGGCGGCGTCGCTGACCTTGGCCTGTGCGCTGACGGAGACGTTCGGAAGGTTGCGGAGGGCCCGGGAGACGGTGCAGATGGAGAGTCCGGAGAGTGCGGCGACGTCTTGGATGGTGGCGCGCGGCGCCTTGGCCTGCAGCACGGGCTCAGCCCTTTCTTCCCCCTGAAGTCGTGGGCCGGAAACATGGCCAAGGTCGAGTGTAAACGCTTACAAAATTGGCGCGCAAGTGGATAAACAAAGAAAAGGTCCTTTGGCCCTGCCGCACCGGTGTACTGGTGGCTAGGCAGCTCCGGGTGGGCCGTCCCGGCGCAGCACGTAGTGGCGGAGGAACGCGCTGACGTCCACCAGTTCGGCCGCCGAGATGGAGTGGCCCATTCCGGGGTAGGTCCGCGCCGTGAGACTGGTGTGCGCGTGGAGCCACTCCTCGGTGTGTTCCGTGGCGGCGTCGTTGATCACAAGGTCGTCCCGGTCCCGGCCCCAGAAGAACGGCGGGCGTGACTCGAACGATTCGCTCATCGCGAGGAGTTCGTTTTCCAGGACAAAGCCGGAGAGACCGACGGCGGCCCGGAACTGCGCCGGCCGCAGCCGCAGCAGGGTGCTGGCCATGGCCATGCCCTGCGAGTAGCCGAACAGGCTGACACTGCTGTGCTGCGCCTTGACGGATTCGATCCAGTCAAAGACCGCGTTGGTGGAGGAGATGACGTCGGCGAGGTCATGGGTCAGGAAGTAGTCCAGCAGGAACCAGCCGTAGCCGTCCCCGATTTCCTTGGGCCCGCGCAGCGCGGCGCAGGTGAATGCGGGCGGCAGGGAGTCGAACAGCTTCGCCATCCGGGACTCATCCCTGCCGTAACCGTGCATCATCACCAGCAGCGGCGTGCCGGGGCGTTCGTGTTCCGGCTTGGACCAGACGACTGTCTCCATCGGAACAGCCTAGCTTTCGGTGATCACCAGCGCGGTGCTGTGCCCGCCGAAACCGAAGGCGTTGGCTATGCCCGCCTTCGCGGGCTGGCCCGACACTGTGGCCCGGATGAGGTTAAGGTCGATCCCGGCGTCGGGCTCGCCAAGGTTGCTGGTGCCCGGGACCGCCCCGGTCTTCAGGGCCTGGATCATCACGATGGCGCCGAGCGCCCCGGCTCCGCCGAGGAGGTGCCCGGTGAGGGATTTGGTCGACGTGACGGGAACCTGGTTCCCCAATACGGCATTGATGGCTTCCGCCTCCAGGCGGTCACCCACGGGCGTGGACGTCGCGTGGGCGTGGACCAGGCCGATGTCCCCGGCGCCAAGTCCGGCCGCCGCGATCGCCTTTTCCATAACCCGGCGCTGCATGGCGGGATCAGCAGCGACGATGTCGACGGCGTCGGATGTCACCGCGGTCCCGGCCACGACGCCTAGGATGTCGGCCCCGCGGGCCCGGGCGTGGTCTTCACGCTCCAGGACCAGGATCGCGGCCCCCTCGGCCAGCACGAATCCGTCCCGGTCCCGGTCGAAGGGCCGGGACGCGGACTGCGGGTCCCCGTTGCGGGTGGACAGCGCCCGGATCTGCGCGAACCCGCTGACGATCAGGCCGTTGATGCAGGAATCCACGCCGCCGGCGATGACGACGTCGGCCGCCCCCGCCCGGATCATGTCGGCCGCCTGCGAGATGGCCTCGGCCCCGGAGGCGCAGGCGCTCACCGGGGTTCTGGCCCCGCCTTTGGCGCCTACCTCCATGGACACCCAGGCCGCCGGCGCGTTGACCATGATCCGGGTGAGGGTATGCGGGGATACCCTGCGCGGGCCGCTGGCATCCAGCGTCCGGGCCTGCTCCAGGGTGGTGTCCAGGCCGCCGTAGCCGGAACCGATCACCACAGCCAGCCGCTCCGGGTCAGCCTCGGGACGGCCGGCCTGTGCCCACGCTTCCCGGGCCGCGATCAGGGCCAGATGCCCGCAGCGGTCCATCCTCTTGTATTCGGGGGTGGTGAGCTGCGAAGCGACGTCAACGCCCACCCGGCCGGCCATGCGGACGGGGAGGCCCTGCGCCCAGTCCTCCTCCAGCGCCGCGATTCCGGAACGTCCGGCCAGCAGCGCGGCCCAGGTCTCGGGCGCGGTCCCGCCCACAGGGGTGACCGCACCGAGTCCGGTGACAACAACTCTGGGAGAAACTTCAGGCATGGGTACCGGCATTCTGTGAGGCCCTTCGGGCGGCCCGCGGGGACTGCAGGGTCGGCGGGTGTGCGGGGCGTGTGGCGAGCGGGAAGTGACGGCTTGCGGGCGGGGCGTGTGGCGGGCGGGAAGGGCGTGTGGCGACGGCTTGCGGGGGGACGGCAGGCGCGGGGCTGCCGCGATGCACCTTTTAAGAGTACGGGGATCCTGCGCCCGGGGCCGCCTCGGTGTCGCGACTGTGAATCCGCCACGGAATCGGACAACCGCACCCCGGATCCGCGCCGCGGTTGTCCAAAACCGCCGCGGAAAAGACTTTGACGTGCGGAAACTGCCGGAGTGGCGCAACGCGAATCGTTGAAACTACACACACCGGGCTGTAGCGTGACGGTGGACAGCATGCTTAGCAATGCCTATCCGTCCCACCGGACACAAGGAGCAAGTCATGAGAATCGGTTCCTCCATCTTCCTTATCGCCCTGGGCGCCATCCTGGCCTGGGCCATCGCCCCCGGACTGATCCCCAACGTGGACCAGACCATGGTGGGCTACATCCTGATGGCGGTGGGCGTGATCGGGCTGATCGCATCCCTGGTCCTGGCCTCCCCGGGACGCAGCCGCACCCGCCGGGTGAGCGAAACCCGCTCCGTCGTGGACCCCAACACCGGCGAAACCATCACCCGGAACGAGAGCCGCGACGCCGGCATCTAGTCCCGGCGGGCCGCAGTGAGCCCAACGAACAATCCCGACGCCGGGCCGGACCTCCAGGAGGTCTGGCCCGGCGTCTGCCGTTTGCCCCCTCCCCGGCGCGAAGACTGGACATGTCCCCCGAGCCCGCAAACCCACGAGGATGGACATGCCCCACGCCTGCTGCCACGGGTGAACATAACCCCCACCTGCCCACTCCCCGGCGCGAAGAGTGGGCATGTCCCCCCGGGAGCCCGTGAACACCCGATGCGGACATGCCCCGCGATTCAGACCCCGGCTGGACATAGTCCCCACATGTCCACTCTCCGGCGCGAAGACCGGACATGTCCCCCGGGGGCCAGGGTGACTTTTCTGCGTTCATGTTGTTTTCCATTGACAAACCAACAGATTCAAAGATAAAGTCAATCAACTCCACCGCATGTGATGGCTATCACGGAAGTGGCAGGAAGGCCCGCAGTACTGACACAAGGGAGAGCCAGTGTTCGCCGAGGAACGCCAACAGTTGATTGTTGGGCTCATCACTGCCAGTGGCCGCGCCAGCGTCACGGACCTCGCCGAGCGCTTCAGCATCACCACCGAGACGGTCCGCCGGGATCTCGCCGCCCTCGAAGCCGCCGGCAGTGTGCGCCGGGTCCACGGCGGCGCGGTGTCCCCGGACCGCTTCAGCACAAACGAGGAGAGCATCCTGGTCCGGACCGACCAGCGGCAGCCGGAAAAGATCCGGATCGCCGAGGCCGCCCTGGCGCTCATCCCGCAGGACGGCACCGGCAGCGTCCTGATCGACGCCGGATCCACCACCGAGTCCCTCGCGGAGCTCCTGGCCGCCCGGACGGCAGCAACCACCGCGATCTCGGGCCCCGTCCCGGAGCTCGTGGTCATCACCCACTCCCTGCCCATCGCGGCCAGGCTGTCCGCCGAACCCGGCATCGCCCTGCATCTGCTGGGCGGGAAGGTCCGCGGACTGACCCAGGCCGCCGTTGGCCAGTCCACCGTCGAAGCCGCCCGCCGGATCCGCCCGGACATCGCCTTCATTGGCACCAACGGCATCCACGCAGCCTTCGGGCTGAGCACTCCCGATCCTGAAGAAGCCGCTGTCAAGGCTGCCTTCGTCCAATCAGCACGCCGCATAGTGGTGTTGGCTGATTCCTCCAAGCTGGACGCCGAAACCCTGGTCCAGTTCGCCTCGTTGAAAGATCTGGACACCTTGATCACTGACACGAAACCCAGCCCGGACCTGGCCGACGCCCTCGCGGACGCCGGAGTGGAGGTGGTGGTCGCATGATCGTCACCCTGACCGCCAACCCGAGCCTGGACCGCACCGTGGCGTTGCCCGGACCCCTGCTCCGCGGCGAAGTCCAGCGGGCCGTCTCCGTCCGGCAGGAATCCGGCGGCAAGGGAGTCAACGTCTCCCGCGCCCTCGTCGCCTCCGGCATGACAACAGTCGCCGTGCTCCCCGGAGCCGAAGCGGACCCCGTCCTCGCTGGGCTCCGGGCAGGCGACGTCCCCTTCGCCGCCCTCCCGATCGGCGAGCCTCTGCGCAGCAACGTGGCGCTCACCGAGCCCGGCGGCGTCACCACCAAAATCAACGAACCCGGCCCGGTTCTCAGCGCAGACCAGCAGGAAGCCCTGATCGGGCTGCTGCTGGACCGCTCCCGCGGCGCCAGCTGGGTTGTCCTGGCCGGGTCACTCCCACCCGGGGTCCCGGCCGACTTCTACGCCACCGTCACCCGGCGGCTGCGCTCCATGGATCACGGCAACGAGGCTCCCCTCATCGCCGTCGATTCCTCCGGCGAACCGCTCGCCGCCGCGATCTCCGGCGATGCGCTGGGGAAACCGGATCTCCTTAAACCCAACGCCGAGGAACTGGTGGAACTGGCCGCCGCAGCCGGATTCGCCACCAACAAGTCCGCCGAGGAACTCGAAGCGGATCCGGAGGCAGCCGCGGTTGCCGCCGCCGCCGTCGTGCGTTCCGGGGTGGGTGCCGTGCTGGCAACACTCGGGTCCAAGGGTGCGGTGCTTGTGACGGCCGACGGCGCGTGGCTGGCCACGCATCCGCCGGTCACTGCGGTGAGCACGGTAGGCGCCGGCGATTCCTCGCTGGCCGGCTACCTGCTCGCCTCCGGCCAGGGCGCCGCCCCGGCCGATTGCCTCCGTCAGGCCGTGGCCCACGGTGCCGCCGCCGCTTCCCTGCCGGGCTCCACAGTCCCGGCAGTCCACCAAACCACCCCCGATGCCGTAACCATCACGGCCCTCCGGAAGGATTGACAGTGACTCAGCTCATTACTACCGAACTGGTCGAGCTCGACCAGAACCTGGGCAGCTCGCCCGAGGACGTGATCCGGCACCTGGCAGGCAAAGTTGCAGCCAACGGCCGCGCCACAGAAGTTGAAGGCCTCTTCGCCGACGCCTTCGCCCGTGAATCCAAGACCGCCACCGGCGTCCCGGGCGGCATCGCCATCCCGCATTGCCGCTCGACGGCGGTCACCGAACCGACGCTCGTAATGGCCCGGCTCTCCCAGCCGGTGGACTTTGGCGCCAAGGACGGTCCCGCGGACCTGATCTTCTTCATCGCGGCCCCCGAAGGCGCGGACCAGGAGCACCTCAAGCTACTCTCCAAGCTGGCCCGCTCCCTGATCAAAAAAGACTTCACCGCGGCCCTGCGCGCCGCCGGCTCCGAGGCCGAGGTGGTTGAGCTCGTGGAAGGCGCCCTCGCGGACAAGCCGGCGGCGCCGGCGGCAGCTGCCGCCACCGGCGTCACTGCGGGCGCAACCGCCGACGCAAACGGCGAACCGGCCCCCTCCGAAGCGGCCCGTCCCAAGCGCCTGGTCGCCGTCACCGCGTGCCCCACCGGCATCGCCCACACCTACATGGCCGCCGATTCGCTTGTGGCCGCGGCAAAGGAAGTCGGCGTCGACCTGCAGGTGGAGACGCAGGGGTCCTCCGGCGCCAAGGCGCTGGACCCCGCCGTGATCGCCGCCGCCGACGCCGTGATCTTCGCCGTGGACGTGGATGTGCGCGGCAAGGAGCGTTTCGCCGGCAAGCCGGTCATCAACGCGCCGGTCAAGCGTGGCATCGACGAGCCGGACAAGATGGTTCAGGAGGCCCTCGCCGCTGCGGACAACCCCAACGCCCGCCGCGTCCCGCACTTCGGTGAGGACCAGGCGCAGCAGGAGGCCGAGGAGAAGGGCGAGCACTTCGGCACCAGACTGAAGAAGGCGCTGCTCACGGGCGTCAGCTACATGATCCCGTTCGTGGCAGGCGGCGGCCTGCTGATCGCCCTCGGCTTCCTGTTGGGCGGTTATGACATCACCGCTTTCGCGGACAAGATCCTGGCGGAGAACAGCCTCACCAATCTGCCGACCGAATACCCGGAACTCGCCTGGGGCCCGCTGGGCGCCTACCTGGGTGCCGTGATGTTCAAGATCGGCGCCCTGTCACTGGGCTTCCTCGTCCCTGCACTGTCCGGCTACATCGCGTACGCCCTCGCTGACCGGCCCGGCATTGCCCCGGGCTTCGTCGCCGGCGCCGTTGCCGTCTTTATGGGTGCCGGATTCATTGGTGGCATTGTGGGCGGCCTGATCGCCGGCTATGTGGCACACGCGATCGGAAAGCTCAATGTGGCCCGCTGGCTGCGCGGCCTGATGCCGGTGGTTATTATCCCGCTCGTGGCATCGTTCGTGGCATCGGGCATTCTGTTCGTTTTCCTGGGCGCCTACATTGCCTCGATCACCGCCGGGCTCAACAACTTCCTTGCCGGCCTCACCGGCGCCAGCGCCATCGCCCTCGGCGTCATCCTGGGCCTGATGATGTGCTTCGACCTCGGCGGACCGGTCAACAAGGTTGCTTACTCCTTCGCCGTCGCCGGCCTCGGCGCCGCCTCTGTCGCCAACCAGGCCCCGTGGCAGATCATGGCAGCCGTCATGGCCGCCGGCATGGTCCCGCCGCTGGCCATGGCACTCGCCTCCACCGTGCTGAACAAGAAGCTCTTCAGCCTGGCAGAGCAGGAAAACGGCAAGGCGGCCTGGCTGCTGGGAGCGTCCTTCATCTCCGAAGGCGCCATCCCGTTCGCCGCCGCGGACCCGCTCCGCGTCATCCCCGCCAGCATGCTCGGCGGCGCCGTGACGGGCGCCATCTCCATGGCAGCCGGGGTGGGATCGAAGGCCCCGCACGGCGGAATCTTCGTCTTCTTCGCGATCGACAACTTCCTGATGTTCGTTGTCGCCATCGCAGCCGGAACCGTCGTCACGGCCTTCGCAATCATCGGGCTCAAGCGCTACGCAGTCAAGAAGCCGGTTGATACGGTGGAACAGGTTCCCGTAGCCGCCTGAGCCGTCCAGAAAAACCTTCCTGGCTGATATTCCCCAAGCTGAAACCAAGGAGCAACAATGACCGAACGTAACGCCACCATTGCCAGCCGCGTCGGGCTGCACGCCCGACCGGCCGCGATCTTTGCCGAGGCTGCAGGCGAGTTCGATCTCGAAATCACCATTGCCCGCCTGGGCGAACCCGTTGACGAGGCCATGGATGCCGCAAGCATCCTGTCCCTCATGAGCCTGGGCGCGTCCCACGGCGAAGTTGTGGTGCTGCGCGCCGAGGGCGATGGCGCCGACGCCGCCCTGGAGCGTCTGGTCCAGATCCTCGAAACGGACCACGACGCCGAATAGCGTCACCGTCCGGCGACGCTGCCACCGGCTCCGAGGCCCGGTCGAACCCTGAAGAGGGTGCGGCCGGGCTTCTGCGTTCCGGCACCCTCGGGGGTTCCCGGGAAATTCCTCAGCAAACTTAGTAACTGCTTGTCACGGCCCGGCCGCGCCGCTAGTTTGGAAACCACGGCACCACCACCCGTGGGCTGCCGCAGGACCAGTTCCCGGCCGAAGGAGACGCCCCGTGGCAACCGTGCAGCACAGCATCGAAGTCGACGTTCCCGTGTCCACCGCGTACAACCAATGGACCCAGTTCGAAACCTTTCCCGAGTTCATGAAAGGGGTCGCGGCCGTCGAACAGATCGACGAGACCTCCCTCCAGTTCCGCACCGACATCGCCGGCGTCCGTCGCGAATACTTCGCCCAGATCACCGAGCAGACGCCCGACCGGAAAATCGCTTGGGTCAGCACGGACAAGCCGCGCAACGCCGGGACCGTGACGTTCGAACCCCTCGGTGCCGAGCGCGCCCGGGTCAACGTGGAACTGGAGTGGGAGCCCGAGGGGCTCATGGAAAAGGCCGGCTCGGCCGTCGGTGCGGACAGCCGCCAGGTCACCGCGGACCTCGGCCGCTTCAAAGAGTTCATCGAATCCCGCGGCATCGAAACCGGCGAATGGCGGTCCTCGGTGGCCCGGGGCGAAGTGGAAGACACCACCGGCGGCCCCGACATCCAGCCAGGGAGGTAGCCGTGCCCACGAAAAAGAACGGCCCGCGGGGCGCCGAGAGCCCCAGCATCAAGGATCCGGAACTCTACGAAGAGCTGCTGGAGGACGGGGCGTCGAAGCAGAAGGCCGCCCGCATCTCCAACGCCGCCGCCAAGAAGGGCCGGTCGGCCGTGGGCCGCAAGGGCGGGAATGCCGGTGACTACGAGGACTGGACCGTCCCCCAGTTGAAGGCGCGCGCCAAGGAGATCGGCCTCAAAGGCTACTCGGCGAAGAAGAAAAGCGAGCTCATTTCCGCGCTCAGGAACTCCTGATCCCGGTGGCCGCCGGCCGGACCGGCTCCCGCTCAGGCCTCCTTGCGTGCGGCCCCATCGGCAGTCTTCGCGGCGGCAGCCTTCGGGGATGCCTTCGTGCCGCCGGTTTTCGCGGTGGTTTTGGCGGTGGTTTTCGTGCCGGCTTTGGGAGCGGCCCGGGAGGCCGACTTGGGCGCGGCCTTGGCCGCCGTCGACTTCGCGGCGGGCCTGGCGGCGGATTTGGCAGTGGATCCGGCGGTGGGCTTCCCGGTGGATTTGGCGGAGTCCGCTCCGGACACTGCCCCTCCCCCGCGTTTCTTCTCCAGGCTCCGCTTGAGCGCCTCCATCAGGTCGATCACCTCGCCACTGCCGGCCTCGGCCGCCGCGACGCCGAAGGTCTCCTCGGTGTCCAGGGACTCCCCCTTCTCCAGCTTCGCCTCGATGAGCTGGCGCAGCTGCAGCTGGTAGTCGTCGGTGAACTGGTCCGGCTCGAAGTCCGCCGCCATCGAGTCCACCAGCGCCGCGGACATCTCGCGTTCCTGCGCGGAGATGCGGATGGTGGTTTCGAGCGCGGGGAAGCTGGCCTCCCGTACCTCATCGGCCCAGAGCAACGACTGCAGGACCAGGACGTCTCCGCGGATCCGCAGGGCCCCCAGCCGGGTCTTGTCCCGCAAGGCGAACTGGACGATGGCCACCCGGTCGGTGTCCTCCAGCGCCCGCCGCAGCAGCACATAGGCCTTGGGCGACTTGGAGTCGGGCTCAAGGTAGTAGCTCTTCTCGAACGTCATCGGGTCCAGCTGCTCGGCCGGCACGAACTGCACCACGTCAATCTCGTGGCTGTTCTCGGCCGGGATGGACTTCAGCTCCTCGCGGCTGAGGACCACCGTCCGCCCGTCGTCCTCGTAGGCCTTGTCGATGTCCTCGTAGTCCACGATCTTGCTGCAGACCTCGCAGCGGCGCTGGTACCGGATCCGGCCGCCGTCGGCATTGTGGACCTGGTGGAGGCTGATGTCGTGGTCTTCGGTCGCGCTATAGACCTTGACGGGCACGTTGACCAGCCCGAACGCTATCGCGCCTTTCCAGATGGCTCTCATGGATCAAGTGAACATCACAGTTGCAGGCAGGTGAAGACCTTTGACTGAAACCACGCCGGCCGGCGGCAGGGAGCGTGTCCGGGTTGCCGGCCGCGAAATGGTTATCACCAACCTGGACAAGGTCATGTATCCGGAGACGGGCACCACGAAGGCCGACGTCCTGGCCTATTACGCCGCGGTGGCGCCGGTCCTGATTCCGGCTGCGGCGAACCGCCCGGCCACCCGGAAACGCTGGGTGCACGGCGTCGGGACCGCCGATGCCCCTGGCGAGATGTTCTTCCAGAAGAACCTGGACCATTCGACGCCGGGGTGGGTGCCGCGGGCGTCCATCACCCACAAGGACCGCACCATCCAGTACCCGCTGGTCAATGATCCGGCCACCCTGGCCTGGCTCGCCCAGATCGCGGCCCTCGAGATCCATGTCCCTCAGTGGCGCGTGGATTCCCACGGCAACCAGATGCCTCCGGACCGGCTGGTGCTGGATCTGGATCCAGGCGAAGGGGCCGGGCTGGCCGAATGTGTTGAGGTGGCGAAGCTCGCCCGCACCATCCTGGAGGACGTGGGACTGGAGCCCGTACCCGTGACCAGCGGGAGCAAGGGCATCCACCTGTACGCCGCGCTCGACGGCACACAGAGCTCGGAGCAGATCTCCGAGTTCGCCCACGAACTGGCACGTTCACTGGAGGCCGACCACCCGGAGCTTGCCGTGAGTGACATGAAGAAGACGCTGCGCACCGGCAAGGTCCTGGTGGACTGGAGCCAGAACAGCGCCGCAAAGACCACTATCGTGCCCTATTCCCTGCGGGGCCGGCTCCGGCCCACGGTGGCGGCACCCCGGACCTGGCGCGAACTCAGCTCGCCGTCCCTGCACCAGCTCGACTACCAGGAGGTCCTGCAGCGGGTGAAGTCCGGCAAAGATCCCTTCGCCGTCATCTCCGGCAAGCGGCCGGGAGCCCAGCCGGGTCCCCAGCGGGACGGCCCCGGCGCCGCGGCGGCAACCGGCGACGGCGGTGACACCGATCCGCGGCTGGAGACGTACCGCGCCAAGCGGGACGCGGCGTCCACCCCGGAGCCGTTCACGGCCGAGCGCCACCGTGCAGGCGCGGAAGGAGCGGAACCCGGCGACGGCACGCTGCGGGAGAAGTTCGTTATCCAGGAACACCACGCCAGCCGGCTGCACTACGATTTCCGGTTGGAGCGCGACGGCGTGCTGGTGTCCTGGGCGCTGCCCAAGGGTGTCCCCACGTCCAAGACGAAGAACCACCTCGCGGTCCAGACCGAGGACCACCCGATGGACTACGCCGACTTCGAAGGCACCATCCCCAAGGGCCAATACGGCGCCGGGACCATCAGCATCTGGGACCACGGGTACTACGAGTGCGAGAAGTGGATGGCGGGCAAGGAAGTGATTGCCACCCTCACCGGACAGGACGACGGCGGGCTGGGCGGCGCCCGCAGGTTCGCCCTGATCCACACCGGCCGGGGCGACGACCAGTGGCTCATCCATCTGATGGACCCCCTCGCCGCGAAGGACTCGAAGGCGGGGCGGACCGCCCCGCCGCAGGACGATGAAGCGGATGCCGCCACAGCGCCGGCCGGTGGCCAGCCCGCCACCCTGGTTCCTGAGGACTTCAAGCCGATGCTGGCCAGCGCCGGGAGCATTTCCGACCTCCCGGACAAGGACTGGCAGTTTGAGCTCAAGTGGGACGGGGTGCGGGCCCTGATCGTCGGGGACGCGAAGTCCATCCGACTGATCAGCCGCAACGGCAACGACATGTCCGCCGCGTATCCGGAGCTGACGGACCGCACCTGCTGGCCGGAGCAGGATTTCATCGCCGACGGCGAGATCATCGCCGTCGGCCCGTCGGGGCGTCCCGACTTCGGGCTGCTGCAGGGGCGGATGAAGCTTACGAGGGCCGCCGACGTCGCGAAGGCGCGGGCGTCGACGCCGGTGCGGCTGATGCTGTTCGACCTTCTCGCCGAGCATGGCAAGGACCTCCGCCGTCTCCCGCTCAGCAAGCGCCGGACCGGGCTGGAAGCGTTTTTCACCCCCTCCGACTGCCCGGTGGAACTCTCCGGGCTGATCGACGGCGATATCCGGCACATCCTGGAAAGTGCCGAGGAGCTGGGGCTCGAGGGCGTGATGGCCAAGCGCACGGACGGCCGCTACGTCGGGCAGCGCAGCAGGTCCTGGCTCAAGCTCAAGTTCGAGCGCACCCAGGAGGTGGTGGTCGGCGGCTGGCGGCCGGGCAAGGGCGAGCGCGGGCAGTCCGTGGGCTCTCTCCTGCTGGGGATCCCGGACGGATCCAGGCTGCGCTACGTGGGACGGGTGGGCAGTGGCTTCAGTGCCCGCGAGCTACTGGAACTGCGCCAGCAGCTCGATGCGCTGCCGCGGAAGACCTCGCCGTTCAGCGACGTGCCGGCAGCCGACGCCTCGGACGCTCACTGGGTGAGCCCCAGACTGGTCGGCGAGGTCACCTACGGGGAATGGACCGGCAGCGGCAAGCTCCGGCATCCGGTCTGGCGCGGATGGCGGCTGGATAAGGAGCCGGGGGACGTGGTGGTGGAGGACGGCTGAGGGCAGCGAAAAGCCCGGGCCAACCGTTGCGGGTTGACCCGGGCTGATGCCGACCGGATTAATGCCGCCGGCCTGTAGCGCCGACCCGTGACCGCGGGCGGCGGTCAGGAGGAGTGCGGGGTGTCCGGCGGGGTGATCCGGTGAACCGCGTTCACCGCGGCCCCCTGAGCCAGCCGGCCGTGCTTGACGTCGTGTTCCTTGGGGTGGCGGTGTTTGCCGTTGCCGTCCGGCCACTGCTGCCCCCCGGCTGCGGAAGGCGGGGCGGGGCGTTTGGTTTCCGGGCCGGGCGCCTCATCCATGGACTCCGCCAGATGACTGGCAACCTCGGGATTGATGTCGTCTCCGAACTGGTGTTCCGCCATTGCTCTTCCTTCCGCTGTCGAATTACGCCGTCGAAATAAGCTGTGAAATGAAGTGTCCAACAATCGTAGGTCGGCGGCCTTGCGTTGTCTGTAGGGCTACCAGCGGACTTTCTTTTCCGTCGGACCCTGCTTGCCGCTGACGTGCGTGGGCTTGTGGCTGTGGCCAACACTTTGTGAGCCGGCGCCGCCCCGCGACTTGCTGGCGAGCATCTCCTTCTGGGCGTCGGTGAGGCGCGACTTGATGCCTTTCCCCTGCCCCTCCTTGGGCTGGGACGTGCCGTCCCCTTCGGCCCCGCTGTTGGTGCTCTTCTCGGTCTCTTTGCCAGTCATGGACTGTTCTCCTTGTGCGGCTTGGTGATCAGTGCTGCGCTGACTTCAACCCTAAGCGCATTCCTGATCCCGTGGGTACCCCCTTTTTCGCGGTGCAGCGAGGTCTCGGAGGGTCAGCCGGGAGTGGGACGGCCCCGTCCCGGGAAGCCTGATTTGGGCCGGAAAACCGGCTCGAGGCCGCGCCGCGGGGAAAAATTTTGCGGCGGCCACGCTGGAGGCCGGGGTTTCCCAGCATTGGCGCGGCGAAATGGCGGAAAAGATATCCGCCATTTCACCCCTGATCGGGGTCGAAACACCGGATGATACGGCACGAAACTCGGAAACACCATAGAAATCACGTAAAATTGAAAGCCTGCCCAGAGCGGGGCAGCTACAAGTCGCAAGCAAATGACCTCCATAGGAGCGGCCCAAATGCCCAAAGACCGAAGCACGACCGACTCTTCAGCAGGCGTTTTGAACGCCAGCGGAACCAACCAAGCCGCACCCTCGGGTGCGAAGAAACCTAAGCTGCGTACGCGGCGTCGGCTCAAAGAGTCCGACGTCAACGTCGTCAACAAGCCGATGCTCAAGAAGGCACTCGGCGGCACCATCGTGGGTAACACCATGGAGTGGTACGACGTCGGCGTGTTCGGCTACCTGATCACCACCATGGGACCGGTGTTCCTGCCTGAGGCGGACAAGAGCGTTCAGACGCTGTTCCTGCTGGGAACGTTTGCCGCCACCTTCATTGCCCGCCCCCTCGGCGGAGTCATCTTCGGCTGGCTCGGCGACAAGGTGGGCCGCCAGAAGGTCCTCGCCTGGACCCTGATGCTGATGGCTGCCAGTACTTTCGCCGTCGGCCTGCTGCCCGGCTACGCGCAGATCGGCATGTGGGCTGCGGCCCTGCTGGTGCTGCTCAAGCTCGTGCAGGGATTCTCCACCGGCGGCGAGTACGCCGGTGCCACAACCTTCGTAAGCGAATACTCCCCGGACAAGCGCCGCGGCTTCTTCGCCAGCTTCCTGGACATGGGCAGCTACCTCGGCTTCGCCCTCGGCGCCGCACTGGTTTCCGGACTGCAGCTGACCCTCGGCCAGAGCACCATGGAGGAGTGGGGCTGGCGGATCCCGTTCCTGATCGCCGGCCCGCTGGGCCTGATCGCGATCTACTTCCGTAACAAGATCGAGGAATCCCCCCAGTTCCAGGCCACCCTGGACGCCCAGGAAAACGTCGCCAAGGACGCTGCTGCCTCTGACGCTGCCGCATCCAAGGGCCCGGTGGGCATCGTGAAGGCCTACTGGCGTTCACTGATCGTCGCCATGATCCTGGTGGCAGCCGCGAACACCGCAGGCTATGCCCTGACGTCCTACATGCCGACGTACCTCACCGAGTCCAAGGGCTACGATCCGGTGCACGGCACCCTGCTGACCATCCCCGTGCTGGTCATCATGAGCCTCTGCATTCCGCTCACGGGGAAGCTGTCCGACCGGATTGGCCGCCGCCCCGTGCTGTGGATCGGTGCGCTCAGCACCGTGGTCCTGGCCGCCCCGGCGTTTATGCTGATCGGCGTCGGAGAAATCTGGTCCACCCTCCTGGGCCTGGGCCTGATCGCTTTCCCGGTGACGTTCTACGTGGCGAACCTGGCCTCGGCCCTGCCGGCGCAGTTCCCGACGGCGAGCCGTTACGGCGCCATGGGCATCGCGTACAACTTCTCCGTAGCCATCTTCGGCGGCACCACGCCCTTCATCGTTGCCGCCCTCATCGGCGCCACCGGCGATGACATGATGCCCGCCTACTACCTGATGGCCACCTCGGCGATCGGTGCAGTCGCGATTTACTTCCTGAAGGAATCGGCCCAGCGCCCGCTGCCGGGTTCCATGCCCAGCGTGGACACGCAGGCCGAGGCCAAGGAAATCGTTGCGAACCAGGACGAGAACCCGCTGATCGACCTCGTGGAGATGGACATGCCCTTCACCACAACCGCCGGTACGGGTGCTGATCCGACGGCACCGCGGGACACCGAAAAGGTTCCTGTCTAAGCCTGAGCTTGCCCTTCTGGCAGCCCGGTCCGGTTCATCCTGAGCCCGGCCGGCTAACCCAGGCTCTGTAGCAAAGTCCCGCCCGTTGAGGCCTGCCTTGTGTGATTACCCGTTGGGGGAACCACACAAGGCAGGCCTTAGGCGTGTCCGGTTGCAGGCCCTGCACCTGTCCCGTCCGGTCCCAGCCTGAAAAATTGGAGGCACCATGCAATCCCTCGGCGCGCATTTCCGCACGCTTCACAGCCTGGCACCGGCCAACAGGGACCACGCCTCGGCAGCGCGCGTTGCCGTCGGAGTCGCCGTCCCGTCCCTCGCACTCCTCGCCGCGGGCCGCCCGGAGCTGATGATCTATGCGGTGTTCGGTGCCCTGACCGGCATGTACGGTCGGAACGAGCCGCATCAACTGCGCCTCACGCACCAGGGCCAGGCGGCCTTCCTGCTCGTCGGCGGGCTGGCAGTCGGTGTCTTCCTTTCAATAGACCAGCTCCATTCCTGGGTGCTCGTCGTCACCGAAACCTTGCTGGCAGCAGCGGGTTCCCTCTTCGCGGACAAGGTCGCGCTGAAGCCCGCCGGCCCGTTCTTCGGGATTTTGGCACTCGGCGCCTGCGCCTCCGTTCCCACAACGGTGCACTGGCACACGGCGGTCCTGATCGGCGCCCTGTCGGCCGCCTGGTCCATGGTCGTGGGGTTCGGCGGCTGGGTGCGGGGCAGGGCGTGGGAACGCGGCGCGGAACGTGATGTCCCTGCCCTGCGCGGGGCCAGGCGCCGGTCAGCCTGGATCCATGCCGGCCGGTACCTTACCGCCGTCGGCGCGGCCGGCTCCGTCGGAGTCCTGAGCGGAAGCGGGCACCCGCACTGGGCCATGGCGGCCGCCGCCGTCCCCTTGGCGGGGGCGGATATGCCAAGCAGTGTGCACCGCGGCCTGCACCGGATTGTTGGCACCCTGGCGGGCCTTGTGGTGGTTGCTGTGGTGTTGTTCCCGTGGGACTTCTCCCCCCTCCGTTCTTTCCCCGGGCACGAGGCCGCCGTCCTGGCCCTCTTGGTGATAGGACTGCAATTCACCACGGAACTCTTCATGACCAGGCACTACGGGCTGGCTATGGTGTCCTTCACTCCCGTGATCCTGCTGATCACACAGCTGGCCGCACCGTCCGACCCCTACATTCTGGTGACCGAGCGCGCCGCCGAAACCCTGCTGGGCGCCCTGACGGGCATACTCGTCGTCGTGCTGATCCGCCGACGGCGGTGACGGCCCCTGCCGCCGGAGCGGCAGGCCGCACGGCCGCTCCCCCTTCCGCGGAACCCGGCGGGAGCGGCCGCAGCGGCCGCAGCGGGCGGGCCGGCTATTGCGGTTCGGCGGCCAGGAGCTCGGCGTGCTCCTCCGGCGTCAGGTCCTTTTGCCCGTCCATGACCGGAGGCGGGGAGAGCTTGTACGCGGCGTAGTACAAGCCGCCTGCGAGTGCCATGGTGATCAGCGGGGTGAGCTGCGAGACCACGGGCAGCGCTGTCTGCTCGGTCAGCAGGATGCCGGCGGCGGAGGCGATCACCCATGCGATGGCTCCGGCTGTCACTGGCTTCAGCCGCCCCGGCCGGACTTCCGGAAGGTACCGCTCCTCTTTCCAGTTGATGGCGATGTACGTCAGTGCGATCGCAACCCAGGCCGTGACAAAGACTCCCTGCCAGGCGAGCGCCTTCAGCAGGTAGCTCAGCACATCCGTGAGCATCAGCAGGTACGCCAGGATGCCGGAGACGATCACCCAGACATACCGTGGCAGGTTCAGGCCGAACGCCCGGTGGGCGAAGGCCGAGAGGTTTGTCGACGCGAGGAAGTAGTTGGCCGTGTTGATGCGGGTCTGCGAGATGAAGATGACCAGCACGCCCCAGATTCCCAGCGACGAAATGAAGGCCGTGACCACACCCGTCTCCGAGGCCTCGAGTCCCCAGGCACTCATGATGTAGATGCCGACGAGGCCGTTCAGGCCGAAGGTGAAGGCATAGAACACCCAGCCGAAGGTGACGCTGCCCAGGAACCTCCGGTCCTCGCGCTTGCCCATCCGGGCGTAGTCAAAGGTGTACATCATCATGATGTACACCCCCATGTAGATCAGATAGGACGTCAGCCAGCCGGGCAGCGCGGAGCTGGCCGCGGCCTCGCCGATCCAGTTGGTGGGGACTCCTTGGAGCACCGTCGCGGCGATCACCACGGCAACGAGCCCCGCGAAATAGAACGGGAGCAGGAAGCCGTTGAGCCGGTCCAGCCAGTGCTGGACGCCACCGACCGCCAGGGGAATGGCATAGATCACCACCGCGGCGTACCAGATCAGGATGTCGCCGCCAAAGTACTCGTGGAAAGCGACGGCGATGATGGAACCTTCAAAGACGGCGTAGTAGATGGCCGTCGCTGCGAAGATCAGTGACGCAAGCGCCGAGCCCAGCAGCCCGAACAGGGTGCGGGAGAAGACACTCACGGTCAGTCCGGTCCGGGCGGCGTAGCGCGAGAGCACCAGGTTGATGAGCCCGTAGGTGGCGATAGTGAGGACCATGCCGATGATGGTGTTCGGCACCCCCACGGCACCTGCCGAGGCGACGGCCACGTAGATCCAGAACATGGCCGAAAACAGGGCCCACCAGGCCATTGTCAGCGACCATTTGCCGACCCGCTGATCCGCGGGCATTACTAGATTTGAGTACGACAAGGCGACACCTCTGGTGTTGTAGTGATGCATTTATGGAACTGGTGGCGGGAGCCACGGGACTGCGGGGCGTTGGCTACCCCCAGATGGAACGGCGGAGGGCTTTTCCTTCCGCACGGGCCGCGACGGCCTCCTCCATGGTCACGGCTACGAACCGGGTCTTGGTGCCGGGTGCGCTGCGGGCAAGCTGGTCCATGTCCGCGCTGATGACGGTTGCGACCATGGCATAGCCTCCCCCGGACACTGCGTCGCGGTGCAGGACGATGGGTTCCTTGCCTCCGGGGATCTGGATGGAACCCACCGCATATCCGGCGTCGACAATGTTCGAAGGATCGGAACCAGCGCCGAAAGGCTGCTCCCGGGCCTTCCATTCGACGGCCGGCCCGCTGTACCGCAGGCCGGTCCGGTCGGCCACCGGGGTGAGCGTCCAGGTCGAATCCAGCAGGGTTGCGAGACCGGAGTCGGTGAGCCGGTGGTCGTAGAGGCCCAGAAGAACCCTGATCTCCGTTTCGCCCGGAAATGCCGGGCGCAGCTCGGGGGCGATTCCGGCGAGGACCTCCCCGGATGCGGTATCGCCGACCGGGACCTCGTCGCCCGCGGCGAGCTTGCGCCCTTTATAGCCGCCGAGGGCGCCGAGGGCGTAGGTGGAGCGGCTGCCCAGGACAAGGGGCACATCGATGCCGCCGCGGACGGCCACGTAATAGCGTGTACCGCCTTGGAGGAAGCCGAAGGAAACTTCGTCCCCTGCGGCGAGTTCGATGGCTTCCCATTGCGAGACGGTGGCCCCGTTGACTTTAACCTCCACCGGGGCACCTCCCACGGCAACGACCGCGGGGGCGGAGGTGCGGAATTTCGGGCCCAGATACGTGCATTCCAGCACCGCTTCCTCAGCGCTGTTGCCCACCAGGGCATTCACGATTTCCGCGGAGAGCTGGTCCATGGACCCGCCCTGCGGAATCCCCACGTTGTAGTGGCCGAATCGTCCCCGGTCCTGGACCGTCGTCGACAGGCCGGGTTCCAAGATCTCAAGAGTCATTGAGGTTCTCCAATAGCTTCGTGTTGTAGCTCTCGGGATCATCGAGGGCCTCAGCCAGGTCAAAGGTGACCGGCACCTGCTTGTAGACGAAGGTGCCTGCCTCCACCTGGTCCTTGATGCTCTTGTATTCGTCCTCATCGACCGGCCGAAACTTGACGATGTCGCCCGGCTTGAAGAAGACCATAAAGTCCTTGAAGTCGGCCAAGGACTGCGCGGGGTCGAAGATCGGGGCAGCCGCGATGCCGAACATCTGGTAGCCGCCGGCGCCGCGGACGGAGTAGATGCACGCGAAGCAGCCGCCATGACCGACTGTGAGGGGAGGTGTGTCCGTGCGCGGGCTGAGGTACTTCGGTACCTCCAACTGCTGCTCACGCGGCACCATCTGGAACATAAACGGCAGGCCGGCGACAAACCCGACCATGGAAACCAGCCACGGGCTGCTGTGATGGCGCCTGATGAACTCGGCGGCGCCGGAGAGGTTGTTGACCTCGGCCGCAAAGTCCAGGTCGGTCCCCTCGGGCCGCTGGTGACCGCTGCGGAAGCGGGCACCGGTTTCCCGCGTGTACGGATCGTCGTACCAGACCGGAACCTCGATCAGCCGCGTGTTCAGCACCGGGTGGGCGGTGTTGTCCACCTCCACTTCGATCTCGCGCATGGTTGCTTCCAGCTCTGCGGCGTCCAGCACATCGGGGTCGAAACGGACCAGCAGGGACGCGTTGGCGGGGCAGATTTCCGTGACACCAGCCAGCGCCCGGTCGCCGAGCCTGGTGGCCATCGAGTTGGATTTGAAGTTCGCGGCCAGGCTCATCGCCTCCGAGATTTCAACGAACAGGAACTCGTCGCCGCCCCAGGTGTAGCGCGCCGTCCCTTTGAGTGAGCCTGCGCCCAGGGTATCGCTCATGACAGGTCCCCCAGGATCTCCGGGCAGGTTTCGATGAACTTGGTGTGGTGCTCCACGGACTTCAGTTCCGGCCGGTGCAGCACGGCGCTCAGCAGCGGAATGGTTGTTGACACACCCTCGATGGTGATTTCGTCGAGGGCGCGGATGGACCGGCCGATTGCCTCGTCCCGGGTTTCGTCCCAGACGATAATCTTCGCCAGCAGCGAGTCGTAGAAGGGCATGACCGAGGACCCGGCGACGAACCCGGAGTCGATACGGACCCCGGGACCGCCCGGCCAGTCCAGGCGTTCCAGCAGGCCCGGACTGGGCATGAATCCCTTGGACGGATCTTCGGCGTTGAGCCGGAATTCGAAGGCATGCCCGCGGAAAACAACGTCTTCCTGGCGCATCCGCAGCGGCTCCCCGGAAGCTATCAGCAGCTGTTCCCGGACCAGGTCAAGGCCCGTGACCATTTCGGTGACGGGATGCTCCACCTGGAGACGGGTGTTCATCTCGATGAAGGAGACCTCGTGGTTGACTGCGTCGTACAGGAATTCGACCGTTCCGAGGCCCTTGTAGTGGCACTGCCGGGCGAGCTCCACCGAGGACTCCAGCATGTGCCGGCGGACGGCGTCCGGCAGGTCAGGGGCGGGCGCTTCCTCCAGGATTTTCTGCTGCCGCCGCTGCATGGAGCAGTCCCTGTCCCCGAGATGGACCACGTTAGTGCCGTCGCCCAGCACCTGCACCTCAACGTGGCGGGCGCGTTCCACGAACTTTTCCAGGTAGACGGCGGCGCTGCCAAACGCGGCCGCCGCTTCGGCCTGGGCCACCTCCACCGTCGAGGCCAGGTCCTCCGCCCGCGTCACGAGCCGGATTCCGCGCCCGCCGCCGCCAGCGGCCGCCTTGACCACCAGGGGGAAACCGATCTCGGCAGCGATCTCCAGCAGGGCGTCGCCGGTGGGGGCTTCTCCGTGCGTTCCGCGCAGGGTGGGAACGCCCGCATCCTCGGCCGCCTGCCTGGCCCGTGCTTTGTCCCCCATCAGCTCGATGGCTTCCGGGGACGGGCCCACCCAGATGAGTCCCGCGTCAATGACCGCACGGGCAAAGGCGGCGTTTTCGGACAGGAACCCGTAGCCGGGGTGCACGGCGTCGCAGCCGAAGTCGGCGGCCGCTTTGAGGACGGCGCCGTGGTCCAGATAGCTTTGGCTGGCGGGGGCTGGGCCAATGACCGCGTATTCGTCCGCAAGGCGCGCCGCCAGCCCGTCGACGTCGGGCTCGCTGGCCACCACCACCGTGTGGATCCCCAGTTCGCGGGCGGTGCGGATAATCCGTACTGCGATCTCACCCCTGTTGGCGATGAGCAGTTTCTTCATTGTTTTTCCTCTATTACTGCGATCACGTCGCCCGGATTGACGGTGCCTGAATCCGACACCTCAAACTTGACCAGGTTCCCGGACACTTCGGTCTTGACCTCGCTGAACTGCTTCATGATTTCGACGACGCCGATCGTCTGGCCCGCCTCGACGTGGTCGCCTTCCTGCACATAGGGGTCCTTGTCGGGGCCGGGCTTGCGGTAGAAAACTCCGGGAAGCGGCGAGGTGACTTGGTGTGACATGGTGTGCCTTTCAGTTGAGGTGTTAGGGGCAGTACATGACAGGTCATTGGCTACCGTCCGCCCAGGGCCGCCCGCACGGCCTCGGCCACGGCCGGGGAATTGGCGGCATCGGAGTGGACGCAGATGCTGGTGAAGTCGATGTGGACGGTTGAGCCGTCCGAGGTTTCCACGAGCCCGTCGTCGAGGACCCTACGGACGCGCTCAGCAGCCTTGGCGGGGTCCGTGGCCTCGGGCCGGCGCTGGATGATCAAGTGGCCCGCGGGGTTGTAGTTCAGGTCCACGTAGAGTTCGCCAACGAACGGCACTCCCATTTCCGCGCAGACGCTTTCGTGCGCCGTTCCGGCGAGCCCGAACATCGGAACTCCGTACAGCGCGGCGACCTTCGCTGCGGACCGCATCAGTTCGGGATCCCGTGAGAGCATCCCGTAGAGGGAGCCATGGGGTTTGATGTGGTTGAGTTCCAGTCCGGCTTTCTTCAGGAAGCCCACCAGTGCGCCCGTCTGGTAAAGGATGATGGACTCAACTTCGGCCGGGGTCAGTTTCATTTCCCGGCGGCCGAATCCGGTCAGGTCCGGCAGGCCCGGGTGCGCGCCGATCCGCACGCCGTGCTCTTTGGCTGCGGCCACGGTTTCTTCCATGGTGTCCGGGTCGCCGGCGTGGAAACCACAGGCCACGTTGGCCACATCGATGATTTCCATCAGCGCCAGATCATTTCCGAAGCTGTGCAGCCCGAACGCTTCGCCCATGTCCGAATTGATCTCGATGCTATTTTCCCCGCCGCTATTTCGTTCAGCAGCGGCTGTGACATTGCCCACATTAACATTGTTCATGCGTTCAACATTAGGGACTGCCCCATCCCTTACATAGTGGGCAAATGTCCACTATCTTTGGCAGCAGGTGTGCAGTCTGCACACCACCGTTCGGAGGGCAACGGGGCCCGGGGAAGGCGTCATGAGAGTCTCGGATCTGCTGGCGGAGGACTCGCTGCAACTCAGGTTGCATACGCCGTCCACGGCGAAGCGCCTGGCGACGTCCATCAGCTACACGGCCCCGGCGGAGTTCCTTGACCCCACCCCGTTCCTGGGCGCCAACTGCCTGCTGATCACCCACGGGATCGGTTTCAATTTCTTCGACCAACGGACGTGGGACGCCTACGTCGAACGGCTGGCAGGCGTCCCTGTTTGCGCCATCGCCTTCGTCACGGGAGTTGCGCACAGGCTGATACCCTCGCCGCTGGTGGAGGCTGCGAGGACCCACGCGATTCCCCTGTTGGAGGTTCCCAGTGTTGTTCCCGCCCTGCAGCTGCAGCGCTTCGTCACAAGTGTCCTCGAAGCCGAGCGGTTTGCCCTGACCCGTCAATCGTGGGAGCTGGCCGACCTGTGTGCCAGAGCCGCGCGGTCCGGCGGATCGCTCCGGGCCGTGCTGGCGGAAGTGGCCGCCGCGGCAGAGGGCCAGTGTGCCGTCTTTGACACCACCGGCGCCCTGATCAGCTGGTGGCCCGCCAGCTCACGCTGGACGGCGGAAGACCTCCGTCTTGATGCGCGGGGAACCTCCGGGGCCAGCTTCGCGCTGCCCACCGGCGGCACGGAGCATTTTCAGCTGGTGGTCCGGGGCGGGACCACCGGGGAACCGCTCGCCACCCTCATCGGACCGGCGTCATCCATCCTCGCCATGCACCTCAATAGTGCGTTCAAAGTCAGCGCCCCGCACCAGGCCAAGCTGGAACGGCTGATGCAACAGTTGGAGGACTGGCAGGGTGTGGCCCTGAAGGAGCTGACCCGGACCTTCCGCGCCACCGGCCTGGACCCGCACGCCCCCACCTTCCTGGTGGTGGCCGAGCCGGACAAGGCTCAACTGCCGCATGCCTGGCGCATCCGGCTGGCCGTACAGGAGCACCTGAACAACGCCCACGTCTTCACGTATCGGGGCTCGTTCTACGCCCTCGCGCAGGCCCGGACGGACACCGCCGCGGACTGGGACGCCATTCCAGCCCGGCTGCTGGACTCTCTCCGGCAGGTGGTGCCCGGGCTGTCCCTCGTTATCAAGGGTCCCTTGGGCAGCGTGGATGAGCTGCGGCTCGGCCTCGCCCATGCGCAACGGCTGGTCCGCCAGGTCACGGGTCCCGCCATGGCCGCCCCGATGAGCATCGAGTCCCTGGTGCTGGCCACCGCCGGCAGCGGCGCCCACGCCGCAGCGGAAAATCTGCTCGCACCGCTGCGCACCTATGACCAGGCCAACAACGGCCGGCTGATGCCGACCCTGCGCGCCTACCTAGACCATGATGCCCAGCCATCCAGGGTCTGCCAGGCGCTGTACATCCACCGGAACACGCTGAGCAAGCGGCTGGCGCTGATGTCGCGGCTGCTCAACGTCCGCCTGGACACCCTGGACGGGCTGACAACGTGCATGCTGGCCGTCCGGATCACCGACGACGAGCCCTGACACCGGTGCTACTTAGGGCGGCGGGGCGGTCCGGCCACGAGCCGGTCCGGGAGGATCCGGGCGGCCGCGGTCAGCACCTTGTAGCGCCTGGTCGGGACGGAGACGGCCTTGCCCCTTTCGTTGTCAGCGAGGCCCTCACGCACCACCTGTTCGGCCTGCAGCCACATCCAGCGCGGGGTTACCGTCTTGTCCATGCCCATCCGGTCGTGGAACTCGGTATGGGTGAAGCCGGGGCAGACCGCTGTCACGGTCACGCCCCGTTTGGCGTAGGCCAGGTTGGCCCAGCGGCTGAAGCTGACAAGCCACGCTTTTGCCGCCGAATAGCTTCCCCGGGGAAGGAACGCTGCCACGCTGGCGACGTTGATGATCCGGCCGGAATGCCGGCTGAGCATGCCCTGCAGCGCGGCGTGAGTCAGTTGCATGGCGGTCTCGACGTGCAGCTTGAGGTGCCGGGTTTCCTCCGCGATGTCGTTCTCCTCGAAAGAACGCAGCAGGCCGGTCCCCGCATTGTTGACCAGGATTTCCACTGGGCGCGCCGGATCCGTGAGGCGGGCGACGACGGCGGCCACCCCGGCGTCGTCCGTCAAATCAGCGGAGATCACCTCGGTACTGATGCCATACCGTTTCTCCAGCTCCTCCGCCTTGGTTTGCAGCCGGGCGGCGTCGCGGGCCACCAGCACCAGGTTGTGCCCGTGGTCGGCAAGCTGGCGGGCGAATTCCGCGCCGATTCCGGCGGTTGCTCCGGTGATCAGGGCGGTGGTGCCAGCCGGTGCCGGGACGGGTGCAGGTGCAGTCATGGCGACAGCCTAATACGAGCCGGTCTCAGGCCAGGGCCGGACCGGCGGCCAGTTCGCCCTCCGCGGGACCGTTTCCGTCGCCCAGGTGCCGGTTCTGCAGCTCTTCGGTGGCCAGCTCGTACCAGGTATGCGCACCGAAAGACGGGCTGCTGGTGTCCAGGTGCCGATAGAGGGCATCGGCCAGTTGGCCCAGTGCCACGTCGGAGAGTGCCCGGACGGTGGCGGCGGGATCCAGGGTCCCTTCGAAGTATTCGGAGAGCGCCAGGCCGTTGATGGTGTTGAGCTCGTCAGGGATGGGGCTGCAGGCCTCGTCCAGTCCTGGATTCAGCGTCCCGCCAGCGGGAAGGCCGGCCGGAGTACCCGCGGGGAATCCCGGGGAAACGCCCGCGACGCCGACGGTCAGGGACTCAGCGGCGGCGTCGGGCAGCGGGACCGCGGCGAGCTCGCCCTCGAGGCCGGCGAGGACCTCGCCGTCGGATCCCACGTGCATCAGGCAGATCGGCAGGTCCGCAGGTTCCGCCAACGTGATGCGGAAGGGCACTTGTCCGGCAGCAGTCCCGTCGCCGGTTCCCGGCGCAGCCGCGCTGGCGTCGGCGATGGACCTCAGCTGCAGGAGGATTTCCGGGTCGAGGTGGGACGAGCCATGAAGGTCAATGATGACGTTGGAACCTGCACCGAGCCGGCCCGCCCGCCGAATAATGTGCAGCAGTGCGGGGAAATCTGATTGGGTGAGGCAGCCGGTGACCTCGAGGGTCACGTGTCCGGGATCGACATCCACACGGACAAGCACACGCAGTTTATGGTTCACGGGGTTCTCCAAAAGGGACACGTCCAAGAGCCAACTGCATAACTCTGCTAGAACTTTACGGCGTTGTTGCTCCGGTCACAAGCAGAGCGGCCTTCCAAGGCGCACGCTGCGGCCTCAGGCCCCGGCCGGGGGCTGCTCGGGCCAGTCGATGTATTGGTTGTACGCGTCGTGCTTGCGCAGGTACCGGTACATAAAGGGGCAGTTGGGAATGATCCGCTTGCCGGATGCCACCACGTCGTCCAAGGCGAAGTGGGCCAGCACCTTGGCGAGTCCCTGGCCCTGGAATTTCTCCTCCGTATCGGTGTGGATGAAGTCCACATGCCCCGGCTCGTCGATGAAGCGGATCTGGACGGCCAGCTGGCCGCCGACGTGGAGCTCATAGTGGTGCAGCTCATCATTCCGGGTTGTGGACACGTTCGGACTGAACGTGTCTTCCGTGACTGCCGAGTTCTCCGTCATGGTTCGACATTGGCACTTAATGGCGGGTGTGGCAATGGCGGGTCAGATCCGCCGAGGCCCGGATCGGACACGAGCCGGGCCGGAATCCGGCCCAGCAGCAGGACGGCGAGCGCGAAGCACGCCGCTCCCCCGCCGAGCAGTCCCAGGGTCAGTCCGTTGAGCGCTGCGTCGGCCACCGGGACAAAGACGACGACGGCGGCCGTCACCACGGCGGCCGCCGGGCGGGACCGTGCGATTGCGGCCGACGTCGGGCGTTCTTCGAGGCGGCCGAAGAGCGCCAGCACCGGCAGGAGCAGGCCGATCACGGCCAGCAGCACCAGCGGCCGGCCCCACCACCAGGCGGCGGTTCCGCCTGCCGGCTGGGGAAAGTCGGTCAGCAGCAGCACCCCGGACAGTGCCGCGAGCATGGGAAGGTGCCAGAGGTAGACGGTCATGGACCTCCGTCCGGCCAGCCCAATGAACCGCCGCACCGGCACCATCGCCGCGATGCTGGACAGCACCGGCCGGAAGAGCTGCAGGGCAGCGGCCTGCGAGCACCCGAGGAGCAGGAGGGTGAGGTTGGGCGGGTTGAGGTTCACCAGCATGTTCCCGGAGTACAGCCCCAGCCACACGAGGAGCCCCAGGAGCAGGTTGCTTGCCAGGATGATGCCCGCCAGTGCGGGCCGGCCGAGGGCAAGCGGGCCCCGGTCGGCGAGGAAGAATCCGAGCTGCTGCACGGCGCACCAGACGAAGACCATGTTGAGGTAGGCCAGCGTCGGCATCATCCCCCGCAGGCAGTCCACCGCCACCACTAACGCGGTGAGTCCCGTCAGGGTCAGCCAGGGCGCCCGGGCGTGCAGGCGCGCCAGGAGCGGGAGGTTCAGCTGCGCCGCGAGGTAGGCGGCGAGGAACCACAAAGGCATGCCTGCCCCGGAAACCGAGAGCTGGATGACCTGCGGGTCCACCCCGGTCAGCCGCGCAGCCCAGAGCCCGGTGAACATGATGGCAAGCAGGACAGCGGCGGGGCGTATGAGCCGCAGCATCCGCGCCTGCATAAAGTCGAAGGTGTTGCCGCCCCGGGCCCGGAGGCGGCGCCAGGACTGCAGGCCGGTCATGCCGCCGACAACGAAGAAGAGCGGCATGACCTGCAGGACCCAGACCACAGGTTCGAACCAGCGCTGGTTGCCGAGGGTGTTGTCGGAGGTCACGGTGCCGTCGGGATGCAGCACCGGGCTCACCATCATGGTGTGCGATACCACCACGAGTGCAAGGCAGAAGAACCTGGCGAGGTCGATCACCAGGTCGCGGTCGGGCCGTACCGCCTGTCCGCTCCCTGCCCGCTGCCGTGGAACCATTGCGCCCCTAAGGAACCTGCCAACGCCCTGCCAGGGCTGTTGGGCGCCAACGCCGCTCTGTGTGCCTTCATTGTCGGCCTTGCAGGCGCCCTCGGCCAGTACCGTTGGGCATATTTCAGGTTCAGGGCGTCGGGTTCAGGCAGTCAGCAGCCCCACCACACCGAGTGCGACGGCGAGCAGCGGCGTCGCGCCCTGCGTGGCGGCCGCACGGAGGTACTTGCGTCCGCTCATGGCGAGAACGATCGAGGCCAGGAGCATGGATCCGCAACTGCTGAAGACCAGAGTCCATCCGACCGCAGGGTGCCCGAGGGCGATGGCGCCGGTACCGGCCAGGGCGCCGGCGGCGAGGAAGAGATTGTAGAAACCCTGGTTGTAGGCCAGCGGCCGCGTGGTGTCGGCGTCCGCCTGCGAGGTAACGCCGAAGCGCTTCCACGTGGCTGGCTGCGTCCAGGTAATGGACTCCATGATGAAGATATACACGTGTAGCAGGGCCGCAAGCAGCGCAAAAACGAGGGAGGCCAGGATCATGTTCCTGATCCTAGCCTCCCCCCGATTTCGGAGCGGTTGTGGTGAGTCAGCGCGAGAGGGTGGCCAGCGCCGTGGCCGCGAAAGTCCCGGCCGAATTGTCCCATTCGGCCAGCAAACCCTGGAGGTTCTCGCCATCCCTGCGGTGCGTGCCCGTGCGTGCCTCGAGGGTTTCCAGGACGCCGGTGCGGAGCTCGGTGTTGAAGTTGACCTTGCCCACGTTCATGGCGGCGGCCTTGACCAGCTCGGCCGCGGGGATTCCGGAGGCGCCGTGCAGCACCAGGGGGACACGGGTCCGCACTGCGATGTCCTGCAGCACGTCCCATCGCAGCTCGGGTTCACCCTGGTACCGGCCGTGGACGTTGCCCACGGCCACGGCCAGCAACTGGGCTCCGGTGCGGGCCACGAAGTCCTCCACCTGGGCGGAGTCTGTGAGTCCGGCCGTGCCGGCCGCCGGGGCGCTGCCTGCGGCGCCGGGACCGAAGGCCCGGTCCTCGTCGCCGGCGAGGCCGCCGAGTTCGGCTTCGATGACGGTCTCCGCTGAGCCGGAGCCGTCCAGCATGGCGCGGGCGGCACGGACCAGGGCGATGTTGTCCTCGTACTCCAGCGACGATCCGTCCACCAGGACAGAGTCGGCCCCGGCGGCAACGGCGTCGGCAATCACCGCGAGATCGGAGGCATGGTCGAGCTGGACGGCGATCGGGACCGCGGCCGAGTCGGCGAGGCCCCGGAGCGCCGCGACCAGCCGCAGGCCCTTGGCGGTGGCCGCAGTGCTGGGCGAGACCAGCAGGATGGCGCCGCGTCCGCCGTCCTCCGCCGCTGCCACCACGGCGAGCGCCGTGGTGAAGTCGTAGCAGGTGAAGGCCGGAACGGCCGATCCCTGCTGGAGGGCTGAAACTACCAGCTGATCGAGACGGGCACGCATCAGGCGCTCAGGCCTCCCACCAGGATCCAGGCCACAAAGGTCAGGGCGAAGCCGGCAAGGCCGAGGACGGTGGTGAGCACGGTCCAGGTCTTGAGTCCGTCCGAGACGGTGAGTCCGTAGTACCGCACTACAGTCCAGAAACCGGCGTCGGTCACATGGGACAGCCCAAGGGCGCCGAAGCCGATGGCAATGACGATCACGGCGGTCTGCGCCGGGGTGTAGCCGCCGGCCGTCACGGCGGAAGTGAGCAGCCCGGCGGTCGTCACGATGGCCACTGTTGCGGAACCCTGAGCGGCGCGGAGGGCCAGCGAGATGATGAAGCCGAGGACGATCAGGGGCAGGCCCAGCTGGTCCAGAGTCTCCGAGAGCGCCGCCCCAATGCCCGAGGTGCGCAGCACTTCGCCGAACACGCCGCCGGCCGCGACCACCATGAGGATGGAGGCGATGGGCGGGAGCGCGCCTTCGAAAATTTCGCCGGTTTCTCGCAGCGACCACTGGCGGCGGACGGCCAGGAGGAAGAAGGAAAGTGCGACGGCGACGAGCAGTGCGAAGAACGGGTTGCCGACGAACGCTGCCACGCCGTACCAGTAGCTCTGCTTGTCGATCGTCAGCGTGCCGACGGTGCCGACGAGGATCTGGACGATCGGGGCGGCAATGAGGAAGATGATCAGGCCGGGACGCGGCGGCGCGACGACGTGGTGGTCCTTGCCCTCATGGCCTTCATGGATGATGTCCTTGGAGCCGAATTCGTCGAGCTGGGCCTTGACTCCGGGCAGGAGTTCGTACTCCTTGCGGTTCATGATGGACGCCACCCAGTAGGACAGGAAACCCAGCGGGACGCAGATGATCAGCGAGATGAGGGTGATGAGTCCGATGTCCGCGCCGAAGACGCCGGCTCCGGCGACGATGCCCGGGTGCGGCGGTACGGCCACGTGGATGGCCAGCATGATGCCGGCCATCGGCAGGCCGAACTTGATGGGATGCACGTTGGCGATCTTCGCGAAGGCGTAGACGATCGGCACCAGCACAATGACGCCGACCTCGAAGAACACCGGGATGGCGACGAGGAACCCGACGCCGGTGAGGGCGACAGCGACGCGCTTGGCGCCGAGCTTGGCGGTGAAGTGGTCGGCAAGCGACTGCACCCCGCCGGAGACCTCGATCATGCGGCCGAGGATCGCGCCGAGGGCGATCAGCAGTGCGACCTTGCCCATGGTGCCGCCGACACCGGTGGCGACGACGGTGAAGACGTCCTTCAGCGGGATGGTGGATGCCACGGCGACCAGGATGCTGACCGTCAGCAGCGCCACAAACGCCTGGATCTTGAAGCGGATGATCATGACCAGCAAAATCGCAATGCCGATGGCGGCAATGGTCAGCAGCAGCGGAGTGCCGAGCTCCACGGCCGGTTTGATGACGGGGACGTCGGCCGCCCGCACCATCAAAGAGTTGATCAGGGGATTCATGTGGGGGTGTCTCCTTTGACGTCACTGCAGCCAGTGACCGGTGTTTCGCCGACGACGGCGGAAAGGGGGGATCCGCCGTCGTCGAGTTTGGGGAATCTGAGGCGGGAGCGGGTGCTAGGCGGTGCGCTTGGTGGGGGCGACGACCCTGATGACGGCGGAGTCGTCGGCGGCGGCGAGCCCCTGGGCCTGGCCGAGGAGGTACAGCTGCTCGGCGGCGGCGGCCACCGGGGCGGCGAGGCCGGCGGCGCGGGTGGCCTTGCCCACGATGCCCATGTCCTTGACAAAGATGTCCAGGCGGCTGAGGACCTCCGCGCCGTTTTCGGTGTAGGCCTCCAGGATGCGGGGCCCGCGGTTGGAGAGCATAAAGGAACCGGCGGCCCCGGCCTCCAGTGCTGCGAGGGTCTTGGCCTGGTCCAGGCCGAGGGCGTCCGCCAGGGCCATTGCCTCAGCCGCCGCGGCGATGTGGATGCCGCAGAGCAGCTGGTTGACGGTCTTGAGGGCCTGCCCGTCGCCGGGCTTGTCGCCCACGACGGTCAGGGTGGAGGCGAGCAGTTCCAGGACCGGGCGTGCCGTTTCCAGCGCCTGCGGTTCGGCGCCGACCACGATCAGCAGGTCTCCTTCGCCGGCGCGCTTCGGTCCGCCCGAGAGCGGGGCGTCGACGAGGGCGACGCCGAATTCCGCGAGGCGGGCGACGGTGGCCGGAATGGCTTCGGTGCCCACGGTGCTGCCCAGGATCACGACGGCGCCCGGCTTCAGTACGGAGGCCACGCCGTTCCCGCCGAAGAGGACGTCGTCCAGCTGTTCGCCGTTGCGGACCGCCAGCAGCAGCGCGTCGGCGCCCTCGGCGGCCTCACGGGCGGAGGAGAAGGTCTTGATGCCGGCCTCTTTGGCGAGCTTCAGCCGCGGCTCGGCGATGTCGAAGCCGTGGACGGTCAGCCGGGTTGCCAGCCGTGCGGCCATGGGCAGTCCCATGGCGCCCAGGCCGAGGACAGTGACTTTGTAGTTCATGGGTTTCTCCGTTGAATGAGGGGTTAGGGGGCAGCTGGGGAGAATGTGTTGCTGAGCTTGCGGGTGACCTGAGCCAGGGACTGGTCGTCACCCACGTTGCCGGCGAAGACGATGTACGGGATGCCCTTTGCGGGTCCGTCCACCGGCTCCCACAGGCTGACGATGCCCGGGAGCATGGGCCCGCGGACGATCGCGTGCCGGATCTCCAGGCCGTGGGCGGCGACGTCCGAGGACGTGATGCCTCCCTTGGCGATGACGAAGCGCGGCGGGAACGTCTTCAGGGTCCGGTTCACCACGGCGACGACGGCGGCGGACACGGTGCGGGCGATCCGCAGGCTCGCGGCGGCGTCGTCCGTCTTGATGAGCAGCCTGCTGGTGTGGAGGATGACGTCGGCGCTGCGCAGGGCCTCCGCGACGGTCCGGACGATGCCGTCCAGGTACTCCTCGGCCCCGCCGCTCAGCAGCCTTTCGACGTCGATTTCCACGATGCGCGCCGCGCTGTGCTGTTCGACGAGGGCCTTGAGCTGGCGGGTGGTGACGCCGACGTGCGAACCAACGACGATCAGGCCGCCGGCGTCGGAGGGCGTGAGGCCCGCGTAGGCTTCCTCGCCGCTGAGTTCGGCGCGGATTTCCTGGCCGATGCGCCCCCGGACAAACGGCGGACCCACCCGGTACAGGAGCTTCTTGCCCCGGCGTTCGGCTTCCTCCAGGCCCAGGGCCAGTGCGCGGAGATCGTTTTCGGTCACAATGTCGGCGACGATCGGGGTGGAATCCGCGGCGGACTCGATGGCGTCCGCAATGGCTTTGGCCGAGGCCAGGGGGTCCCCGTCCGGCCCGGCGGCTCGGATGGTGTTCAGGTCCAGCACGATCACCGAATCCGCCGGGAACCGGCCTTCGGACTTTTCCTCGACGTACTTCGCCAGTTCGGAATTCGCGAAGCCGAAGCTCGCATCCCGGGCGAATTCGGTCTCGGCCACCGGAGTGAGCTTGCCGGCGTCCTCGCCGGTGCCGCGCATGTAGTGCACGCCGCCGATCGTCACGCGACCGGCGTCGGGGAATGCGGGGACGATCACGACGCCGTCCGTCACCTCGCCGGTGACAGCGGCGACGGTGGCCGCGATGGTGTCCGGTTCCAGCGGGTAGTGGCCGCGGAGGGTGGAGTCGCTGCGGCTGACGAACCCCAGGCGCAGCCCCGCACTGCTTGGATCGGCGCCGTCGGCTTCGAGGGCGGCCGCCGCGAGGGCGTTCCGGACCACTTCCTCGTTGCGGGCGGCAGCTTCGGCCGGGTCGAGGCTGCGGGTGTTGGTCAAGACGTAGACCGCGTCCTGGCGGCGGCCGTTGATGCGGTGGTTGAAAGCCCAGGTGAAGTCGGCGACTTCCCAGCGGGTGAGGACCGGCAGGTCCGCGACGGACTGCGTACCGGTGGGGTCGTCGTCGAGCACTACCAGGATCCGGGGGGCGGACGCGGACTGGGCCTCCACGGCTTCGGCGACGGTCCGGGCGGGAATCCGGACCTCCGCCGGAAAGGCGGCGAGCACATCGGCTTCGAAAAGCTCTGATTCAAAGGGCACTTGCACTCCATTGTGGGAACTCTGCTGCGGAACAAATTTGTAAGATGTCTGACATCTAACATCTGAATGCTAGTGTGGCATACGGCACAACGACGCGCAAGTAGACTTGTCCACCAGGAGCAACTCGGTGACAGCAGATGGGGAAAAGTGGCTAGGAAATCGCTGGTCGGCGTGGTCGCTGACGAACTGCTGGACCGTATCATTGCCGGCGAATTCCCGCCGGGCACATCGGTCCCCGGCGAGCTGGAGCTGAGCGCCCGCCATGAGGTGAGCCGCATGACGGTCCGCGAGGCGATGAAGACCCTCGAAGCCCAGCAGATCCTCAGCGTGGAGCGCGGCCGCGGGACCTTTGTGAACCCGCTGAGCCGATGGGCCTCCCTGGAGGCAGTCCTCCGGGCGGCCTCGGAGGGGAAGAACGACGCGGCTGCCGCCGTGCAGCTGATCGAGCTGCGCCGGATGCTGGAGTCAGGCGCCTGCGAGCTGGCGGCCGTCAGGATCAGTGACGCCGACCTGGAGGCCCTCTACGGGCAGCTGGAATCGATGCGCGTGGCGCACGAAAAGCACGATGTGGCCGCGTTTGTGGCGGCCGACCTCGCGTTCCACGACCTCATCCTGCGCGCCTCGGAGAATGTTTTTGTGGCCGTCCTGTTCGCCCCGCTGCACCGGGTGCTGGAAAAACGGCGGACCCAGACGTCCGAGGTGCGCGACATTCAGGCACATGCGATCGGCGAGCACCAGAAAATCGCGGATGCGCTGGCCACACGGGACCCGCACCAGGCGCGGGATGCAATGGACGCCCACATGCAGCAGACGCTGGATGACCTCAAGACCTACGTCCTGGCGGACCGGCCGGCCTGACTGGCGGTCCGGATGGCCCGGGGGCGGGGTGCCTGGCTGCGCCAGGCGGGGCTTAGGCCAGCGAGAGGAAGAGCTTCTCGAGCTCGGCCCGGTCCAAGGTGGGGTCCTCCTGCTGCATGCACTGCTGCAGGCCCGTGGCGATGATCGAGAATCCGGCCCGGTCCAGGGCGCTGGACACGGCAGCCAGCTGGGTCACAACACTCTTGCAGTCACGGCCCTCTTCGATCATCCGGGTCACGGCGGCGAGCTGCCCCTGGGCGCGGCGAAGGCGATTGATGACGGGCTTCATGTCAGTGGGATCGAGTTCCATTTTGTTCCTCCGGGATCAACAGGGTTCATTCCATGATATACCCCCCTATGTATTACCGATACCCCATAGGGTATGATGCCGCCCACTGCCGCCGCTGCCCGGGCATCAGGGGCCCCGGCGGGGCCTCCTGCGGGGTGGTTCTGCACCGCTAGGGACCTAAGGACCTAGTGGATGCTGAATATTCGGCGTATTGCTAAAAGTGTGAACGCCGCCGGATTCCTGGATCCCGGCGCCGGCCAGGCCGGCGCACGGGTCCCCGCGCCGAGGCAGGGACCGGAGCACGGCGTGGCGTTCGGCCCGCGGCGGGACATCCATTCGCGTGCAGCGTGGAACCCGGGGCTGTGGAGCCGCTATGTCGCTTTGGGGGATTCGTTCACGGCGGGCCTTGGGGATCCGGAGCCGCTGAGCCCCGGCGGCATGCGGGGCTGGGCGGACCGCATCGCCGAGGAACTCAGCGAGGGAAGAACGGATTTCCGGTACGCCAATCTCGCCGTCAGCGGCCTCCTCCTGCGCCAGATCCTCGACCGGCAGCTGGGGCCCGCGATCGCACTCAAGCCGGACTTGGTCACGCTCTCAGCCGGCGGAAACGACCTGGTCTTCCACCGGAGCGATCCCGACCGGCTGGCCGCCGACCTCGACGCCGCAGTAGGCATGCTCAGCGCCACCGGGGCCACCATTGTGCTGTTCACTGGTCCCGACTGGCGCGATACACCGTTGCTGGGCCACAACCGGGGCAGGGTGGCCGTCTTCAACGAGAACATCCGGACCATCGCGGCGCGCCATCACGGGGTGATCGCTGATCTTTGGACCTTGCGCCAACTTGCCGACCCGCAGATGTGGGACCCCGACCGGCTGCACTTCTCGCCGATCGGGCACCACACCATCGCGGCCATGGTGCTGGAATCCCTGGGCGTGGCCCACACCCTCACGCCGCTGGAGCCCAAGCCCATGCCTGCCGCCAGCTGGCGGGACAGCAAGGCCGGGGACCTCGCCTGGTTCACCACCTACCTGCTGCCCTGGATGATCCGCCGGGTCCGGAAACGCTCCGACGCCCCGCCGCTGGCGCCCAAGCGCCCCGAGCCGGGGCCGGTCTACGGATCCTGAGGCGCACCATTCAGAGGGACGGCCTCCGGCCCTAGTCCCGCTGCGATCTGTCGGCTAATCTGCAGGAACGGCCCACCGCCGGGTATCGATGGCGATCACGAGGAGCGAAGTTGTCTAATCACACTTACAGCATTTCTGAAATTGTCGGAACGTCCAACGAGGGCGTTGATGCCGCCGTCCGCAACGGCATCGCCGAGGCGGCCAAGACCCTGCGGAACCTGGACTGGTTTGAGGTCAAGGAAATCCGCGGACACCTCGAGAACGGCGCTGTCGCCGACTGGCAAGTGACCATCAAGCTCGGATTCCGGCTGGAACGCTAACGTCCGACGCCGGCACGCACGTTCCGTCGCCGAAGAACTCCGCGTGCAGTACACGCACTTGGGCCGCTCCGGCCCAAGAATTTCCCGGCCCTGCCTCGGAACCATGGACGTCGGCCCCCAGACCGGGGAAGCGGATGCCCGCGCCATCATGGACTCGGCGCCGGGCGCGGGCATCAACTTCTTCGCCGGTTGTGGGCCCCCGCACCCAGGCCCAACTCGATTCCGCCCTCCGCGCCATGGACCCGGCGCTCGATTCCGGCGCGCTCCGGCGGCTCGATGAAATCTTCCCGGGACACCGGACGGCACCGGGGGACTATGCGTGGTGACCGGCGAATTCATTGACGTCCGCGTACGGCCCCGCCGCAAGGAGACGATCACGCCAGCCAAAAAACGGGACGACGAACCAAGAAATTACCCGCCACGAGGAGTTTTCACTCCCGGCCGAATGGCTCTTTGATAATAAGCATGATTAGTATTGGGGAAGAAGGATGAAGCGCACCCGGCAACCCGGGTGCCTCCTCACTGAAGAAGAAGGAACGATAAAAATGGGTTTTTTCGCATTTCTGATTCTGGGCCTCATCGCCGGCGCAATCGCTAAGGCAATCCTCCCGGGCAAGCAGGGCGGTGGCATTCTCATCACGCTGCTGCTCGGCGTGGTCGGCGCCTTCTTGGGCGGCTTTATCGGTAACGCGATCTTCGGCGTTGGCGTCAACGAGTTCTTCTCACTGTCGTCCTGGCTCCTGGCCATCGGCGGTGCGATCATCGTCCTGCTCGTTTACGGCATGATCACCAAGCGTTCAGCCCGCTAAAGCTGACGACCGGAAACCGGTCCCGGGAATTTTCCCGGGGCCGGTTTTTTGGCACACCCCCACTTTTTACCCGGCACCATCGAGGAACAGGAGTACCGCATGAAAGGCAAACTTCTTTTCGGAGCAGGAATCGCAGCAGGCTACGTTCTCGGATCGCGGTCCGGACGGGCCGCCTACGAGAAGCTCAAGACGCGGGCGGCGGCCCTCTGGGAAAGCCAGCCGGTCCAGGACAAGGTGGCCGCGGCGACCGAAGCGGTAAAGGAAAAGGCACCCGAGGTATCCGAGCAGCTCGGCGAAGCCGCCCGGCGGGCCGGAACTGTGATCGGCGCCGCGGTCCGCCGCGACACGCCCCCGACGGGGACAACAGGTGACGGGAGTGCAGCCGACGGCGGCATCCCCGCGCACAGCACCCATCCGGAGACCGTCAACCTCGGGACGTCCGTCGCAGCCGGGGCGGCCGACGTCGACTCGGACCCTGCACTGTCCGACCAGCACGGCCAGGACTGGTCCGACGAAGGCGGGGCCACCCGCGCCGGAGCCGCAACCAACGTCGATCCCGACAAGGAGTCCTAACTACTCCGGGGACCGCCGTCGCTCGGCCCCATCAAGCATCGGTGTTCCGATAACAACCGTGGCGTCCAGCTCCCCGGAGCGGGCCACACGGGCGGTGAGTCCGTTGCGCCGGAACAACTCGACGGTCTGCGGCGCCTGCCGCGGACTCGTCTCGATCAGCAGGTAGCCGCCGGGAGCCAGCCATCGCGGCGCCCCGGCGGCCACCCGCCGCTGGATCTGAAGCCCGTCTACACCGCCGTCGAGGGAAACCCGCGGCTCGTGCAGGCGGGCTTCCCGCGGCATGGTGCCGAGTTCGGCCGAGGGAACATACGGGGCGTTGACGGCGAGGACCGAAACCCGCCCGCGCAGCCGCTCCGGGAGGGCCGTGTACAGGTCCCCGACGTGAACCTCGCCGCCCAGCGGCATGACGTTGCGGGCCGCGCACTGTACCGCGGCCGGGTCGACGTCGGCAGCGTGCAGCTCCAGGGGCCCGGCCTGCGCCGCGAGCGCGGCACCGACCGCCCCCGAGCCGCAGCACAGGTCGACGACCACCGGCGCCCGTCCGGTGCTGCCTGCGCGGCCGGACCGTTTCACGAGCCTCGAAGCCTCACGGACCAGGAATTCGGTGCGCCGGCGGGGCACGAACACTCCGGTGTCCACTTCGATCCGTAGTCCACAAAATTCAGCCCAACCCAGGACGTGCTCGAGCGGAAGGCCGGATACCCGCTGCTGCACCAGGACGTCGAGGTGGTCCGGCGTTGTGGCAGCGCCGCAGAGCAGCCGGGCCTCCTCCTCGGCGAAGACGCAACCGGCTGCCCTGAGCCTCGTGATGACCGTGGGACTGGACGCGGGAGGGCCCGTCATGTCGCAGACCCCCTTCCGTTCATCGCGCCGGGAATCTCATGCTATCGAAATGGCAGGATGGCACCATGTCCACGAACAGTATGTCCTCCGGATCGTCGCTGCCGGTTCCGGCAGACGCGATATTGTCAGACGCCGCATTGTCAGACGCAGTACCGCCGGACGAGCTGATCTGGACCGGTTGTTACACCACGGACGGCGGCGGCCGCGGGACCGGGATCGGGGCCCTGCGCGCCCGTGCTGACGGAACGCTGAGCTGGCTGGGCGTCGCCGCCGCGGCCCCATCGCCGTCGTTCCTCGCCGTGCACCCCACCCGGGATGTGGTCTACGCGGTGGGCGAGGCGGCTGGGACCGTACGGGCATACCGGCGGTCCGGCGGCTTCGGCCTGGCCCCGGCCGGCCGGGACTGGCCGGCCGGAGAGGCGGCCTGCCATGTCGCCGTCGACCCGCGGGGCCGGTTCCTCGTGGTGACCTGCTGGGGCGATGGACAGGTCCTGCTGTACGAACTGGACCACGACGGCGGCATCATGGCACGGATTCCGGCCGCCGCTTCGATGATCCCCGGGCGTCCCAGCCGCGCCCACGCCAGCCTGACGCTCGACGACGGCAGGCTGATGACCACCGATCTGGGGCACGACCTCCTGCGGGTCTGGAACTACGCGCCCTCGCAGGGGCTGCAGCTGGACCACGAGCTGGCACTCCCCCGGGACAGCGGCCCCCGGCACCTCGTCCAGCACCCCGGCGGGAGCGTGCTGGTGGTGACCGAATATTCGATCGAAGTGGCCGTGGTGCAGCGCTCCCGCGAGTCCGGCATCTTCAGCCTGGCCGGGGTGGCCCCGGCTACCCGCGCCGGCGCCCTTCCCGGGGACTCCGCGGCAGAGATTGCCCTCTCCCCGGACGGGAGGCACGCCTACGTCGGGGTCCGCGGCTCCAACCGGATCAGCGTGCTCGATGTGGACAGTGACGGCGGTGCCCTCCGGCCCCTGGCCGATGTCCCCAGCGGCGGCGACTGGCCGCGGCATCATCTGGTCCGGAACGGCTGGCTGCATGTGGCGCACGAACGCTCCGGGAACGTGATGACCTACCCGCTTGATCCGGTCAGCGGTCTCCCCGGAGAGTCCGTGGGCAGGGTGGCGCTGGCGTCTCCGACCGCGCTGGTCCCCGCAGCGCGATAACGAGGGACATGCCCAGCCCTCACGCCAAGGAACGGGCATAACAGGACTATGTCCAGCCCTCACGGCATCCGGAGGGCATGTCCCCCTGGGGCGTACACGGACGGGCCCGCGCAGCAACCCTGGCCGCGGGACATGCCCAGTCCACGCAGCCGACACTGGGCACAAGGGCACTATGTCCAGCCCTCACCGCATCCAGAGGGCATGTCCCGCGCTAGCGTCTCGAAGATTTTCTGACCATTCGCTGGAATAACTTCCATGCAAGCGCTTACAGTTGTGACTTGGCTCTCAGTAGCCGGTCTCCCGCATCCATCCCTTCGTCGAGGCAACGTCGCTTACCGGAAGGTTCCCCATCGTGTTAATCCGCAGTACCAGCGCGGGCAAAAAGCCCGCACCCAGCCAGCGGCAGTGGCGTGCCGCGTTCCTCCGCACCGGAACCGCCGTGGCGGCGGCAATCGTTACTGCGGCAGCCGCCGTCGTGATCCCGATGCCGGCCGCCCAGGCCACGCCCGCCCCGGACGATCCGTCGGCAGCCCACTCGCTCCGCGGCCCGGTGACCGACGAACGGTTCTACTTCGTGATGGCGGACCGCTTCAACAACGGCAGCACCGCCAACGACGGCGGCGGCCTCGGCCCGGATCCGATGGTGTCGGGCTTCGACCCGACGAAGAAAGGCTTCTACAACGGCGGGGACCTCAAAGGCCTGCGGGACAAGATCGACTACATCCAGGGCCTGGGCACCACCTCGATCTGGCTGACCCCGAGCTTCAAGAACAAGGCGGTCCAGCCGGAGGACAAGTCGGCCGGCTACCACGGCTACTGGGTCACCGACTTCACCCAGATCGATCCGCACCTGGGCACCAACGAGGAGCTCAAGTCGCTCATCGACGAGGCCCACGCCCGCGGCATGAAGGTCTACTTCGACATCATCACCAACCACACCGCGGATGTGATCGGCTACGAAGAGGGCGACCGTGCGGCCTACAAGTCCAAGGACGCCGCGCCCTACCTGACCGCCGCCGGGGTCCCGTTCGATGACCGCGACTACGCCGGAACGGGCAGCTTCCCGGCCCTGGACGCGGCGAAGTCCTTCCCCTACACGCCGAAGCTGGCGCCCGGCGAGGAAAACCTCAAGGTCCCGGCCTGGCTCAACGACCCGACGCTCTATCACAACCGCGGCGACACCACTTTTGAAGGCGAAAACTCCTTCTACGGCGACTTCTTCGGCCTCGACGACCTCTTCACCGAACACCCGAAGGTGGTGAACGGCATGGCCGACATCTACGAGAAGTGGATCGGCGACTTCGGCGTGGACGGTTTCCGGATCGACACCATGAAGCACGTCAACGACGAGTTCTGGCAGCAGTTCGGCCCCCGGGTCCTCGACTACGCCAAGGCGCACGGCAAGGACGAGTTCTTTATGTTCGGCGAGGTCTTCGACACCTCCAAGAGCTTCACCTCGCAGTTCACCACCCGCAACAAGATGCAGGCCGTGCTCGACTTTCCGTTCCAAGATGCGGCCCGCAACTTCGCCTCCCGCGGCCAGGGCGCCAAGGAACTGGAGACCTTCTTCGCCGGCGACGACTGGTACACGGACGCCGACTCCAACGTCTACGAACTGCCCACCTTCCTGGGTAACCACGACATGGGCAGGATCGGCAGCTTCATCACCGCGGACAACCCGGACGCGGACGACGCCGAACGCGTCGCCCGCGACCGGCTCGCCCACGAGCTGATGTACTTCTCCCGCGGCAACCCCGTGGTCTACTACGGCGACGAACAGGGCTTCACCGGCCCCGGCGGAGACCAGGACGCCCGCCAGACGATGTTCGCGAGCAGGGTCCCGGACTACCTCGATGACGATCTGCTCGGCACCGACGCCACGCACGCGGGCGACAACTTCACCACCGCCCACCCGCTGTACCGCGGGATCAGTGAGCTCGCCACCCTGACCACCGAACATCCGGCGCTGCGCAACGGCGCACACCAGAACCGCTACGCCTCCGACGGGCCGGGCATCTACGCCTTCTCCCGTACCGACGCCAAGGACCAGCGCGAGTACGTGGTTGCCGTCAACAACAGCAAGCAGGCCCGGACGGCAGCGGTTCCAACCTACGTGGCCAAGCGCAGCTACAACCGCATCTACGGAGAAGCGGCCGCCGAGGTCAAGACCGCCGCGGACGGGAAGCTCACGGTCACGGTCCCGCCGCTGTCCGCCGTTGTCTACGAGTCCGCGGGCCGCATCCCGCATTCCAAGGCGGCACCCGCCGTGACACTGCAGGAGCCGGCGGCGTCTGCCGCGGACAACAGCCGCGTACGGGTAGCGGCCGACGTCGACGGCAGCTCCTTCTATGAGGTCACCTTCCAGGCCCGCACCGCCGGCGGCAAATGGGCCCCGATCGGCACGGATGACACGGCGCCGTACCAGGTCTTCCACGACGTCTCCGCGCTGGACGCCGGCACGGCCGTGGAGTACCGCGCCGTCGTGCTGGACAACGGGTCGCACACCTCGGTGAGCCAGCCCCGCAGCGGCACCGTCCCGGCGCCGGTTTTGAGCCTGGTGTCCCCCAAGGAGGGCAGCAGCGTCCAGGGCAAGGTCGAAATCACTGCAGCCGCCAGCCCGGAAAAGGCCGACTACACGGTCCGGTTCGAGCGCAGCATCAGCGGCGGTGACTGGTCGGAAATCGGTCAGGACAGCTCCTCCCCCGCCTACACCGCCGTCGACGACCTGGGCGCGCTGGCCCTGGCGGACGGCACCCAGCTCCGCTACCGGGCCCTGATGGACGTTCCGGGCGTGGGCGAGGTGACCAGCGGGACCCGCACAGTCGTGGCCGGGGAGCTTCCCCAGCCTTCCTCGGTCACCGTCGCCGGGAGCCTCAACTCGGAAATGGGCTGCCCGGGTGACTGGCAGCCGGATTGCGGGGCCGCCCACATGACGCTGGATCCGGCGGACAAGATCTGGCGGCTCACCGCGGTCCTGCCCGCCGGCAGCTACGAATTCAAGGCAGCCCTCAACGGATCCTGGGACGAGAACTACGGCGCCGGCGGAACGCTCAACGGAAACAACATCACTCTGGACCACCCCGGCGGCCCGGTGACCTTCCGCTACGACAACAGCACCCACCTGCTGAGCGCCGTGTACGCCTCACAGCAACCGGGGGCCGTCGCGGCTGCCGGTGACATGAACTCGGAGCTTGGCTGCGCGGGCGACTGGATGCCGGACTGTGACGCGGCCCAGCTGATCCTGGATCCCACTGACCTGGTCTGGAAGCTGACCACCACCCTGCCAGCCGGCAGCTACGGGTTCAAAGCTGCCCTCAACCGCTCCTGGACAGAAAACTATGGGGCCGGGGGCGCCCCCGGCGGCGGCAACGTCAGCATCACGCACGACGGCGGGCAGATCACCTTCCGGTACGACCACTTCAGCCATCTCATCAACGCCGGCTGATCAGCGCCGCCACCAACCCGGAAGGGACCGACGTCCGGTTGGGTGCGCGGGTATTCAACCCGGACCGCGGGACATGTCCGCTCCCCGCACCCAGGGCTGGGCATATCAGCACTATGTCCAGCACTCGGAGCGGCCGGGGCGCATGTCCCGCGGAAGCTGGCCTGCGGCCGGCCCTCAGCGCCCCGCCGAGGCCCAGTCCAGCAGGCGGTCCAGGGGCCAGGTGGTGACAATCCGGGCCGCCGGCACGCCGTTGCGTTCAGCCCGCTCGGCACCGTACTGCAGGAAATCGAGCTGGCCCGGGGCGTGGGCGTCGCTGTCGATGCTGAACAGGCAGCCGGCGTCGAGGGCCACCTGAATGAGGGCGCCGGGCGGGTCCTGGCGTTCGGGCCGTGAATTGATCTCGACGGCGACGTTGTTCTCGGCGCAGGCCGCGAAGACCTCTTCGGCGTCGAACTCCGACGCCGGCCGTGTGCCCCGGCCGCCCTGAACCAGGCGGCCGGTGCAGTGGCCGAGCACGTTGGTGTGCGGGTCCGCGATGGCGCCGAGCATCCGGCGGGTCATGGTGCGCTTGTCGGCGCGAAGCTTCGAGTGCACGCTGGCGACCACGATATCCAGCCGGTCCAGCATCTCCGGGGTCTGGTCCAGGGTGCCGTCCTCGAGGATGTCGACCTCGATGCCGCGCAGGAGGCGGAAGCCGCCGTCGTCGGCGTTGATCTCCGAGACGACGTCGAGTTGTTCCGCGAGCCGCGCGGCGCTCAGCCCGTTGGCGATCTTGAGGTTGGGTGAATGATCAGTCAGCGCGAGGTACTCGCGGCCCAGCAGCCTGGCGGCGCCCACCATGGCCTCAATCGGGGATCCGCCGTCGGACCAGTCACTGTGGCTGTGCAGGTCGCCGCGCAGCGAGGCCAGCAACTCGCGCCCTCCCGGCACCAGAGGCTGGTCCCCCCGGCTCCGCAGGCCGCTCAGGTACTCCGGCACCCCGCCGTCCAGCGCCTCCCGGATGACCTGGAAGGTCCGGTCGCCAATCCCTTTGGTCCTTTTCAGCCGGCCATCACGGACCCGGGCAGCCAGTTCCTCCGCGTCCAGGCCGGCGATGATCCCGGCAGCCTTGCGGAACGCCTGGATCTTGAACGTCGGTGCGAGCTCGCGTTCAAGCCAAAAGGCAATCTCATTGAGGGCGTCGACGGCATCCATGGCACCATCTTCCACCCCATCCGCGGGCCGCGGACCCCCCGACGTGTCCGGATGTCGCGCCGATTTGGGCAGCGGGGCCTTCGTTCTGAGAGACTTGTCCCGGCCGGGGCCTGATCCGGCCGGGAACTACGCCGGCGGTCCTTGGGGAGGTCCGGCCTGGCAGCTGGGAATCTTCAGAATTATGGTGCTGCTCGACCGGTCCACGCTCATGGTGGTCTTCGCCGTGATGACGCTGACCATGCTGGTCCTTTTCTACTTCGACACCTACCGCAAGAGCCGGGCGCCCTTTGCCGGATGGTGGTGCGGCGCTGTCGCCTCCTTCTTCCTGGCCGCCGTCTTCTACTTCATGGGCGAGGTCCAGGAAGTGGCCTGGGCTCCCAGTGTGGGCAACGGTGTGATGGTGCTGGGCTCCGGCTGCGTCTGGGCAGGCACCCGCTCGCTGGCGGGCCGGAGGAACCGGCCCTGGCTGCTGGGGATTCCGGCGACGGCAGCCGTCGCCATTGACGTCGCCGTCCGGCACACGGACAACGCCCCGATCGGCAGCATTGTCCTGTTGGCCCTGATGGGGATGGCGATCGGGCTGGCCTCCGTGGAGCTGTGGCGCGAGCGGGCCGAGTCCTGGCACCTGGTCCGGTCCCTCGCCGTCGCAACGGCCGGCTGTGCCGCCTACTACCTGAGCCGGACCGTCGGGCTGGCCGTGCTGGGCCCCGCGGATCCGCTGTTCCAGGTGCTCTTCGGCACCGGCGTGACCCTGCTGATGGCCATGGTCCTGCTGGTGGTGGTCTCCTCCAGCATCACGTCGCTGAACTACGCCCGCCGGACCGAGGACCTGCAGGAGCTGGCCTACCGCGACGGGCTGACCGGGCTGCTAAACCGCGGGGAGTTTATGCACCAGGCCCACCGCCGGCTCCGGGCCAACCTCGCGGCCGGCGTCGACACCGCGATTGTCATGGCGGACCTGGACCGCTTCAAGGCAGTCAACGACCGGTTCGGCCATGACGCGGGCGACGGCGTCATCCAGGCTTTCGCCGAGGCATGCCGCTCGGCCGTGCGGGACGCGGACCTGGTGGGCCGCTACGGCGGCGAGGAGTTTGCCCTGCTGCTCGATGGCGTCGACGCGGAAGAAGCCGTCCGGATCGCCGACCGGATCAACGCCGCGCTGGCCGAAAAAAGTTCCCTGCCCCAGGGTGTGGACGCGCCGACGGCGAGCTTCGGCGTCGTCGACGCACGGGACCGGAACGCGGGGCTGCAGCGCCTCCTCCGGGAAGCCGACCGGGCCCTGTATGACGCGAAGGCGGCCGGCCGGAACCGGGCGGTGATCGGATTTACCGGGGCAGGCACCCAAGCGGGCTGAGCTGCCCGGAGTTTTGATCTGCCCGGGAACTCAGGAAGGGCGCGGAAGCTTTGCTGCGAGCCTTCCGGCCGCAGCGGCCGAAGGGCGCGCCGCGGGATCCATGGCGGTCATGGCGGCCAGCAACGACACCCAGGACGCGCCGACGCCGGCCGGAATCTCGGGATCGCGAAGGGTCCGCGCCACCAGGGATTCCACGGGGGTCCCCGGGAACGCCTTGGCCCCGGTGAGGCACTCCAGCAGCACGAGCCCCAGGGAATAGATGTCGCCGGGCGCACCCGGGTGCCGGCCGGCGGCCTGCTCCGGGCTCATGTAGTGCACGGTGCCGGAGGAATCGCCCGGCTCCAGCTCGACTCCGGCGGGGGTGGCGATGCCGAAATCCGCGATCCGGACCGCGGAGCGCCGCAGTTCGCTGACCAGGATATTGGCGGGTTTGATGTCCCGGTGAACCAGCCCGCGCCCATGGATGTGCGCAAGCCCGGACAGCGCCGACTCCGCCCACCGGGCCACGTCGCCGGTGTCGGCAGCGCCACTGCGGATCCGCTCGGCGAGGCTTCCGCCGTAGACATACTCCTCAACGAGGAAGGGGCGGCCTGCCCACTGGTCACCCGCCGGAACGACGCCTTCGGCGATGAACGTGACGATCGCGGGGTGGTCCAGTGACGCCAGGATGCGCGCCTCGGCGTGGATCCGTTCCGTCTGCCGCGGGTCAGGGCCCTCAGCGACCTTGATGGCGACGGGCCGGCCGTCCAGGAGGTCCGTCCCGCGGAACACCGTAGCGGTGGCGCCCCGGCCCAGCAGTTCATGGACGGCGAATCGCCCCGCCGGGGCATCCGGCAGGGCCAGCAGTTTGGCATCGAGTCCTGCGGCGGCGACCACAGGGGCCGTGGCGGCGGGCCGCTCCGCCAGGGCTACCCCGGAGTGCGGTGTCACCGGCTGAGCTCGGACAGGATGCCGGACGTGTGCACGATTCCGTCAAGCTGGAAGCCGCAACCGCAGCGCCAGAGCGGCGGCAGCTCTGCCGCGGCATCGGCCGGCGCGAAGGAGTACACGGACATGGTGGCCGAAGCCGGGGCCTTCCACTCCATGGGCATCCCGCAGTGGCTCGGCGCGGCCGCGCCGAGCGCTGCGGGCGCAGTGGCCGGTGCAGCAGCTGGCGCCATTGCGGCCACTGCGCCGGCGGAAAAACGAATCTCAGACATAGTTGGTAAGCATACATATAACTAGTCAGACTAGCTAGTTGCCGCTGAGGTTAATTTCCGCCGTGGTCCGTCGGCTCGGCAATAGCCTCACTCATTCGCCGCAGGAACCTGACCACGGTCCGCGCTTCCTCGTCGCTGAGCTCCTCCGCTACGGCCATCATGCGGCGGTGCATGTCCCCCAGCGTGGCCCGTACCTCGGCATCCGTGGCCCCCGTGGGGACGATCACCAGCGAGCGCCGGTCCGTGGGGTGGGGCTCGCGGCGGACATGGCCGCTGTTCACGAGCCGGTCAATCAATGACGTGGTGGAGGCGGTGGTGATTCCGAGGATGCGGCTGAGGTCCTTGGGCCCCGCCTGCTCGCCCGCGGCCTGGGCACGCAGCAGATATCGCAGCGCCAACAGGTCCGTCTCGCCCATCCCCATGGAATCCCTCGTGGAGCGCCGACGGGCAACTTCCACGTTGCGGTACTCGCGAAGCGCCTGGAGGACCGCGCCGGGCGGGTCGAGCCTGTCGTCGGGTCCATACCAGTACCCGGATCCGGTGGGGCTGTTCGCGTTCATCCGGCAATCCTAGCCGAACTGATAACTAGATCATCATGCGTTTTCGGCGGTTTCGGGGCAACAAAAAACCCCGGCACCCTGTCGCCAGGATGCCGGGGTTTTCCCGCTCTTCGCTAAAAGAGTGGGCCCTGTGGGGATCGAACCCACGACCCACGGATTAAAAGTCCGATGCTCTACCAACTGAGCTAAAGGCCCCAGCCGAATGCCCTAAAACAACGGATAAATCCGCCATTCGAGGGCCGATCAGCCCAGTCCATTTCTGGACGTTAATACTGTACCCCAGACCGGGACCGGTTTTTCGCACGGGGCGGGGACGACGCCGTCGGCCGTCACGGCGGTTGCAGCTGGGACCCGGCAACCGGCGGGCTGCACGCTCGATTCCCCGACAGCACTGGAGTAGCGTGGTGGCATGAGCGAGCAAGCAGGATCCAGCACCCCCGGACCGCCCCGGCACCACAAGCCGAAGCCCTTCGCCCCCATTGACTTTGAGCCCTTTGCGGGCGGGGCCGATCCCGCCCGCGTCTCCGAAGCGGCCCATCTCGCCGCGCAGGCCTTGGTGCGCCGAGGCCGCGACAGCGACGACCCCGTGGTGACCAAACGGCTCGTGAAGCTCGCCGACGAGCAGGGCCTGGAGGCCATCGCCGAAATGTGGGCCGAAAGCCCGGCACGCTCCCTTCCGGGAGCCCTCTGGCGGCTATACGCCCTCCGCGCCGCCACCATCCAGGACCCCGAGCGGATCTCCGTGTATTTCAAGGCCGGCAAGGACACCGCCCAGGTCTCGCACGTCGTCGCCGGCGCCGCCGAGCCGCCCGGAGCCGACGAGATGAAGTCGATGGCGGACGCCATCCTCTCGGGCGCGTTCGACGGCGAGTTCGACGTCGCGCTGGAGCGTTCCGCCGCGTTCTGCCGCGTGGTGGCGCTCGGACAGGCCACCCTCGCCGACGGCGCCGAGCACGGGAACGAGGGCCACGCCAGCAAGCTCACCCGCAATTCGCACCTCCTGGTGAAAACCGCCGAGGACCTCGAGCACGCCGCCAACGCGTGGCGGCTGGGCGAGCTGGACTGAAGCTCATCGCGCGCCGCCTCTCCCCCGGCACGCATGCCTCCTGCGGACTGTCAATGTTGACTTGTCCCCGGCCACGTAGAAAACTAAAAGCGGTGCCGAACCGCGAAACCCCCGGGCTTCAACATTTAGCCGCCTAGAGCGGCCTACCGCCGAGAGGCGTATCCGGTTCGGCACCATTTTCATGCCCTGACCACCCCGTGAGAGCAACTGCCGAAGCCGACTGCACGGGCTGAACCGGCGCGGTACGGTCAGTTCCCGGTGAGCTCCGCATACAGCTTCTGGACACGGGCCTTGATGTCATCCCGGACCAGGCGCATGCGTTCCATGCCTTCGATGCCGCGTTCGGAGGGCTCGTCCGTGTCCCAGAGCTCGAGCCGTTTACCCTCAGGGGCGTCGACCTTTGCCTCGTTGCCCAGGACGATCACGACGTCGACCGCGTCCAGCACGTCGCCGGTAACCGGCTTGGGGTGTTCGCCGGTGATGTCGATGCCGAGTTCAGCCAGCGACTCCACGGACTGGGGGTTCAGCGCAGTGCCGGGCTTGGTCCCGGCGGAGTGCACCGTGACGGTCCCGCCAGCGAGCTGGTTCATCAGTCCGGCGGCGAGCTGGGATTTTCCGCCGTTCTTGCTGCAGACGAACAGGACACTGGGCTTTTTCGTCGTCTGGGTCATGCGTTTGGTTCTTCCTTGTCTGAGTAGGGGGTGTTGAGCAGAGAGGCCGTCAGTCCTTTGACCCGCTCGTGGATCTCGTCGCGGATGATCCGCACGGCTGCAACGGGCAGGCCGGCCGGGTCTGCCAGCTCCCAGTCCTCGTAGCGTTTGCCCGGGTAGATCGGGCAGGAATCGCCGCAGCCCATCGTGATCACCACGTCGGAGGCGCGCACCACGTCGTCGGTGAGGGGCTTGGGGTAGTCCTTGGTGAGGTCCAGGCCCATTTCGGACATCGCCGCGACGACCGCGGGGTCCAGCTCGGCCGCCGGGAGGGAGCCGGCCGACCGGACATGGATCCTGCCCTTGGCCTCGACGGTGAGCAGGGCGGCGGCCATCTGGGACCGGCCGGCGTTCTGGACGCAGACAAACAGCACTTCGGGGACCTCGGACGCGACGGCGCCCTTGGATTTGGCCAGGGCACTGAGCCGGTCGATCGCGAAGTGTTCCGTGGTGGAGGGCAGGTACGTTTTGATCTTCGCAGTCCGGGCCAGCGCCGTGTAGGACTCGAAGACGTAGCGCTCCACCGTCTCCGCGGCGAACACGCCGGCAAACCGGTCGGCCAGGCGCGCGCTGATCCGGTGCAGGAGCTCGGTGTTGTCCTGCAGGCCCGTGCCGCGTTCAGGGTGGTCAATCATGTCAGCTCTCCAGTGTGCTCGGCGGACCGGGTCAGGCGTGGGTGGGTTCCTCGACGAGGGCGGTGGCGATGCTGTCGGCGTCGTCGAGGGCCGCGAGGTAGCGTTCGGCGTCCAGGGCGGCGGCGCAGCCGGTCCCGGCGGCCGTGATGGCCTGCCGGTAGCGGTGGTCCACGGCGTCCCCGCACGCGAAGACACCGGAGAGGTTGGTGACCGTGGTGGGCGAATCCACCTTGATGTAGCCCTCGGCGTCGAGCTCCACCTGGCCGTGCAGCAGTTCGGTGCGCGGGACGTGGCCGATCGCAACGAAGATGCCGGTGGCGGCCTGTTCCCGGGCTTCGCCGGTGCGGGTGTCGGTCAGGGTGACGCCGGTGACCTTGGTGTCCCCGTGGATCGCGGTGACGGCAGAGTTCCACGCGAAGCTGATCTTGGGGTTGTCCTTGGCCCGCTGCGCCATGATGCGCGAGGCGCGAAGCTCGCCCTTGCGGACCACCACCGTGACGGTCTTCCCGAAGCGGGTCAGGAACGTCGCTTCCTCCATGGCTGAGTCTCCGCCGCCGACCACAATGATGTCCTGGTCCCGGAAGAAGAACCCGTCGCACGTGGCGCACCAGGAGAGCCCGTGGCCGCTGAACTTCTTCTCCTCCGGCAGGCCGAGCTCCTTGTAGGCGGAGCCGGTGGCGAGGATGACGGCCGGCGCCTCGTGCGTCTCACCGGCTGCCGTGACCACACGCTTGAGGTGGCCCGCGAGCTGGACCTCTGTGACGTCGTCGAACACCACCTGCGCGCCGAACTTCTCGGCCTGCTGCTGGAGGCCGTCCATGAGCTCGGGGCCCTGGATGCCGCCGGGGAAGCCGGGGAAGTTTTCCACTTCGGTGGTGTTCATCAGGGCACCGCCGGCCGTGACCGCGCCGGCGATGACGAGCGGCTTCAGTCCGGCACGGGCGGCGTAGATCGCCGCCGTGTAGCCGGCGGGGCCGGACCCGATGATGATCAGCTGTTCGGTGTTTCCGGTGTCAGCGCTCACGGTATGCTCCTAGGCGGTCGGTTGGGGTGCAGGTTACTTGGCGGCGGGGACGAGGGAGGCGATGAGGCCCTCGATGCGGGCCTTGATGTCGTCGCGGATGGGGCGGACGGACTCGACGCCCTGGCCGGCCGGGTCCTCGAGTTCCCAGTCCTCGTAGCGCTTGCCGGGGAAGATCGGGCAGGTGTCGCCGCAGCCCATGGTGATGACGACGTCGGATTCCTTGACGGCCTCGGTGGTGAGGATCTTGGGAATTTCGGCGGACATGTCGATGCCGAGTTCGGCCATGGCCTCGACGGCGGCCGGGTTGACTTGGTCGGCGGGCTGCGAACCGGCTGAGCGGACATCGATCCGCCCCTCGCCCAGGGTGGTGAGGAAGGCGGCGGCCATCTGGGAGCGGCCGGCGTTGTGGACGCAGACGAACAGGACGGAAGGCTTCTTGGCGGTTTCGGTACTCACGGGTTTTCTCCTGGAATCAGTTGGGTCTCGGTAAGAGCGGGCATATTCGGAAAGCTAGGCAGTCAGCACGCGCGGGGCAAGGTCATTGATCCGGTGGGCGATGTCCTGGAAAGCCTGTTCAAAGGCTTCCTCGGTACCCAGGCGCAGCGGATCCGGCACTGACCAATGCACGCCGCCCAGACCACCCAGCTCCTCATGCGCGTTGTCACACACGGTCACCACGAAGTCCCCCTCCCCCGCCACCTGCTCCAGCTTGCGCGGAGCAACGTCTGCGAGGTCCATGCCGTGGCGACGGGCGACCTCGACGGCACCCCGGGCGATGCGGTCCGCGGGATGCGTTCCCGCCGACAGCGAGGGGATCTCGCTGACCTGCCGCCAGAGCGCGGCGGCCAGCTGGGACCGTGCACTGTTGCGAGTGCAGACAAACAGGACGCGGCGCGCACCGTGTTCCACCCCCGGCACCAGACCCTCCAGGGCGCCGGGGGCAAGCCGGATGTAGCTGCGCCGCCTGTCCGCTTCGGAACGGCGCCGGATCACCAGCCCGGCCTCTTCCAGCGCGCGCAGGTGGTGGGAGAGCAGGTTCGACGGCATCCCCAGCTCTGCCTGCAGCTCCGTCGGGGACAAGTCCCCCAGTGTCAGCAGGTCAACGATGCGCAGCCGCGCCGGGTCGGCGAGGGCCGCATGTTTGGCTACCCGCGCCCGAAAATCGTTCACTGCATCAATATTCATTGATTCAATTTTGACTGAGTTAATTCTTTCCGTCAAGCTGTTTCCATGACTTCCAACCAGCCGCCCCTCTGGCGCCGTGCCATCGCCGAACTGCTCGGCACCAGCCTGCTCGTCTGCATCGTCGTTGGCTCCGGGATCGCTGCACAGCAGCTCTCCCCCACCGATGTAGGCCTGCAGCTGCTCCAGAACAGCACCGCCACCGTGCTGGGCCTGACGGTCCTGGTCCTGATGCTCGGACCGGTGAGCGGCGCGCATTTCAACCCCGTGGTCTCCCTCGCCGACTGGATCCTGGGCCGGCGCAGCGGGTCCGGATTGACCCTCTCCGAGCTGGGCACCTATGTGGCTGCCCAGCTCGTCGGCGCGGCGGGCGGGAGCGTGCTCGCGAACGCCATGTTTGAGGTGGGCACCTCCATCTCCGCCAAAGAACGCGCAACCACGGGGCACCTGCTGGGGGAGGTTGTGGCAACCGCCGGGCTTGTCCTGCTGATCTTCGCCCTCGCAGCCACGTCCCGCGGCGCCCTCGCCGCGCCGGCCGTGGGCGCGTATATCGGGGCCGCATACTGGTTCACGTCCTCGACGTCGTTCGCGAACCCGGCGGTGACGGTGGGCCGCATCTTCAGCGACACCTTCGCGGGCATCGCGCCGTCCTCCGTTCCGGCATTCGTCATGGCGCAGCTGGCCGGCGCGGCCGTGGGCCTGGGGCTCCTCCTGCTTCTGTTCCCCTCCGCACCCCGCGCCGCGGACGACGTCGTCCTTCCGCGCCGCTCCGAAAAGGCCAGCGCGTAGGCTTCGCCTGCAGCCGGAGGCGAATGGAGGGACACCGCGCTGATCGAACGGCGCACACGGGTCCTTTAGTACTTGTGCTGCAAGCACGGCGGCGGCGAAGGTAGTCGCTGGGAGATGACGACGCGAAGGCGACCAAGGAGGACACCATGAATGCCGAGACCCCCGCCACCGAGGCCCGGTTGCGTGCGATGCTGGAGAATATCCGGACGGCAACCGCCAACACGCGCCAAGCGATGGACTCACCGGGCGACGAGAACTGGGTGCAGGACGGCGAGTCGGATGCCGAGTACCTGCGGTCGATCCAACGGGACACGATCGCCAGACTTGACGCCACTGCCCGGGACATCGAAGCCCTGATGGCTCAGCGCCCGGACGGCTAGCCGAACGGGTCACAGCCCCCGCCGCACAAAGGTCGGCGGGAGCTGGATCCACGTCAGGCAGGCAGGGAGCTGAGGGCGGTCAGGGCCGACAACTTCTCTTCACCGGCGGGCTCCTCGGGCAGCAGCGGAATGAGAGCCACCCTGTCCGCCAGGGTGTGCACCTTCGTCATCTGTTCCATTTCGCTTGCGGCGCGGGCCCGCAGGAACGGCGTCTCCGGGTGCGCGGCCGCAATCGAGTTATTGATGACCCAGGCCCACGGATGGATTCCGGCCCTCTCCAGGTCACCCTGCAATTCTTCGGCTTCGAGCACGGGCGTCGTTTCGGCCAGCGTGACAAGAACAACCTTGGTCTGCGCCGGATCCTGAAGCCTCATAAGGGGCGTCACGAAGCCCATGGTGCCGCCGACCTGACGGGCGATCTCCCGATGGTATGAACCGGTGGCGTCCAGGAGCAGCAGGGTGTGGCCGGTCGGTGCCGTGTCGATCACGACAAAGTGCCGGCGGGATTCCTGGACCACCTTGGAGAATTGCCGGAACACGGCCACCTCGTCGGTGCAGGGCGACAACAGGTCCTCGGCGAGGGCCGCGCGCCCGTGATCGTCCAGGTTCCGGCCCTTTGTCTCCATCACATGGGCCCTGTACTCCTGAATTGCCGCTTCCGGATCGATGCGCGAGACCGTCAGGCCCGGAATGGAACCATGGAGAGTTTCGGTGAGGTGGGCTGCGGGATCGGTCGTGGTGAGGTGGACCGCATGCCCGCGTTTGGCCAGGGCGACCGCAATGGCGGCAGCGACGGTGGTCTTCCCGACCCCGCCCTTGCCCATGCACATCACGAGGCCGTGGCCGTCGAGTTCCACTTCGTTCACCAGGGCGGCCAGCGGAAGGCCCTCAATTTCGGGGACCAGCGCGGCATCATCAGTGATATCGGCGTCGGAAGTGGCCGCGAACAGGGACTCGAGTGCCGGGATGCCGACCATATTGCCCGGCTTCAGATCCAATATGTCGCGCGGAAGTGAGGCGACGGCCTCGGGAATGGCCGCGATGGCAGCAGCCTCCCGGGCCCGCAAGGTCCGCGCCAGGTACTCGTCCCCTGCGGCTACCGGGAGGACGCCGTTGACGACGACGTACCCGCCACCGATCCCGATCTGGTTGAGTTCGAGATAGGTCCGCTCAATTTCGCTCAGGGACGAGGTCTGCGCACGGCTGACCAGGACAAGCCGGGTCCTTGCCGGGTCCGTGAGGGCCTGGACCGCCTTGGCGTACACCTGTTTGTGCTTCTCCAGCCCGGAGAGGGGGCCGAGGCAAGAGGGGTCTCCCTTGCCGGCAGCCAGGAAATCGGTCCACGAACCGGGCAGCTGGAGCAGCCGGATCGTGTGGCCGGTCGGCGCGGTATCGAAGACGATGTGGTCATACTCGCCGTAGGACCCACCGTCGGCGAGCAGGTTGGTGAACTCGTCGAATGAAGCGATCTCAGTGGTACAGGAACCGGACAGGCTCTCGGCGATCCCAGCCAGCTCCGACTCGGGCAGGAGGCCGCGGACGGGTGCGATGATCCGTTCCCGGTACGCCTCGGCTGCCTGCTCCGGGTCAATCTCCAGCGCAAAGAGACCCGGAACATCCGGGATGGCAGAGACGGCGTTTCCGATCGTCACGCCGAAGACCTGTCCGACATTCGACGCCGGGTCGGTGCTGACCAGCAGCACCCGCTTGCCGGCCTTTGCCAGGGTCAGGGCAGTCGCACAGGCCACCGAGGTCTTGCCAACACCGCCCTTGCCTGTGAAGAAAACGAACCGTGGAGGGTTCTCGAGAAATTTCACGCCGGACCTAGCAGCAGCTCGTGGTGGCGCTGCACAGAGCGGATTCGTAGGTTCGGTTGGCAGGCATGTGGTTCTCCTTGAACTTGCAGCGGCTCGATCCAGCACCGGGACGCAGTGCCACATTCGCCCAGGTGGTCGTCACTGAATCCATACGAGGCCTTGAGCGTGGCACCATCACAGCATATCGATCATTTTCGATGCAAGATAGGGTCGGTGAGGGTTACGTTGGAGACGGCGCACCGGTCCGCCGTCATATTCCGAGGGGCCACCCGGGTGGTTTCCCGGCACTCTCAGGGCGGACGGTAAAGTAATGCACATGCGCGGGTCATCACCACGTCACACGCCCGGCAGAAAACTCCCGTGCACCTCCTTCCCGAAGACCGGTAACCACACGTGAAGCTGCGCCTTTTCCCACAGGAACCCGCCGGGCTGAATCTCCTTGCCCAGCTGGCACGCCAGATTGTGCTCGCCACAGGCACCCTTTCGGAGATCCTTGGCGCACCGGCCAGTGAGAACGCCCGGCTGGTGGAGGACATGCACAACCACGAGGCCAAATGCGCGGAGCTGCACTTCGCCCTGCTGACCCATATGCGGACCACTTTCGTGAGCCCGCTACCCCGCGAGGACATGTATGCCCTGTCCCGGCACCTCAATGATGCGATGGAAAAGCTTGATGCCGCCGCCGACCTGGTGTCCCTCTACAAGCTGGACCGCCTGCCGAAGCGCGCCGCGGACCAGTTGGAGATCATCAGCAGGCAGGCTGAGCTCACCGTCGATGCCATGCGGAACCTCGACAACCTGGACGAGCTCGAGGACTACTGGATCGAGGTCCTCCGGCTGGCCAAGCGCGCGGAGCGGTCCCATCGGGTCTGGGTGGCGGACATGCTCAGTGAAATGAAGTCGGCGCGGTACGCCCGCAACCGGGACATCGCCGACCAGCTGGTGGAAGTCACCAGGGACATGCGCCGGATCGCGACCCAGGTGGGCAGCATCATCGTCAAGGAATCCTGACGTGACCATCTTCCTGTTTGCCCTGGTGGTGGTTTTCGCCGGGGCATTCGCCTTCCTGAACGGCTTCAGGGACGCCTCCGCGTCGGTGGCACTGGCCGTGCGGACCCGCGCCCTCACCCCCACGGTTGCGGTGTTGCTGGCCGGGTTCTTCAACTTCATCGGGGCGGGGTTGAGCGCCGCATTGGCCCTCGCCGTCAGCCGGACTTGGGTGCAGCTGCCGCCAGGAGAGAACGGGCTGGTCATCCTCGTGGCGGGTCTCGTCAGTGCCGTGCTGTGGGGGATCTACACCTGGTGGCGGGGTATCCCGTCGTCCTCGACGCATGCCCTCGTGGGAGGGCTGGCCGGCGCCGGTGTCGCGAGCGTCGCCGTCGGCGGGAACCCCGTCGGCGGCGTTGACACGTCCCTGCTCTTCCAGGTGGCGCTTCCGCTGCTGCTCTCACCCCTGATTGCTTTCGTCGGCGCCTACCTGCTGGTCTGGCCCGCGACGTGGGCCGCGCGGTATACGCCGCCGAACGTCGTGAACAGCCGCGCGCGGAGCGCCCAGAGCATCGCCGGGGGCGCCGTGGCGTTCGCCCACGGCCTGCAGGATGGCCAGCGCACCAGCGCCGTCCTGATCCTGGCGCTGCTGGCGTCCGGACTGTCCGACGGCGGCGAGCTGCCGGTCTGGGTGGCTCTGTTCACCGCGGTCCTGCTGACGGCCGGGACCCTGGCCGGCGGCTGGCGCATTTCGTACACCATGGGCTACCGGCTGATCCGGATGGATCCCCTGCGCGGTTCCGTGGCCCAGCTGTTCAGCTCGGCGATCCTGCTGGTGGGCGCGATCGGACTGCACTGGCCCATCTCCACCACGCACACGGTCACCTCGGCCGTGTTGGGCTCCGGTTCCAACCAGCGGTTCCCCGCCACCAACCGGAAGGTGGTTATCCGGGTGCTGCTGTTTTGGGTGCTCACACCGCTTGCCACCGCGGCAGTGGCGTTCGTGCTGGCCCTGTCCGTGTCACCGCTCAAGGACCTCTAGCGACTTAGCGACTCATCGGAGTAGAGCCGCCTATCCGAAGCGGCCGGAGACGTAGTCTTCCGTGGCCTTTTCAGTCGGGTTGCTGAACATGGTGTGGGTGTCGCCGTACTCGATCAGGCGTCCCGGCTTCCCGGTGCCCGCGATGTTGAAGAAGGCAGTCTTCTGGGACACTCGGGCGGCCTGCTGCATGTTGTGGGTCACGATCACCACGGTGTACTGGTCCTTGAGCTCATTGATGAGGTCCTCAATGGCGAGTGTGGAGATCGGGTCCAGGGCGGAGCAGGGCTCGTCCATCAGGATCACCTGGGGCTCCACGGCGATTGCGCGGGCAATGCACAGGCGCTGCTGCTGCCCGCCGGACAGGCCCGAGCCGGGCTTCGCGAGCCGGTCCTTGACCTCATTCCACAGGTTGGCACCCCGCAGTGAGCGCTCCACCAGCGCGTCGGCCTCGCCCTTGGACATCTTCTGGTTGTTCAGCTTCACGCCGGCCAGCACGTTGTCCCGGATGGACATGGTGGGGAACGGGTTGGGCCGCTGGAACACCATGCCGATCTGCGAGCGGACGGTCACCGGGTCCACGCCGGGCCCGTACAGGTTGTCGCCGTCGAGGAGCACCTCGCCTTCCACCCGGGCGCCGGGGATGACCTCGTGCATACGGTTCAGGGTGCGCAGGAAGGTGGACTTGCCGCAGCCGGAGGGACCGATGAAAGCCGTGACCGATTTGGCGTCGATGTTGATGTTGACGTCTTCAACGGCCAGGAATTTGCTGTAGTAGACGTTCAGGTCCTTGACGTCGATGCGCTTAGACATGATTTTCCTTCACTTGCTGGGGAAACGGGCTGAAGAGTTGGGCGGCCGGCGCCGGGCTAGCGGCCGGTCTTGGGGGCGAACGCGCGGGCGATCAGGCGGGCGATCAGGTTGAGCAGCATCACCAGGATGATCAGCACCAGGGCCGCACCCCAGGCGCGCTGGGAGGACGGATCCGGGTTGGACGGCGACGTCGGGTTGAGGATCTGCGTGTAGATGAACGTGGGCAGCGAGGCCATCCAGCCGCTGAACACGTTGTAGTTGATCGAGGTCGCGAAGCCGGCGGTCACGAGGATCGGCGCGGTCTCGCCGATCACGCGGGCGATCGCCAGGGTGACGCCGGACGCGATGCCGGAAATCGCCGTCGGGATGACCACCTTGAGGATGGTGCGCCACTTGCGGACGCCGAGGGCGTAGGCGGCCTCGCGGAGTTCGTTGGGGACGATCTTCAGCATTTCCTCGCTGGAGCGAACCACCACGGGAATCATCAGCACGGACAGCGCGACGGCGGCGACGGCACCGGTTTTGGTGCCCGGCCCCACGATGGCGAAGAAGAACGCGGCCGCGAACAGGCCGGCCACAATCGAGGGGATGCCGGTCATGACGTCCACGAAGAAGGTGATGGAGCGGGCCAGGGGGCGGTCGTTGCCGTATTCCACCAGGTAGATGGCGGTCAGCAGGCCGATGGGCACCGAAATGATGGTTGCCACCAGCGTGATGAGCAGGGTGCCGATCAGCGCGTGGAAGATGCCGCCGACGACGGGCGCGCCCTCCTCGACACTCTTGTTGTCGAAGGCGCCCGTGACGCCGTTCATCGAGGTGGTCAGGAAGCCCGGGTCCGTGAGGCCGGGAAGGCCGTTCACCAGCACCGTCCAGATCACGGAGACCAGCGGGAGCAGGGCGATCAGGAATGACCCGACGACGAGGCACGTGGCCAGTTTGTCCTTGGCCTTCCGGCTGCCTTCAACTGCTGCACTCCAGCCGACGAGGCCGGCCGCGAAGAGGATGGCGGAGACGAGGCCCCAGCCGAAGGCGTGGAAACCGATCAGTGCCATGATGGCGGCACTGAGCACCAGGGCCACGGCCAGGACAAGGTAGGGGGCCCATTTGGGCAACTGGCCCTTGGTGAGGGCCGAGCGCTTCTTGACGGGGGTCAGGGTTGCGGTCATTTAGTTGGCTCCCGAGAATTCTTTGTGCCGGGTGATGATCCACCGGGCAATCATGTTCACGCCGAGGGTGATGACAAACAGGACGAGGCCTGCTGCGATCAGAGTGCTGACCTGAATCCCGCTGGCTTCGGGGAAATTCAGCGCAATCTCGGCGGCGATGGTCTGGTTGCCGGTCTGGATCAGGCTCGCGGTGAGGGCGCCGGAGGACAACACCAGCGCAACGGCCATGGTCTCGCCCAGCGCACGGCCCAGGCCCAGCATGACGGCGCTGATGATTCCGGGGCGGGCGAACGGCAGGACCGCCATTTTGATCATTTCCCACCGCGTGGCTCCGAGCGCCAGGGAGGCTTCCTCATGCAGCTTGGGGGTCTGCAGGAAGATCTCTCGGGTCAGGGAGGTGATGATGGGCAGGATCATGACGGCCAGCACGATTCCCGCGGTGAGGATGGTCTTGCCTGTGGCGGAGGCGGGGCCCTGGAAAATCGGCAGCCAGCCCATGTTGCTGGCCAGCCAGTTGTAAGCCGGCGAGATTTCCTTGGCCAGGAACGCCGCGCCCCAGGCTCCGTAGACCACGGAGGGAATGGCGGCCAGCAGGTCCACCACGTAACCCAGGCCCGAGGCGAGCTGCCGGGGGGCGAAGTGCGAGATGAACAGCGCGACGCCGATCGCGATCGGCGTCGCGATCACCAGGGCGATGGTGGCCGCGATGAGCGTGCCGATGACGATCGGCCAAATGTAGGCGAAGAAGCCTTCGCCGCCCTTGATCATGTCCGGCGAGGCCGTCAGGGCGGGGAATGCCTGGACAACCAGGAAGAGCGCCACTCCGAAGAGCACGGCCAGGATGAGGCACCCTGCGGCCAAGGTGGCTCCGGAAAAGACTTTGTCTCCGGCGCGGCCTGCGCCCCGGGACGAGGTCAGGGAGGTGGTGGTCACTTCATGATCCTTCGGCTTCGAAACTTTTGGTTCTTCGGACAAAACGCTCAGGTTCCCTGCCCCGGGCTGACGGTCGGTGACCGTCTGATCGGAACAGGGAACCTGGGTCAGGCTGGTGTTTCCACTATGCCTTGTGGCGCAAGGGATTCCCTACGACTTGACCTTGATGGCCTCGATGGAAGCCATTGCCTTGTCCTGCAGCTCCTTGGACAGCGGTGCGGACTTTGCGGCGTCAGCGGCTGCCTGCTGACCGGTCTCGGAGACCACGTAGTTCTCGAATGCCTTGACCAGGTCAACAGTTTCCTGGCTGTCGTAGGTGGAGCAGACGATGTGGAAGGACACGAGCACGATCGGGTAGGCGCCCTCGATCGTGGTGGCACGGTCCAGCTTGATGGAGAGGTCGTTGGCGTTGCGTCCCTCAACCGGCTTGCCGGCGTCGACTGCCTTGGCGGCAGCCTCGGCGGAGATCTTCGTGAAGGTCTCGCCCACCTTGATCTGCGCGACGCCGAGCTTGCCGCTGACGGCGGAGTCGTCGGCGTAGGTCACGGCGCCCGGGGTGTCGGTGACGGTCTTGACCACACCGGAGGTGCCCTTGGCGTTCTCGCCCTTCAGCGACGCCGGCCACACGCCGGAGGCCTTGTCGGTCCAGACCTCGGGGGCCGCAGCGGCCAGGTAGTCGGTGAAGTTGGAGGTGGTGCCGGAGTCATCCGAGCGGTTCACCGGGGTGACGTTGAGGTCCGGCAGCTTGGCGTCCGGGTTCATGGCAGCGATCGCCGGATCGTTCCACTTGGCGATTTCGCCGCGGAAGATCTTGGCAACGGTGGGGGCGTCGAGGTTCAGTTCCTTGATGTCGGGCAGGTTGAAGGCCACGGCGATCGGGGAAATGTAGACCGGGATGTTGATGGCGCCGTCGGGGCCGCACTGGGTGGTGGAGCTGGCGTACTCTTCGTCCTTGAGGTAGGCATCGGAGCCACCGAACTGGGCGGAACCGTCCAGGAGTGCCTTGCGGCCTGCGCCGGAGCCGTCCGGGGAGTACTGCACAGTGGCACCCTGGTTGGCCGAGGCGAAGTTTGTCTTCCACGCGTCCATGGCCGCACCCTGTGCGGAGGAACCGATACCGGTCAGCGTGCCGGTGGCCTTGGGGCCCGAGGCGGCGGGGGTCGCCGGAGCGGTGCCCGTTGCGTTGTCAGAACCACAGGCGGTCAGCGCGAGAGCGCCAGCTGCGATGACAGCGATTGCCGCGTGGCGGCCGAAGCGGAGTGCCTTCACTAGATGTACCCCTTCCAGGGATTTTCTATGCGTGCCGGGCCGGAGAAGGCCGGGCAGGGGATGCGTACGGTTTGTACCTTTATTGAAGGTAGGTGCCCCAGATGAAGAGAATGACCGTTCAAGGTGAACGAATGGTTAACGATGCCGTGACATTGGCTTACATCCGCCGGTTCCCTCTTGCGTTAGCTGCGTCACATCCGTAGGGGTTGTGGCGCGGCCGGCGCTCGAGGACCGAACAAATAGACTGGAGCGCATGGCCCCCGCCCCTGGACTCTCCGCAAGCACCCGGTTCCTGCGCCGACGGGTGCGCACCGGCCTGGTCCGGAGCCGGAACTCCCTGGTGCCGGCCATCCAGATGACCGCCTGCGCCGTGGGCGCCTACGCGTTCGCCGAGTACGTCCTGGGCCACAGCGGCCCGCTTTTCGCCGCCACATCATCCCTCATCTCCCTGGGCTTTTCCCGCGACCCCAGGCTGCGCCGCGTGATTGAAGTCGGTCTGGGGTGCACCCTTGGCATCGTGGTCGGGGACCTGCTGCTGCACTGGCTGGGCGCCGGAATCTGGCAGGCCGCCGTCGTGCTGCTGTTCTCAATCCTGCTGGCCCGCTTCCTGGACAGCGGCACGATTTTCACCACCCAGCTGGGGCTGCAGTCCCTGCTGGTGGTGCTGTTGCCGGCGCCGGCCGGGGGGCCGTTCACCCGCAGCATCGATGCCATCGTGGGCGGGGTGTTCGCCCTGCTGGTGACGATCCTGGTACCGAAGGACCCGCGCCGGGAACCCCGCAGTGACGTCAAGAAGCTCCTGCATGAGCTCAGCGAGGTGCTGCGCGAATGCGCCTCCGCGCTGAGCTACAGCGACTCCACCCAGGCCTGGCATGCGCTTATCCGGGGGCGGAACTGCCAGCCGCTGGTCGATGCCATGCGGCAGTCGCTGCGGGCCTCCGGCGAGGTGGCCACGCTGGCGCCCGCCTACCGCCGGCACCGGGAGGAGCTGGACCAGATGGAACAGTCGCTGGATTACATCGACCTCGCGCTGCGCAACAGCCGCGTCTTTGCCCGCCGCCTGACCAGCGCCATCAACCATGCGGCGTTGTCCGACGAGGCCACCCAGAACATCGCCGACGTCCTGCAGGACACGGCCGACGCCGTCGACGAACTGTCCCTGGGCCTTGCGGAAGTGCACGACGGCGTCCGCCGCTCGCACCTGCGGACCGCCCGGGCGGACCTGCGGGAAATCGCCGGCCGGCTGCATCCGCGGCTGCTGGACGTGCAGCGGCTCGAGGGCGAAACGGTGGTGATGCTGTTCCGCCCCCTGATGGTGGACCTGCTCGAAGCGGCAGGAGTCGACTCGCGCGAAGCCCGGGACATCCTCCCGCCGCTGTAACTGCCGTGGCGACCGTGGTTGTCGTATGCCGCGGATAGTGTGGAGCAATGGCTACCAAGACTTCCCGGACTTCCAAGGCGCCGGGCTACAAATGCGCGGAGTGCGGCTGGACCACAGCCAAGTGGGTGGGCCGCTGCGGCGAGTGCCAGGCCTGGGGCAGCGTTGAGGAAACCGGCGGCGCCGTGGCACGCACGACGGCGGCCACCACCGTGCTGGAGCCGGCCCGCCGGATCTCCGAGGTGGACGCCACCACGGCGGCTTTCCTTCCCACCGGCGTGGACGAACTGGACCGTGTCCTCGGCGGCGGGCTGGTCCCCGGAGCAGTGATCCTGCTCGCCGGCGAACCCGGCGTCGGCAAGTCGACCCTGCTGCTGGACGTCGCGGCGAAGTTTGCCCGCACCGCCCAGGACGTCCTCTACATCACGGGCGAGGAGTCCGCCGCGCAGGTCAAGCTCCGGGCGGAACGGATCGACGCCGTCGCCGAGTCCTTGTACCTCTCCGCCGAAACGGACCTTGGCCAGGCCCTGGGCCAGGTGGAGAAGCTCGAGCCGCGCCTGCTGATCGTGGACTCCGTGCAGACGCTGAGCAGCGCCGACGTCGAAGGCAGCGCCGGCGGTGTCTCGCAGGTCCGGGAGGTCACGGCCTCCCTGATCGCCGCAGCCAAACGCCGCAACATGACCACGCTGCTGGTTGGCCATGTGACCAAGGACGGCTCCATCGCCGGGCCCCGGCTGCTGGAGCACCTCGTGGACGTGGTGTGCCAGTTCGAAGGCGAGCGCCACTCCAGGCTGCGGCTGCTGCGTGCGGTCAAGAACCGGTACGGCCCCACCGACGACGTCGGCTGCTTCGACCTGAACGAGGACGGGATTGTGGGCCTGGCCGATCCGAGCGGGCTGTTCGTCTCCCGGACCAAGGAACCCGTGTCCGGAACCTGCGTCACGGTGACCCTCGAAGGGCGCCGGCCGTTGCTCGCGGAGGTGCAGTCCCTGCTGGCCGAAAGCGCCAGCTCCCAGCCCCGCCGGGCAACCAGCGGGCTGGACAGTTCGCGGGTGGCCATGCTGCTGGCTGTCCTCCAGCAGCGGGCCGGGTGCCTGCTGAGCAAAGACGATTCCTACGTGGCGACCGTGGGCGGCGTGAAGCTCAGCGAGCCCGCGACGGACCTGGCGGTCGCACTGGCCGTTGCATCGGCCAAGTCCAAGAAACCCCTTCCGCAGCGGCTCATCGCTTTCGGCGAAGTGGGCCTGGCCGGCGAAGTCCGCCCGGTGCCGGGCATCAACCAGCGGATCCAGGAGGCCCACCGGCTGGGGTTCACCCACGCCGTCGTCCCCGCGAGCCCGAACGGCCCCGGCCCTGTGCCGGCGGGCTTCTCGGTGCGGGAAGTCGGGCATCTGGCCGAAGCGCTGGGACTTCTGATCAGCTGAGACCTCGTTGCGGCCTCCTTCCGGCGTGCCCGCGCGGCCCGAAAGGCGACTTAGGACCCTATGCCCCGCCCGGTATCCGGCGGATCATGGGGCAAAAGACGGCCTCTGGCGAAGGGAACTGGCCATGATGGGGTACTACGGCGACGGCTTCGGCTGGATGTGGCTCTGGGGCCTGCTGTTGCTGATCGGAATCGGGGTGCTTGTGCTGCTCGCGGTCCGCCTCTTCACCGGCGGAGTAAGCCGTGGCGGGGCCGGTCCCTACGGCCCTCCCTACGGCGCACCACCCTACGGCCCGCCGGGGACTCCCCCGGGCGGCGCCGGGTTCCAAGGCGGTCCAGGTTTGCCGGGCGGCAAGAGCCAGGCCCGCCTGATCCTCGATGAACGCTTCGCGAGGGGCGAGCTCACCGCGGAGCAGTACCGCGAAAATTTGAAAGTCCTCGGCGAGGAGCCGTAATGCGGCCCATCAGCCGCCGCGACGCCCTGCTCCTGGGCGGTCTGGGCACTGTGGCCACGGCAGCCGGCGCCGCCGGGCTGTGGTGGTCGCTGGCTTCCCCGCGGCAGCCGCTCGGCGGCGCGCTGACCGGGCCGGGACCCAATCTGCTGGGCCCCCCGGAGCTTCGCAGCGAGAACGGCAGGCTGCAGCTCACCCTCGACGCCGCCCGCGGGCAGGTGGAACTCGGGGGCCGGTCCGCCGGCGCACTCTGTTACAACGGCACCGTCCCGGGCCCCACCCTCCGCCTGCGGCCCGGTGATGAGCTCGGCATCAGGCTGGTGAACGGCCTCGACGAACCGACCAACCTGCACGTCCACGGCCTGCACGTGTCCCCGCAGGCCAGCAGCGACAACGTCTTCGTAGAGGTCATGCCCGGGGAAAGCTTCGACTACAGCTACCGGTTGCCCGCGGACCACCCCCCGGGTGCGTACTGGTACCACCCCCATCACCACGGGCTGGTCGCAGGGCAGATCTTCGCGGGGCTTTTCGGGGCGATCATCGTCGAAGAGCCCGATGCCATCCCTGTAAATAGCGAACGGGTTCTGATTGTCTCGGACACCACCCTGGACAGTGCCGGGAACATCGCGGCGGTGACGCCGATGGAACGTATGGCGGGCCGGGAAGGTGAACTGCTCCTGCTCAACGGGCAAAGCCACCCGCTCCTCACCGCCCGCCCGGGCGAACGGGAACGGTGGCGGATCATCAACGCCTGCGTGGCCCGCTACCTCCGGCTCCGGCTGGACGGCCAGCAGCTGCAGCTGCTCGGCATGGATTCGGGACGGTCCGCCACGCCCGAACCCGTGGACGAACTCCTGCTCGCGCCGGGCAATCGCGCGGACCTGCTGGTGACCGCCGCCGCCGGCGAATCAGTGCTGCAGACCCTCCCCTACAACCGCGGCGGCATGCCGGGAATGATGGGACGGCGGCGGACCCCGGCCAGCGGGTCTGCCGCCCTGGCAGTCTTCCGGGTCGAGGGCGAATCCGGAACCCCGCCAGGTGCCGTGACCGCCCGGCCTGCCCCGAAAGACCTGCGCCCCGCAGCCGTGGCCGCGCGCCGGCAGCTGATCCTGGCCATGGGCGCGGGCCCGGGAGGAATGGGCGGGGGTATGGGCGGCATGCGGTTCAGCATCAACGGCCGCGAGTACAGCGAGGCCCGGACGGACACCATCGTCTCCGCCGGGACGGTCGAGGAATGGACGCTGGTCAACACCAGCCCCATGGACCACCCGTTCCACCTCCACGTGTGGCCGATGCAGCTCATCGAGGACAACGGTCAGGGCGCCGGCGCCGTGGTGATGCGGGACGTGGTGAACGTGCGGGCGAACAGCCGCGCCACGGTCAGGATCGCGTTCCGCGACTTCCGTGGCCGATCGGTCTACCACTGCCACATCCTGGATCACGAGGACCAGGGAATGATGGGGGTGATCGAGGTCCACTAACGGGTGAATCCTCTTGTCAAGCATACCCCCTGGGGGTATGGTTGCCTCATCCGAACTGACGATGGATCTCCACGGGAGCGCATCATGGAACACCCGCACAGCAGCCACCCCGTCGGCGGCGGGCAGCTGAACCAGGCGAAAGCAGAACACGGCCGGCCGAACGAAGAACACTACGGGCACCAGCCCCGCGGCGCGCCCGGAGCCGGCACCGCCCCACAGCCGGACGACGAGCATCTGGTTCACAGCCAGGGCCAGCACGCCGGGCACAGTGTGGCGATGTTCAAGAACCGGTTCTGGCTGACCCTGGCCCTGGCCGTACCCGTGGTCTTCTTCAGTCCGATGTTTGCGCACCTGCTCGGCTACCAGCCTCCGGTGTTTCCCGGCTCCGCCTGGATCCCTCCGGTGCTGGGAACGGTCATCTTCTTCTACGGCGGCCAGCCGTTCCTCAAGGGCGGACTCAGGGAGCTGAAAAGCCGCAAACCGGGGATGATGCTGCTGATCGCCATGGCCATCACGGTGGCTTTCACCGCCTCGTGGGTGACCACCCTGGGGATCGGCGGCTTCGACCTCGACTTTTGGTGGGAACTGGCCCTGCTGGTCGACATCATGCTGCTGGGACACTGGCTCGAAATGCGCGCGCTCGGCTCGGCCCAGGGCGCTCTGGATGCCCTCGCCGCGCTGCTGCCGGACGAGGCAGAACGCATCACCGAAACCGGAACCGAGACCGTCGCGGTGTCCGAGCTCAGGAGCGGCGACATCATCCTGGTCCGCTCCGGCGGCCGGATGCCGGCGGACGGGGCCGTGATCGAGGGGCAGGCCGAATTCGACGAGTCCATGATCACGGGCGAGTCCAAGACCGTCCTGCGTTCCCCCGGCGACCCCGTGACGGCCGGGACCGTCGCCACCGACAACAGCCTCCGCGTCCAGGTAACAGCCATCGGCGAGGACACCGCCCTGGCCGGAATCCAGCGGCTCGTGGCCGAAGCCCAGGCGTCTTCCTCCCGGGCCCAGGCCCTCGCCGACCGCGCCGCCGCCTTCCTGTTCTACTTCGCTGCCGGCGCGGGCGTCATCACCTTCATCGTGTGGACACTGCTGGGCAGCGTGCCCGACGCCGTTGAGCGCACCGTGACGGTGCTGGTGATCGCCTGCCCGCACGCCCTGGGCCTGGCCATCCCCCTGGTCATCGCGATCTCGACGGAGCGGGCCGCCCGGGCCGGGGTGCTGATCAAGGACCGGATGGCGCTTGAGCGGATGCGGACGGTCGACGTCGTGCTGTTCGACAAGACGGGGACGCTGACGAAGGGCGAGCCGGAACTGAAAGACATTGCCGCCATTGACGGAACCGGCCAGGACGGGCTGCTCGCCCTTGCCGCCGCGGCGGAGTCGGACAGCGAGCACCCCATGGCGCGCGCAATCGTGGCCGCTGCCCGCGGGCGCGGGCTGGCGGTGCCCCAGGCGAGCGATTTCACCTCCCTGACCGGCCGCGGGGTGCGCGCCACGGTGGGCGGCCGGACGGTCCGCGTGGGTGGTCCGGCCCTGCTCCGGGAGGTGGGGGCGGCAGAGCCTCCGGGCCTGGCCGCCGCCACCGCCGCCTGGCGGGACCGCGGCGCGGCGGTGCTCCATGTGGTGGACGGCGCTGCCGTGATCGGCGCCGTGAGCCTTGAGGACGCGGTCCGGCCGGAATCCCGACAGGCCGTCGCGGCGCTCCAGCACCGGGGCATCAAGGTTGCCATGATCACCGGCGATGCCCGGCAGGTGGCCCGGGCCGTGGCCGCCGAACTGCAGATCGACGAGGTCTTCGCCGAGGTGCTGCCCGCGGACAAGGACAAAAAGGTGGCCGAGCTCCAGGCGCGCGGCCTTAGGGTGGCGATGGTAGGCGACGGCGTCAACGACTCCCCCGCCCTGGCCCGGGCCGAGGTGGGGATCGCGATCGGCGGCGGGACCGACGTCGCGGTGGAGTCCGCCGGGGTGGTTCTGGCCGGGAACGATCCTCGGGCAGTGTTGTCCATGGTGGACCTGTCACGGGCGAGCTACCGGAAGATGTGGCAGAACCTCGTGTGGGCGACCGGCTACAACATCATCGCGGTGCCGCTGGCCGCCGGTGTCCTGGCCTTCGCCGGGGTTATCCTCTCCCCTGCCGCCGGTGCCGTGCTGATGTCCGCTTCGACGATCGTGGTGGCGCTTAACGCCCAGCTGCTGCGGGGCCTGAAACTCAACCCGGCCGACGTCGGCTGACCGGAAGGAGACACCCGTGCCGGAGAGCAACCCGCGCGAGTCATCATTCGGGAGATCCTATGCGCGCGTGGGTCCGCGGATGGACGCCCGCGGGGCCACGGACCACCGCAGGAGGCTTGTGGCGGCGGCGCGCGGCGTCGTCGTCGAAATCGGGGCGGGTTACGGCGCAACCTTTCCGTTCTATCCCGCCGCGGTAACGGGCGTGCTTGCCCTCGAACCGGACCCCACGCTCCGGGGACTGGCCCGGGCCGCGGCCGGCAAGTCACCGGTGCCTGTCACGGTGGAGGACGGCGTGGCGGAATCGTTGCCGGCCGCGGATGCCTCCGTCGACGTCGTCGTCTCGAGCCTGGTGCTGTGCAGCGTGGCCGACCAGTCAGCCGCCCTGACGGAAATTGTCCGGGTCCTGCGGCCGGGCGGCCTGCTGCTGTTCTATGAGCACGTCCGCTCGGCACACCGCGTGCTGGGGGCCGCCGAAGACCTGCTCACGCCGCTGTGGAGCCGGGTGGCCGGCGGCTGCCACCCAAACCGGGACACGGCCGCCGCGATCGCCGGGGCAGGCCTCGCCGTGCAGGACCTGGACCGCTTCGGCTTTTCGGTCCTTCCCGGCAACCCGCGGCTGGCCCATGTGTTGGGGGCGGCCAGAAAGCCCTGAGCGCCCCGTTGCGGGCGCCCTGGCTGCGGATGACCGCCCGGGCACACAAAAGGGGCGCCTGCCGCGATGGCAGACGCCCCATTCGTCAATCATTCAAACCGGTTGGAGCCGCGCTCAGGCCTTCTTCGGCGGCAGCGCCAGCTTGAAGACCTTTGCCCAAGTGGAGCCGACCTGCTTCCAGATGGGGCCGGTGGTGTACGGCAAGCCGTAGCGCTTGCAGATTTCCTGCACCTTGGGAGCCACCTCGGCGTAACGGTTGGACGGAATGTCCGGGAAGAGGTGGTGCTCGATCTGGTGAGAGAGGTTGCCGGTCATGAGGTGCATGAACTTGGAACCGGAGATGTTGGCGGATCCGATCATCTGCCGCACGTACCAGTCCCCGCGGGTTTCCCCTTCCACCATTTCCTCGGTGAAGGTGTCCGTGCCCTCGGGGAAGTGTCCGCAGAAGATCACCGCGTGGGCCCAGACATTGCGGACAGCATTCGCTGCCAGCGTGCCGTACAGCGCCTGCTTGCCGGAGCCGGTCAGCATTGCGACGGCGGGAGTGGCAGCGTAGTCCTTGGTGAACTGCGTGAGCGCCTTGCGGCCGAGGGCCTTGAGGTCCTTGGTGAGGGCCTCCTTGGTCTTGTTGCCCTCCTTGTAGTCGTTCAGCTCGAGATCATAGATCGCGATGCCCCACTCGAAGACCGGGGCCAACAGGGCGTTGTAGAGCGGGTTGCCCAAGTTGAACGGCTTCCATTCCTGGTCCGCGTCCATCCGCAGCAGGTTGTATCCGACGTCGTTGTCCTTGCCGACGACGTTGGTCCAGCGGTGGTGCAGATCGTTGTGGGTGTGCTGCCACGACCGGGCCGGGGTCACGAAGTCCCACTCCCAGGTGGTGGAGTGGATGTCCGGGTCCCGCATCCAGTCCCACTGGCCGTGCAGGATGTTGTGGCCCAGCTCCATGTTTTCCAGGATCTTGGCGAAGCTGAGCAGCGTGGTGCCGGTGACCCAGGCGGCCTTGTTCTTGCTGACCAGGAGCGCGGCGCGGCCGGAAATTTCCAGTCCGCGCTGGATCTTGATCATGCGCCGGATGTAGGCGGCGTCGCTGGCGCCGCGCTTGGCAAGGATGTCGTCCTTGATGGCATCGAGCTCGCGGCCCAGCTCGGCGACCTGCTCGTCGGAGAGATGCGCGGCGGCCGGCGGCCGAACGGTGGGGCTGCCTGTCTCGGCAAGGGCGCCGCGCCGCGTCTTCACGGCAGCGGGCACCTTGGCAGAGTCATTACCGCCCTGGGGTACTTCCTCGGAAACGTCAGGCTTGTCGGAAACAATCGTCATGCGTTGGTACTCCTCAGAGGTCGAGGTTAACGGGTCCGGCGGCTGCCGAAACACACGTCTGGATTAGTTGGCCGGGCTCGCCGTGGACTTCGTCCGTGCGCAGGTCACGGACCTGGCCGGCCCGGAGGGGGATAAGGCAGCTGTGGCAGATTCCCATGCGGCAGCCGCTGGGCATAAGGACGCCGGCGTCCTCGCCGACGTCAAGCAGCGGGGTGTCGCCGTCGGCTTCGACTTCGCGGTCCGACGCCTCGAACGTGACCAGGCCGCCGTCGTGCCCTTCCCCACCGGCAAGCTTGGTGCTGAAGCGCTCGATGGTGAGGCTGGCTTTCGACGGTTCCGCGGTGGCGGTCTCCGCCTCCCAGAGCGCCTCGGCGTCGTCCAGGAAGCTTTCGGGGCCGCATGCGTAGGCGGCGCGCTGGCGCCAGTCCGGGCAGAGCTGTTCGAGTCCGGCCACGGAGGTGAAGTCCAGCCGGCCGCGTTCGCCGGTGAACCAGTGAACCACGCGGAAGTTGGGGAACTGGTCCGCAAGTTCGGCCAGCTCCTCGCGGAAGATGGCGTCGGCTGGGGTCCGGGCGGTGTGGATGAGGACGACGTCCGAGTCCGGGCGGTGCGGGACCAGGGTGCGGATCATCGACATCACCGGCGTGATTCCGCTGCCGGCGGTGAGCATCAGCAAGGGCCGCGGGTGTTCAGGGAGGACGAAGTCGCCCTGCGGCGGCGCCAGGAAGAGCACGTCGCCGGGCTTGGTGTTGCGCACGAGGGTCCCGGACACGGCACCCATGTCACTGACGGTGATGGCCGGGTCCTTGCCGGCCGGGGCGCTGAGCGAGTACGACCGCCAGTGGCGGACGCCGTCGAGCTCGACGCCAATACGGGCCCACTGGCCGGCAAGGTGTGCTTGCCAGCCGCGGCCGGGACGGAAGAAAATGGTGGCGGAATCGGCCGTTTCTGGAACCACCCGGGTGACTACGCCGCGCAATTGGCGGGCAGAAAACACAGGGTTGAACAGCGACAGAATGTCTTCTGGAGCTAGGGGGGTGGTCAGTAGAGATGCGGCGCGCGCCAGCTTACGGAGCCGGATCATTTATCAATCTTATGTCAGAGCGGGTCATACTTCTTCACCCAAGGCATACGATCGACTAGAAGAAACTATTGCCCGGAAACAACTTTTGGACTCAGCCCCATGAACGCTTCCCCTGCCGGCGCCCCCGGCTCCCCCGCCTACGACCCGCCGTGGCTGGCCCTGCCGCGCGAGGTCAGCGACGTGCTCCGGCCCATGATGCCGGGCATCGTCGAGGCGATCATCGACGCCGTGCCCCAGCTCGTCCCGGCCTACGCCAGGCCGATTGAAGGCCGGTTCGGCCGCGGGCTGCGCCGCGGCGTGGCTGCCGCGCTGGACCGCTTCCTGCAGTTGCCGGGGACCCGGCTGCCCGCGCTTTCCGAGGAAAGCAGGCAGCTGGTGGCAGGGCTGGGGAGCGGCGAATTCCGGCAGGGCAGGAGCATGGATGCGCTGTTGAGCGCCTACCGGATGGGCGCCCGCGTGACCTTCCGCGAGATGTCCCGGGTGTCCGTGGAGCACCATCTGGGGCAGACCGTGGTGGTGGACCTGGGCGAATCGATCCTGGCCTACATCGACGAGCTGTCCGCGGTCAGCGCCGAGGCGTATGCCTTTGAACAGTCCGAACGGGCCGGGGCAGTGGACCGCCGGCGCACCGAACTGCTGGACCTGCTGCTGCTGGGACAGGCCGACGAGGCGGCCCTGCGCCAGACGGCTGCCATGGCGGACTGGTCCCTGCCGCCCCGGATGGTGGTGGTGACCCTGCCGGTGGACCGCTCCGCGGGACTGCGGCTCCGGCTGGGGCCGGGAACGCTGGTGATCGAACGGGAGACCGACGCCGTTGCCCTGGTTCCGGCGCGGAAGTCCAAGTCCGCGCGGGCGGATCTGGAGAAGGCGCTGCGGGGTCGCGGGGCCGCCGTCGGGCCGGCAGGCGGCTGGGAGAAGGTCCCGGATTCGCTGCGCCTGGCAGTGCTTGCAGCCTCGGTCCTGCCGCCCCGCGACGGTCCGGAGGATCCGCCGATCTGGGCTGACGATCATCTGGCTGAGGTGATCCTCGGCGCGGAGCCCTCCGCCATCGCCGAACTGGCCAACCGCCGCCTGGCGCCGCTGGAAGGGCTGCGTCCGGCCCAGCGCGAGCGGCTCGCGGAGACGCTGCTGTCCTGGTTGCGGCACTGGGGCCAGCGCGGCCCGGTGGCCGCAGAGCTCGGCATCCACCCGCAGACCGTGGGGTACCGGGCGGCGCAGCTGCGTGAGCTGTTCGGCGACACCCTGGAGGATCCGAAGGCGCGTTTTGAAATGGAGCTTGCGCTGCACGCTGGGAAGCGTTAGACAGCGCAGGCATTAAGCAGCGGAAGCGTTAGGTAACCTCGAGCCCTAGGCAGTGCCGCGGAGCGCTTCCCGGCTTTGCAGCCGCATCTCCAGGTCGTTCATAACGATGGCGGCCAGGTCCTGCAGCGCCCGGACGTCGTCGGCGCTGAACGTCCGCGGCTCCCGGTCCAGGATGCAGAACGTGCCCAGGTTGTGGCCGTCCGGCGTGCGCAGCGGGACTCCGGCGTAGAACTGCAGGCCGAACTCGCCCGCCACCAGCGGGTTGGCGAGGGTGCGGGGATCCCTGACGGCGTCTTCAATGACCCAGACGTCATCCTGCAGGATCGCCGAAGCGCACAGCCCCGGGTCGCGTCCGATCTGTGTGATCTCGGTGCCGTGGTGGGCCTTGAACCAGATCCTGTCATGATCCACCACGCTGACGATTGCCACCGGCACGGAGAACATCCGTGCCGCGAGTCCCGCGATCCGGTCGAAGGCACCGTCCGGCGGGGTGTCGAGGATCCGGTAGCGCTCGACGGCGCGCAGGCGCCCCTCTTCGTCACTTGCGCCCGGGGCGTTGTCCTTGCGGTGGCGGGCGGCGCTGTTGATGACTTCCTGGCGCAGGGCCAGTGACACTTCCCGGGCCGCGGGGCGCTGCGCCGGGTCGCGGGCCAGCATGGAGGACAGCAGCGCAACCCACATGGGAGCGAGTTCCTCGGGGATCTGCGGGTCGTGAAGCAGCCGGGCGACGGCGGACTGGATGGGAGCGCCGGGGTATGCCATCTTCCCGGTCAGTCCTTCGAGCAGCACCAGGCCGAGCGAATACACGTCGCTGGACGGGCCCGCCACGTCGCCGGCCGCCTGCTCGGGGCTGAGGTAGGCGGGGGTGCCGGAGGTTCCGCCTTCGTCCGGCACCGGGCCGTTGCGGGTGATGACGGCGACGCCGAAATCGGTGAGCTTGGCCCGCGGGCGCCGATCATCGTTGCTGTAGTCCACGAGCAGGATGTTCGCGGGCTTGACGTCCCGGTGCACGATTCCATGGTGGTGGATGTAGGAGAGCCCGTCCGCCAGGTCATAGCCGATGTGGGCCATGTGCGCCGTCGAGAGCGGACCCTGGGCGCCGCGATGGCGCAGGTCCTGCCCTCGAACGAGTTCCATCACGAGGTACGTGAGCGGGTCGTTCCGGTCGCTCAGGTCCGCTCCGGCGTCGAAGAGCGTCACGAGCGCGTGGTGGCTCATTCCGGCCAGGATGCGGATTTCCTCACCCTGCCGGCGGGTCTGTTCAAGATTGTCGGCGTCGTTGCGGAAAAGCTTGACCGCCACATCGCGCTGCAGCAGTTCGTCATAGGCCCGGAACACGGAGGATTGGCTGCCCCTGCCAACGAGGTCCGAGATCCGGTACCGCCCGCTCAACAGATAGCCGGGTGCCATACGATGCTTCGGGGTGGCCGGCGTGGAACGCGCCGGTTCTGAAATGAGCTCTGTCAAGTAGTGTTCGTTGTCCCTTGTAGCGGGGTCCGCCGATGGCGTCAGGCAGATCAGTCCAATACCGGCATTCGTGAAGATCCGGCGCCCGCATAATTAGCAAGGTTACTTATGGTACCGCGATTTCCCGGTTCAGGAAGACCTTGGGCCCGGCCATTATTCCGCCCGGCAGCGGGCGGCGGCTGCTACTTCGCTGGGTTGTGCGTGCCGATCGGCACCAGCGTCAGGTCCGGGTGGTTCTTCTCGATCCGGCGCAGGGCCCACACGTCGTTGAACAGGGCGAGGTATTCGCCGTCGGAGCGCAGCAGCACCTCAGCGCCGGGCACGGTGGCCAGCGCCGGCATGGCGTCCGCCGTCGTAATCCTGGCAATGGAATACGGCAGGCGTTCCAGCCGCATCGGCGCGCTGAAATCATGCGCCATCCGGTCCTCCACCACTTCGAACTGCATGGGGCCGACGGCGGCCAGCACCGGCGCCTGATCGCCGCGGATGTCCGAGCGGAGCACCTGGATGACTCCCTCGTGCTCCAGCTGCTCGATGCCGCGGCGGAACTGCTTGAAGCGGCTGGGGTCCTTGGAACGGGCCACCTGGAAGTGTTCCGGGGCGAACAATGGGATGGCGGGGAACTCGACCGGGTGCTCGAGGAAGAGGCTGTCGCCCACCCGGAGCGAGGAGGCGTTGACGAGGCCCACCACGTCGCCGGGGAAGGCTTCGTCAATGACCTCGCGCTCCCGGCCGAAGACCTGCTGGGCATATTTGGTGGCGAAGGACTTGCCGGTCCGGCCCTGGGTCACCACCATGCCGCGTTCGAAGATGCCGGAACAGACCCGGATGAAGGCGACGTGGTCGCGGTGCGCCTTGTTCATGCCGGCCTGCACCTTGAAGACAAACCCGGAGAAGGGCGCATCGACGGGCCGCGGGGCGCCCTCGACGTCGGGCCGCGGGGCGGCCGGCGGGGCGAAGTCCACCAGGGCGTCGAGGATCTCCTTCACACCGAAGTTCAGGGCGGCGGAGCTGAAGAGGATCGGGGTGGCCTTGCCGGCGTGGAATTCGTCAACGTCGAACTCTAGGTTGGACTCGATGACAAGTCCGGCTTCATCGACGGCGTTGGACCAATCGTCGCCCTGGCTGGCCGCGGCCTCCTCGGGGGTGAAGTATTCGGTGAGGGCAATGTTGGCGCCCGCGTTGTTGCGCTTGAACTGGGCGAAGCGGTCATTGCGCAGGTCCCAGACGCCGCGGAAGTCACCGGAGATCCCGACGGCCCAGGTCAGCGGCATGGGCTGGAGGCCGGTGCGCTCGGTGATCTCGTCCATGAGTGCCAGTGCGTCCAGGCCCGGCCGGTCCCACTTGTTGATCACGGTGATGATGGGCAGGTTGCGCTGCTTGCAGACCTCAAAGAGCTTCATGGTCTGGGTTTCCAGGCCCTTGGCGGCGTCCACGAGCATGACGGCGCAGTCGACGGCGGCCAGCACACGGTAGGTGTCCTCGGAGAAGTCCGCGTGGCCGGGGGTGTCCAGGAGGTTGATGACGGTGTCGCGGTAGGCGAACTGCAGCGCCGCGGAGCTGATGGAGATGCCGCGGTCCTTTTCCATCTGCATCCAGTCCGAGACCGTCTCCTTGCGGTTGGCCTTGCCGCTGGAGGCGCCGGCGGTGCCGATCACCTTCGCGTGCAGCGCGAGCGCCTCGGTCAGCGTGGACTTGCCGGCGTCGGGATGTGAGATGACTGCGAAAGTCCGACGCCGGGCCGCCTGCTTGTGAATCTCCTGGACTCGGGCGGGGCTAAGGACTTCTTGAGACACGGTGCTACTTTCGCTGCGGCTTTGAATGGTTGCGGCCCCGGGCTGGGGGAATCCGGCTGGCAGGGGTCGCGGGCTGTCCTGCCGGGAGTTCTGCGTAACTGCTGTGCTGGTTGCTGTGCTGACTACTGGGCTGACTGCTGTGCTGGATTTGGGCGGGCGGCGCCGGTCAGCCGGCGGCGCACCCCAAGGCTTCAAGTTTATCGCAGCCCAAGCCGCCGCCGCGAAGCGGTGCCAGCGCCGAAGAAGCTGCGTCCAAAAGTCCCCTCCGGGAAAGGGAGTTACCGGGGCATTCCGGAGGCGCCCCCGCGAAGGTCTTTTTGGACCACTTTGGGGCTTGTCCGTGCGGAACTTGGCCTGCTTTACCTCTACTATGGTGAGAGCGGGGAACCGAGTACTTTTGATCCTGCCGGCAACACTGGAAACCGGCGCACCTGCAGGCCGCGGCCTGCACCTTTGAAGGGAATATCTATGGCTCGGAGCCCTGAAGATTCACTCAAGGCGACGCTGGGCCGAGTGGCACCGGGCACCGCGCTCCGCGACGGCCTGGAGCGCATCCTCCGCGGGCGGACCGGCGCACTGATCGTCCTGGGCATCGACCGGACCATCGAATCCATCTGTTCCGGCGGCTTCGACATCGGCATCGACTTCTCTCCCACCCGGCTGCGGGAACTGGCCAAAATGGACGGTGCCATCATCTGCGACAAGGACGCCAGCAACATCCTGCGCGCGGCCGTCCAGCTGGTGCCCGATTCCAGCATCGAAACCCAGGAATCCGGCACCCGGCACCGGACCGCCGAGCGCGTTGCCATCCAGACCGGCGTCCCGGTGATCTCGGTCAGCCAGTCCATGCAGATCATCGCCCTGTACGTGAACGGGCTACGGCACGTCCTGGAAGGCTCGGAAAAGGTCCTGGCCCGCGCCAACCAGGCCCTGGCGACACTGGAACGCTACCGTTCACGCCTCGACCAGGTGACCAGTTCCCTGTCGGCCCTGGAAATCGAGGCCATGGTGACCGTCCGCGACGTTGCCGTGACCCTGCAGCGCCAGGAGATGGTCCGCCGGATTTCCGAGGAGATCTCCCAGTACGTGCTGGAACTCGGCGAGGACGGCCGGCTTCTCTCACTCCAGCTGGACGAACTCACCGTGGGCCGCGGTCCCGGCAGTGACGTGATCATCCGCGACTACTCCGGCGCGGACACGTCCGCCGAGGACATCGACCGCGCCGTTAAGTCGCTCGTGAACCTGGGGCCCACCGAGCTGATCGACCTGGGCAAAATCGCCGGGATTGTTGGCTTCGCCGGCGGCGAAGCCAACCTCGACGCCGTCGTCCAGCCGCGCGGCTACCGGCTGCTGTCCGGGCTCAAGGCCGTGCCGAAGGCCGTGGCCGACCGCCTCGTGGACCACTTCGGCGGCCTGCAGTTCCTGATGGCGGCCACCATCGATGATCTGATGACGGTGGACGGCATCGGCGACCAGCGCGCCCGGACGGTCCGCGAGGGCCTGAGCCGGATGGCCGAGGCAAGTCTGCTGGACCGCTTCCTCTAACCCCCGTCGAGTGCTTCTTACCTCCCCTTTTGAAGCCTCAAGACGGCATCTGGGCCCACGCCGGCAGGGTTCCCTGGCCGAACTTGTGAGGCGAGGGTGCCGGTGGGGAGCAACGGGGGTTAGTTGAGCTGGAACACGGCTTTGGGACTGGTTTTGTTGGCAAGCCGTGCGGTGAAGACGTAGTACGCGCCGCCCGCCCCCGGCTTGGCGTCGATCTGGGCGCACCCCTGCACGGTGCGGTTGCGCTGCCAGGGGAAATTCGCCGTCTCACTTTGACCCGGCGCGATGGTCTTCACAAGGTCCGTGGAGTCCGCCTGGCAGTCGGTGGATGAAAAGATCCGGTCTGAGCCGCTCGTGACGAGGAATTCCATCTGGGAAGTCCCGATATTGACCTTGCACGGGACCCTGTTGCCGTTGGTTACCTTGAGCGTGAGGAGCGGGTTCTCGCCGGCAGCGTAAGCGGGCTTGTCCGTTGCGGCCGTGACGGTCACGAGGTTCTGCTCGCAGCCGTTCCCCTCCGGAGATGCCGAAGGTGAAGCCGTGGGGGAAGCCGAGGGTCCCGGTCCGGCGGCGGGTCCGGTTGCCTGGCCCGGCGCGCCAGTCCCCCCGCCGGAGGAGGACTGCCCGGAGTTGAGGAGACTCGACACGGCGGCGAATCCCCCGATGGCGAGGGCGATCACCAGCAGCAGGGCGGCGCCGACGAACAGCCGGCGGCGGCGGTAGACAGGGCTGACCGGTTTCCGGGCCGGTTTCTGCGCGGGCTTCCGGGCAGGCTTGCCGGTAGGTTTCCGGGCAGGCTTGCGCACGGAATTGCCCGCCGTGCTGCGCCCCGCGGTTGCTCCGCTGCCGGAAGCCCCCGGCCGGGAACCGCGAGTTCCTGAATTGTCGTGCCTGCCCATCCTTCTAGGCTAGAGAACCGCGCCGGGTATGGCGCCCTCCCACGCCGCGGGCGGAGTGTGGCCCTCATCTATTACGCTGAATCCATCAAAGCTCTCGCCGATTCCCCCACTGCCCCTCTGGTTGCCGCGCGCCGGGACGCCACACCGGCGGCCCTTCCGCTGCCCGCGGTTCATAAGGCCCTTGCCACCTGGTTTGCGGCGAACGCCCGCGACTTGCCGTGGCGGGCTGCTGAATGTACTCCGTGGGGCGTGCTGGTCAGCGAGATCATGCTGCAGCAGACCCCTGTTGTGCGGGTGCTGCCGGTCTGGGAGGAGTGGCTGCGGCGCTGGCCGGAGCCTGCCGATCTGGCCCGGGAGCCTGCCGGCGAAGCGGTCCGGGCCTGGGGCAGGCTGGGATATCCGCGGCGGGCGCTGCGGCTTCACGCGGCCGCCGTCGCCATCGGCGCCAACCACGGCGGCCAGGTGCCCGGAACGTACCCGGAACTGCTGGAGCTGCCCGGGGTGGGGAGCTACACCGCGGCGGCCGTCGCCGCCTTCGCTTTCGGGCGCCGCGAGACCGTCGTGGACACCAACATCCGCAGGGTGCACGCGCGCCTGTTTTCCGGCGCGGCGCTGCCTTCGCAGTCGTTGAACGCCGCGGAGATGCGGCTCGCCGCGCAAACGCTGCCGGACGACGTCGGGTCCTCCGTCCGCTGGAACGCCTCCGTGATGGAACTCGGGGCGCTGGTGTGCACGGCGCGGTCGCCGAAGTGCCGGGAATGCCCGGTCAGCGGCTCCTGCGCCTGGCTCGCGGCCGGGGAGCCGCCGCCGACGTACACGCCCAAGGGGCAGTCGTGGCACGGCACGGACCGCCAGGTGCGGGGAGCCGTGATGGCGGTGCTCCGCGCGGCCGAGTCGCCGGTGGCTCCGGAGCTGCTCCAGCGGGCGGCCGCGGACCTTGGCTTCGAACCCGCCGGGGTCGGAATTCCGCTGGCTGCCCTGCACCGGCTCAACCCCGCCCCGGAACAGCTGGAGCGCGCACTGGCAGGGCTGCTTAGCGACGGGCTGGCCGAACTGCAGCCCTCCGGCTTCCAGCTTCCCGCCTGACCCCTTCCCGCCTGGTCCTTTGCCGGGCCCTAGCTGAACGGGACTCCCGGAACTACCCTGAAACATGCGCACCTTCGCGGTACTGGCGGGTCTTGGTTGCGCGGCACTGCTGGTCACCGGGTGCCAGCCCGTGACGGCATGCCCCGCGATTGGCCAGGCACAGGTGGTTGCATTGACCGTCGCGCGGGAGTACGCCGGATCCGTGAAGATCCTCCGGCTCAGGGCCTGCCAGGACGGCCGGTGCACGGAGGCTGACCTTGAGCTCTATCCCGGGAGCACGTCGGTGGACCAGGGCTGCGAACCGGGGCCCGACGGCGGGGACCGGCCTTGTTCGGCAACCTCCTCACCGGACGGCACGCTGACGGGAATGCTCGGGCTGGATCCGCTCACGGAGGCACCCATCGCAGTGACATCCAGCGGCACGGACCCCCGCGGCCGGCCCCTGCCGGTACGGACCCTGACCTTCACGCCCCAGGTTTTGCACCCGTATGGCGAACAATGCGGAAGATTCATCTCAGCCGGCGTGCTGCTGGATGCGGACGGGCTCCGGCAGGCCGGTTAGCCCGCGCGGGGAGAGGAGCACAGAGTGAACGAGAAGTGCATAAGCCGCTGGATCCGGGCCGGGCTGTGGGCACTGCCGGTCTCATGGCTTGTCACGGCCTGGTCCGCGCTGGAGCCGCAGCCGGACCAGGAGAAGGACCCGGCTGCCTGGGCCACGTTTGTCAGTTCCGGCTCGTACCAGTTCAGCCACCTGTTCGGCAGCACCGCCGGCACCATAATGGCGATCTTTGGGGTTTTCGCCCTGGGCTGCTGCCTGGCCAACAGCCGGATTGGTCGGCTGGCGCTGGCCGCGATGGTCACCGCCGTCGCCGGCACGGCTTTGCTCCTGGTACCCGCCGTGGTTTCCACCTTCGCCACCCCTGCAATCGGCAAGGCGTACCTGGCCGGGAACCAGGACGTGATGCTGCTGGAATTTCCCGGATCCATGACAGGGGCGTTCCTTCTCGGCCTCCTGCTCGCATTCGTCGGCAACGTACTGCTGGGAATCTCGGTGTGGCGTTCCCGCGTGCTCCCCCGCTGGGCCGGGGCCCTCTGGGTGAGCGGCGCCGTCGTGTTCTACGTTGCGGGTGTCGTCCTGGGGCTGGCGACAACCGGGAGCAGCCTGCCGACCCAGACGGCCGGAGCCGTGCTCATGGCCGTCGCCGGCGGGTGGATCGCGTGGAGCGGACCCCGGCAGGCCATGCCGGTCCCGGATCTGGCCGCTGCCGATGAGGCCGCGGGGTGAGACCGGTCCGTTAGGGCTCGCCGAAGCCCGCCCCGATCAGTCCCCGCAGATAATCGACGGCTTTGACGGCATCGGGTCCGCTGGCTTCGACGTGAAGCATCGTTCCTTTTCCCGCCCCGAGCATCATGAGTTCGGTCATCGAAGCACCGTCGGCGCCGTTGACGGTCACCTCGGCGTCCATGCCGGACAGTCCACCGGATATCTTCGCTGCCGGACGGGCGTGCATGCCGGCCTGGTTGATGAGTTCAAAGTCCCCTGTCGCTTCCGGGGGCCGGTGCTCGTGCGCATGCTGCGGCGCTGCCGGCGGCCGGTAGACCGCTTCCGCGGCCTCCTTCACGCCCGCGGCGTCGGCTCCGGCCTGGGCAGCCACAGCGGCGGCAACGAGCCCTTCGACCAGTGGGGCATCCGCCAGGAGCACGGAGGAGGGATCGGCCACGAATTCGAGGGCGGACTCGGCTGTCATCACGGCCGAGCCCAGATCCGTCAGGACAACCGTGCCGTCGCTGTTGGCGTCCGCAGCTTGTTCCAGCGCCGCCATGACGCGCTCGAGGCTGGTGCCGATCCGGCCGTCGTCGGTGCCGCCGGCGGGCAGGATCAGGACGTCGGGCGCCATCTGGACGGCAAGCTCGACGGCACCGTCGGCAATCTTTTCGCTGTGGGAGACGACGACGAGCTTGACCGTCATTCGGCCGCCCCGACGGCGGCCCGCAGGATCAGGGCGCTGGACACGGCGCCCGGATCCCGGTGGCCGATGCTCCGCTCCCCCAGATAGCTTGCGCGGCCCTTGCGGGCGAGCATCGGGTCGGTGGAGACAGCCCCGGCCTCGGCCGCCTCCGCGGCGGCCAGCAGGACCTTGCGCACATCGCTGTCTCCGGCGGCGGCCGCGGCGGCATCGACCGCCGGAGTCCAGGCGTCAACCATCGTCTTGTCGCCGGATTCGGCTTTTCCGCGGGCCACGATTCCGTCCCTTGCGGCCTGGAACGCTGAGGCGAGGGTGGCGGCGTCGACGTCGGCGGCGTCGCCCAGCGCCGTGCCCGCCCGGAGGAAGGCCGTGCCGTATAGCGGACCGGCGGCCCCGCCGACCTTGGACATCAGGGTCATGGCGGTCAGCTTCAGGGCCGCCCCTGCTGTTTCCGGCGGCGCCTCGGCAAGCTTGACCATCACCGCCTTGAAGCCGCGGTCCATGTTCTCACCATGGTCCGAATCGCCGATCGGCCTGTCCAGCTCGATGAGTTCTTCCCTGTGCTCCGCCATGGCGTCGGCCGAAAGTGCCAGCCACCGCAGCGCCCAGTTGACATCCAGTCCCACGGTCAGACGCCCCAACGGAGGGCGGGAGTGTGCACGGGAGCATCCCAGAGCGCCGTCATTTCATCGTCGAGGCGCAGGACGGTAATGGAGCAGCCCTGCATTTCGAGTGAGGTGATGTAGTTGCCCACCAGCGAGCGCTCCACGGTGATGCCCTGCCCGGCCAGCTGCTGCGCGGCACGGCGGTAGACGATGTAGAGCTCGCTCTGCGGAGTGCCGCCCATGCCGTTGACGAACAGGAGCACTTTGTCCCCGGAGGCCAGGCCGAGGTCGCTGACCACAGGCTCCAGCAGGCGGTCGGTGATCCCGTCGGCGTTCTCCATCGCAATGCGGTGCCGGCCGGGTTCACCGTGGATGCCGATGCCGATCTCGATTTCGTTTTCCTCCAGCACGAAGCTGGGCGCCCCGGCGTGCGGAACCGTGCAGGCGGTCAACGCGACGCCCATGCTGCGGACGTTCTGGTTGACCCGGTCGCCGATGGCGGCCACCGCGTCGAGGTTGTCGCCGCGCTCGGCGGCGGCACCGGCGATCTTTTCCACGAGGACCGTTCCGCCCACGCCGCGCCGTCCGGCGGTGTACAGCGAGTCCTGCACGGCGACGTCGTCGTTGACCAGCACGGTGCGGATGTCCACGCCTTCGGCCTGGGCCAGTTCGGCAGCGGTCTCAAAGTTGAGGACGTCGCCGGTGTAGTTCTTGACGATGTGCACGACGCCGGCGCCTGAGTTGACGGCGAGCGTCGCCGGGAGGATCTGGTCGGGTGTAGGCGAGGTGAATACGGCGCCGGGCACCGCCGCGTCGAGCATTCCCATCCCGACGTAGCCGCCGTGCAGGGGCTCGTGCCCGCTGCCGCCGCCGGAGACGAGCCCGACTTTCCCCGCCACCGGCGCGTCCTTGCGCACGATGTACTTGGGGTCCGCAAAGACGGTCACGAGGTCGGCATGGGCAAGCCCAAAGCCTTCCACTGACTCGTCAACCACTGCGCGGGGATCATTGATGAGCTTCTTCATGGCTGTGCTCCCTGGATGGTGTCCTGGCTGCTTGGTTGAACCCTACTACCGGGGCCCATGCCAGCGGTAGGCTCCGGATTCACAACCTCTGACGCGCAACCGGGGTTCTCTCTGACAGCAGCCGTCCCGGATCCGCGGGTGCGTCAGGTGGGCTTATCCGCCCACAACGGGAAGTTCGGCCAGGCGTCGCCGCCCAGCCAGGAAAACGGCGGCGCATGGTGCCGGCCCTGATCGGACCCGGGCGCGGGGCCGGACCGGGATCCGGCGCCCGGCTGATGGGCCGGCGCCTGGTCCTCGGCTGCCTGTCCCCCGGAGCCCGGGTCCGAGCCGGGTGCCGCCGGGGCCGCGCCCGCGATAGTCATTTGAAATGCGGAGAAATCTGGAAAAATGACGCGATCGTGCAATTTCTTGCCTCCGAAAGTTGGTCGGTCCACCCCCTGGACCGGGATCAGTTTATCCATCAAATTTATTGATGGGAAGACCCCGGCCTGCCCGGCTTCTGGCGCAGTTGCCGGATGCCAGCGGACCCCCGGCAGTGGCGTTCTCTGCGGCTTTCGGCGCCGTCTAACTACAGGGTTTTGATCATCCGGGTGTTGCCGAGGGTATTGGGCTTCACCCGGGCCAGGTCCAGGAACTCGGCGACGCCCTCGTCATGGGAGCGCAGCAACTCTGAATACACCACCGGGTCGACGGCGGTCTGGTCGGCCATGACTTCGAACCCGTGCTTCTTGAAGAAGTCCACCTCGAAGGTCAGGCAGAACACGCGGGCGACACCCAGGGCACGGGCGTCCTCCAGCAGGCGCTCCACCAGCAGATGGCCAACGCCCCTCCCCCGCCAGGCGTCCGACGCGGCGAGCGTACGCACCTCGGCGAGGTCCTCCCACATAACGTGCAGCGCACCGCAGCCAATCACTTCACCGCCGGAGGACTCTGCGATGCGGAACTCCTGCAGGCTCTCGTAATAGGCCACGGTTTCCTTGGCCATGAGGATCCGCTGGTCGGCCAGTGGCGCCACCAGCGTCTTGATCGCCCCGACATCGCTCGTGCGGGCAGGGCGGATGCGGATTGTCTCAGTCACAGGCCAATCTTACGGGGGCTGGACGTCCTTCCGATCAGGATCAGGCGAGGTGCCCAACGCACACGGCGGAGGAGGCTGGGACATTGACGTAGCGTGCGTCTAAGCGAGGAACGAGCGAGCACGCGGTAAATGTCCCAGCCTCCGAGCCGGAGGTGAGACGACGCGAGGAGCCTAGAGGCCCAGCTCCGCAGGCACGGGCAGATCCTTGTCGAGCAGGTTCCTGGCAAGGAAGTGCTCCACAACGCCGTACCAGACCTTGGCGTGCTGCGGCTGCAGGATCCAGTGGTTTTCGTCCGGGAAGTAGAGGAACCGGTGTTCGGTGTCGCCGTTCTCGTCGGCCGCGAGCCGGGACTTGGAGAGCAGTTCATACCAGAGGCGCAGGCCCTCGCCGATCGGGACGCGGTAGTCCTTGTCGCCATGGATGACGAGCATGGGCGTGCTGATGCTCTCCACGTGCAGGTGCGGGGAGTTCTCCAGCGCCATCTCCGCCGTCATCTCCTTGAGCCAGTACTGCGCGGCGTCGGTAGTGGGGCCGAACTGGTCCAGCGCCCAGAGGCTGGCGTGGGTGACGATTGCCTTGAAGCGGTCCGTGTGGCCGGCCACCCAGTTGGCCATGTAGCCGCCGAAGGAGCCGCCCATGGCGGCCGTGCGGGTCTCGTCGATGTCCGGGCGCTGCACGACGGCGTCGGTAATGGCCATCAGGTCGGTGAACGGAGCCTTGCCCCATTCGCCCCAGCCCCGCTGGATGTGGTGCTGTCCGTAGCCGGTGGAGAGGGCAGGGTCAGGCAGCAGCACCGCGTAGCCCCGGGCCACCAGCAGCCAGGGATTCCAGCGCCAGGTCCAGGCGTTCCACGAGCCGAGGGGCCCGCCGTGGATCCAGAGCAGCAGGGGCACCGGGCTGCCGGCCGAGGCGCCTTCGGGGAGGGCCAGGTACGCCGGAACGCGGGTCCCGTCCGCCGCCGTCGTCTCGACGCGTTCCAGCGAGCCCTTGTAGTGGGGGCGCCCGGCGGGGGCAGGGAGACGGACGACGTCGCCAGTGGCAAGGTCGATCCGCACCGCTTCCGCGGGGAATTCATAGGAGCTGCGCAACGCGTACGCGGCGCCGCCGTCCGGGGCGACAACGACGTCGGTATACGCGGCGGTGTCTTTGGTCAGCCGGGTCACTTGGCCCGCACCGCCGCTGCCGGTCACGCTGATCCGGAAGACCGGCGAAGCGCCGTCGTCGTCGGCGGTGACGAGCACGGCCGAACCGTCGGGCAGCCAGGCGGCAGGGTGCGGCCAGCGGTCCCAGTCGTGGGCGAGCGGAGTCAGGCCGGCGTCGCCCGGCGCATCTCCGGACACGCTGCCCGGGACGTCGAGCAGGTGCAACTTGACCTGTGGGGCCGCGACCGGCGTGGTGTCGCTCTCGCTGAGGACCACGAGCGTCCGGTTGTCCGGGCTCACCGGGCCGGGGAAGTAGCTCATGCCCTCGGTATCCAGCAGGACGGTGCGGGTGCCGGTGGCGACGTCGATCGCGATCAGGATCGAGCGTGAATTCGCGCGGGCGAGCGGCTTGTTGAAGCTGCTGTAGATCGTTTTGCCGTCCGGGCTGACGACGGCGTCCGCGTCGCGGAGCGCGCTCCCGGCGTCGGGCGTCAGGTTGCGGAGCTTCAGCGGCGGCGCGGCGTCAACCGTTGCGGGCCTGCCCGGCTCCTGCTCCTCGCCCGGTTCGACGGCGAAGAGCCTGGGCTGGGCCGGCCCCAGGTCGGCGTCCCAGTAGCGGACGGGATAGCCGCTGTGCAGGATGGCGGCGACCTTGTTGTCCTTGCGCGCCTTGCGGCGATCCTCGTCGCTGTCCTCGTCCGTGGACCCGGCCAGCACGGAGGCGTTGACAAACAGTGCGCCGGTATCTTTCGCAGCCAGGAGTCCGCTGACGCCGCCGGCCCGGGTGAGCACCACGCGGGCCTCGCCGCCGTCCGCGGGCAGCATCCACAGCGCGTTCACGGGGTCTGCCTCGGGGGTTTCCGGGTCGGGGCGGGCGGAACTGAAGTACAGGTCGCCGCCGGCGGCGAACACGGCGCCGGCCTCCCCCTTGGCGCTGCGGGTGATCCGGCGGGCCTGCTTCTGCCCCCCGGGGTCCAGTTCCCACAGGGCTGTGCCGTATTCGGTGCCCTTGGCGTTGAGTGTGGCCACCGTGGTGACCAGCCTTCTGCCGTCGGGGCTCAGCGCCAGCCCGGACACCCTCGGGATGGCGAGGTAATGGTCCAGGTCATGGAAGGGTGTCTCGGGTTTTTCGCTCAGGGTCTCTGAATCGTTGGAAGCCATGCACCGATTCAACACCTACTGTGCGCCGGATCACATTATGTTCACTAATAGTGAAACATTACTTTCAGATAGGCAATGTTGCCGGGGCCGGGACGGGGGCGGGGGTTTAACGCAAAGGCCCCGCCTGCTCCTTGCGGAGCGGGCGGGGCCGTTGCGTCTTGCTTAGACGCTCGGAGCGATCTCCGGGATGCGTGGCTTGGCGTTGCCCGCGAAGGTGAACTTGGCGTCGTCGCCTTCGCCGTCCACATCCACCACAACGATGTCGCCGGCGTGGAGTTCGCCGAAGAGGATCTTCTCGGAGAGCTGGTCCTCGATCTCGCGCTGGATGGTCCGGCGCAGCGGCCGGGCACCCATCGCGGGGTCGTAACCGCGGGTGGCCAGGAGGACCTTGGCGGCGGGCGTGAGCTCGATGCCCATGTCCTTGTCCTTGAGCCGCTTCTCCAGGCGGCCAACGAACATGTCCACGATCTCGATGATCTCGTCCTGGGTCAGCTGCGGGAAGACCACAACGTCGTCAACACGGTTCAGGAACTCGGGGCGGAAGTGCTGCTTGAGTTCCTCCGTGACGCGGGCCCGCATCCGGTTGTAACCGGTCTGCGTGTCCGTGCCGGACTGGAAGCCGGTGGCAACGCTCTTGGAGATGTCCCGGGTGCCGAGGTTGGTGGTCATGATGATCACGGTGTTCTTGAAGTCCACCACGCGGCCCTGGGAGTCGGTCAGGCGGCCGTCTTCCAGAATCTGCAGCAGCGAGTTGAAGAGGTCGGCGTGCGCCTTTTCCACTTCGTCGAACAGGACCACGGAGAACGGACGACGCCGGACCTTTTCGGTCAGCTGCCCGCCCTCCTCGTAGCCCACGTAGCCGGGAGGGGCACCGAAGAGGCGCGACACCGTGTGCTTCTCCGAGTACTCGGACATGTCCAGGGTGATCAGGGCGTCTTCCTCGCCGAAGAGGAATTCGGCCAGCGCCTTGGCGAGTTCGGTCTTGCCGACGCCGGTAGGCCCGGCGAAGATGAACGAACCGCCCGGACGCTTCGGGTCCTTCAGGCCTGCACGGGTGCGGCGGATGGCCTGGGACAGGGACCTGATGGCCTCGTTCTGGCCGACAACGCGCTTGTGCAGCTCGTCTTCCATCTTCAGCAGTCGCGAGGACTCTTCCTCGGTCAGCTTGAAGACCGGGATGCCGGTGGAGTTCGCCAGCACTTCAGCGATGAGGTCCTCATCAACTTCGGAGATGTCATCCATGCCGCCGGTCTTCCACTGGCGTTCCTTCTCGGCACGCTCGGCAATGAGCTTCTGCTCCTTGTCGCGCAGCGAGGCGGCACCTTCGAAGTCCTGCGCGTCAATCGCGGATTCCTTCTCCAGCTTCATGGCGGCGATCTTCTCGTCCATGATCTTGAGCTCCGGCGGGGCGGTCATCCGGCGGATGCGCAGCCGCGCGCCGGCCTCATCGATCAGGTCGATCGCCTTGTCCGGCAGGAAGCGGTCCGAGATGTAGCGCTCGGAGAGGCTCGCCGCCGAGGCGAGGGCGCCGTCGGTGATGGTCACGCGGTGGTGCGCCTCGTACCGGTCACGGAGGCCCTTCAGGATCTCGATCGCGTGCGCGACGGAGGGCTCCTTGACCTGGATCGGCTGGAAACGGCGCTCCAGCGCGGCATCCTTCTCGATGTGCTTGCGGTACTCGTCCAGCGTGGTGGCACCGATGGTCTGGAGCTCGCCGCGGGCCAGCATGGGCTTCAGGATCGAGGCCGCATCGATGGCGCCCTCGGCGGCACCGGCACCCACCAGGGTGTGGATCTCATCGATGAACAGGATGATGTCGCCGCGCGTGCGGATCTCCTTGAGAACCTTCTTGAGGCGCTCTTCGAAGTCGCCGCGGTAGCGGGAGCCGGCCACGAGGGACCCGAGGTCCAGCGTGTAGAGCTGCTTGTCCTTGATGGTCTCCGGCACGTCGCCGCGGACAATCGCCTGGGCAAGGCCCTCGACGACGGCGGTCTTGCCGACGCCGGGCTCACCGATCAGGACGGGGTTGTTCTTGGTGCGGCGGGAAAGGACCTGCATGACGCGTTCCATTTCCGATTCGCGCCCGATCACCGGATCCAGCTTGTTCTCGCGCGCGGCCTGGGTCAGGTTGCGGCCGAACTGGTCCAGGACGACGGAACCGGCAGGAGTGCCTTCGGCCTGGCCGGGGCCGACGCCGGCTCCGGTGCTCTCCTTGCCCTGGTAGCCCGAGAGCAGCTGGATAACCTGCTGCCGGACACGGTTGAGGTCCGCGCCGAGCTTCACCAGCACCTGGGCGGCAACGCCTTCACCCTCGCGGATGAGGCCGAGCAGAATGTGCTCCGTGCCGATGTAGTTGTGGCCCAGCTGCAAGGCCTCGCGGAGCGAGAGTTCCAAGACCTTCTTGGCGCGGGGGGTGAAGGGGATGTGTCCGGACGGGGCCTGCTGGCCCTGGCCGATGATCTCCTGTACCTGCTCGCGAACGCCGTCGAGCGAAATGCTCAAGGACTCAAGGGCTTTGGCAGCAACACCTTCACCTTCATGGATCAGACCCAAGAGGATGTGTTCGGTACCAATGTAATTGTGGTTCAGCATGCGTGCCTCTTCTTGGGCAAGCACAACTACGCGACGGGCACGGTCCGTAAATCGCTCAAACATTTCGCCACACTCCTAGCTACGACGTACTTTGATGCTACGTGGCCGGGTTCAAGATTTGGGGCTTGTTCGCCACAGGGGAAACCGGGACGCCGTCGCCCCGTCACATCGGGGCCGGTTCGCGGTCCCGCGAATGCCCTGCGGCAACGGACCGGCGGGCACCCAGGCGGGCCTAGGGGCGGGTGTGAACCGGCCCGGTCCCGGCTGCGCTCCTGCCCGGTTGCTTCGTCCGGGCCGGGCGACATACGGCACGTCCCCGGCTCCGGGCCGCGTTTTTGGCCGGCAACCGGGCCGGAACGCGGCGGCGCATCAGCCAGTCGAAGTATCACCACCTCGCATCAGCCCCGGCCCACCGGCATCTGCGCGCACACAACAATGCCCCCGTGCGAAGGCGGGGGCATTGTTGTTGGTCCTGCGGGCTCCGACGCCGCGCGCACGGCGCAGCGGTCCGGGGCCTGGATGCTAGGAATTCGCCTTTTGGTAGGCTTCCTGAATTTCAGCCTGAATACGGCCGCGGCTGTTTACCGCGTAGCCGTTATCGCGGGCCCACTGCCGGATCTGGGCAGAGTCCTGATTCCGGCCGGACGCAATCTTGGTCCGGGTGGCGCGGCCACTAGAGGTCTTGCGCGCGTGACTTACAAACCGCTCAACTGCGGCACGTAGTTCTGAAGCATTTTCCGCCGACAGGTCAATTTCGTAACTGACCCCGTCAAGGCCGAACCGGACGGTCTCGTCCGCGGATCCCCCATCCAGATCATCGACAAGGATGATTTTCACTTTCTGTGCCATTAATGACTCTCTTTCCAAAAGGACGAGCATTTAGTAAAAGCAGGATGTATCTGGTTAAAAGTATCCTCTGCTTTATGGCAACGAGTCAAAGCGAAAAAGAGTTTCCAAAGGAAAACCCAAGGGGGAATAGCCCGCTATTAGTTACGCCCGTTGGAATGACCCTCGTTGCGGAGGGTATCAGCCCCGTGGGCATTTCCTTCGGCTTCCGCCTGGGCACGCGCTTCGGCCTGGCGCTCCGATTTGTCGGCATTGAAAATCGATTTCATGGCAAACCAGAAGATCAGGCCCACCACCACGGAGGGAAGCAATACAGCGATGTACTCCATGATCAGTGTCCTTCGGGCTTCAGCAGCGGGAAGAGAATGGTTTCGCGGATGCCGGCGCCGGTGAAGAGCATGACCAGCCGGTCGATGCCCAGGCCGATCCCGCCCATCGGAGGGGCCCCATACTCCAGGGCGCGGAGGAAGTCCTCGTCCAGCTGCATGGCCTCGACGTCGCCGGCGGCGGAGCGGCGGGACTGTTCGGTGAGCCGGTCGCGCTGGATGACCGGGTCAATCAGCTCGGAGAACGCGGTGCCGCGCTCCATGCCGCCGATGATGAGGTCCCATGCTTCGATCAGGCGGTCATCCTCGCGGTGGTGGCGGGCCAGGGGCTGGGCGGACGGCGGGTAGTCGTAGACGAACGTCGGGTTCAACAGCGTCGGTTCCACCAGCTCACCGAAGAGTTCCACCACGAGCTTCTCGGCGTCCCAGTTGGCGTCGACCTTGACCTCATGCTTGTCGGCAAGCGCCAGGAGCTCGGCCACGGGGGTCGCCGGGGTGATGTCCTGGCCCACAAAGTCGGACAGTCCCGGGTAGACCGCCATCCACGCCCAGTCGCCGTCGAGGTTGATCTCCCCGGCCTCGGTCTGCAGGACGCGGCCCACGCCGGCGGCGTCAGCGGCATCGAGGATGAGTTCCTTGATCCGGTCCGCCATGACGAACTGGTCGGCCCAGGCCTCGTAGCTTTCCAGGGTGGTGAATTCGGGGCTGTGGGTGGAGTCCACGCCCTCATTGCGGAAGACGCGGCCCATGTCGTAGACGCGGTCAATGCCGCCGACGACGGTGCGCTTGAGGTACAGCTCGGTGGCGATCCGCAGGGTCATCTTCTGGTCGAAGGCGTTCATGTGCGTCTCGAAGGGGCGGGCCGTGGCGCCGCCGTGGACCAGTTGCAGCATGGGGGTTTCCACCTCGACGTAGCCCTGGCGGTGCAGGGTTTCGCGGATGGAACGCGTGATCGCGGCCCGGGTGTAGACCATTTCGCGGGCTTCGTCGCGGACGATGAGGTCCACGTAGCGCTGGCGGACGCGGGTTTCCTCGTTGAGGCCGGCGTGCAGCACCGGCAGCGGGCGCAGGGCCTTGGACGCCATGGACCAGGACTCGGCCATAACGGAGAGCTCACCGCGGCGGGAGGAGATGACCTCGCCCTTGATGAAAACGTGGTCGCCCAGGTCCACGAGGGCCTTCCAGTCGGCGAGCGCGTCCTCGCCGATGTTGGCCAGGCTCAGCATGACCTGCAGGCGGACGGCCTTGCCGTCAACGCCGCCCTCCTGGAGGGTGGCGAAGCACAGCTTGCCGGTGTTGCGGATGAACACAATGCGGCCGGTCACTCCGACGACGTCGCCGGTGGTTTCGTCGGCCTGGAGGTGCGCGTACTTTTCGCGGATGTCACTCAGTGAATGTGTGCGTTCAACACCCACCGGATACGCCTCGATGCCGCGCTCGATCAGCTTGGCGCGCTTCTCCATGCGGATGCGCGTCTGCTCGCTGGCGTCGTGGGAGTCGGCGGCGGTGTTCGGGGCGGAGGTGTTTTGGGAAGTCACAATTCCCAAGTTTACCGGGGATTCTGCCGGGGCAGGTCCCGCACGCCAAGGACGCCGAGGCCGCCGCGGAATAGACTCGGGGCTGTGGAGACGCGGACCATCTACACCGACGACGGCGAGGGGCACCTCGAGCTGCACACTTTCCGTCCGCCTGCGCACCCGGCCGCTCCGGCGCCGGGAGCCCAGGCGGCAGGACCAGCCACCGGTCAAGCACCCTGTCAGGGCATCGTCGTCGTGCACGGCACCATGATCACCGCCTCGCTGTACCGCCCGTTCGCGCGGAACATCAGCAGCCTGCTGGACCGTCCGGTGCACTGCTACAACCGGCGCGGGCGTGCCGGTTCCTCCCCGCAGCCGGCCGGGTACTCCGCGGCCATGGAGGTTGGAGACCTGGCTACGGTGATGCGGGAAACGGACTCATGCGACGTGGTGGCGCACAGCTATGGCGGCTTCGTGGCCCTGCAGGCGGCCCGGACGCTGCCGATCCGCAGAATGGTGACCTATGACGCCGCCGTGTCCCTCTCCGGGAACCTCACCCACCGCTGGCGGCCCGAGCTGGAGCGTTCGGTGGCTGCCGGGGAACTGGACGACGCCTGGGCGCATCTGGTCCAGGGCATTGAGGTGGGCGGACCCGTGGCCAAGCTCCCGCTCGGTGCGCTGCGGATGCTCAGCATCCTCTCCGCACGGACGAGCATGGGCGCCGAGATGCGCGACCTGCTTCCCACGGCCGTCGCGGAGATGCGCGCGGTGCTGGACGAGGACGCCGAACTGGCCGACTTCGCGGCCGTGACCACCCCCACGCTGATGCTGAGCGGCAGCTGGAGCCCGGACTACTTCACCGAAACGGGCCGGCAACTCGCCTCCGCCGTCCCTTCCATCGAGTGCGCCGTGCTGCCGGGTCAGCTCCACGAAAGCCCTCTGCGGCCCGGAATCCGGCTGCCCCGGGCCGTTGCGCGCTACCTTCTGGCCGGGGAAGGGACACTGCGGCGCCTCCCGGCGCGCAGGCGGCGGCTCAAGCTGGGCCGCTGAGGGGCGCGCCCTTACAATCGGTGGGCGACCCCTTCGAAAGGACCCTTTTGGCCAAGCTCTACTTCCGCTTCGGCGCGATGAACTCCGGCAAGTCAACGGGCCTGCTGCAGGCCGCCTTCAACTATGAGGAACGCGGCCAGCGGGTCTTGCTGGCCAAGCCGGATGTGGACACCAAGGGCGACGCCGACGTCGTCTCCCGCCTGGGCATGACACGTTCGGTGGACTTCCTGATCCCGGCCGGGGCCTCCGCCCGCGACCTGTTCACCGCCCAGGCCCACGGGGACGATCCCGACGCTCTGCTTAAACATGTGGACACGCAGCCGGTGGCCTGCCTGCTGGTGGACGAGGCCCAGTTCCTCGAACCGGACCAGGTGGACGACCTCTTCCGGATCGCCGTCCTGGACAACGTTCCCGTGCTGGCCTACGGCATCCGCACGGACTTCCGCACGCGGGCGTTCCCGGGCTCGCTGCGGCTGCTGGAAATCGCGCACACCCTCGAGGAACTCAAGACGATCTGCCGCTGCGGCCGCAAGGCCATTTTCAACACCCGCCGGGCGGGCGACGAGGTGGTCTTCGACGGGGACCAGGTCGCGATCGACGGCCAGGACGTCTGGTACGAATCGCTCTGCGGCTCCTGCTACCTGGAGGTCTCCGGCGGGCGGCTGGGCGGTTAGCTGGGCGGTTAGCTGCGCAGCCTCCCGGCGGCGCCGGTACCCTACTACGCCGTAGCTGCAGCCTCGGCTAGGCTCGGAGCATGACCCGCGAGAACATCAGAACCCCCGACGGTGCAACGATCGAGCTTTTCAGCACGGGTGCCGAACTCGCCGCGGCGGGCTCCGGCGTAGTCGTCGTTCCGGCTTCGATGGTGACCGCCTCCGACTACACACGCTTCGCCCAGAAGCTCAGTGCGTCCCTGGGACGCCCGGTGCACACGTTCAACCGGCGTGGCCGCGGCTCGTCCTCGCCGCAGCCGGAGGACTACACCCTGGACGTGGATATCCATGACCTCGATGCGGTGATGAAGCACACGTCCAGCACGGACGTTTTCGGGCACAGCTTCGGCGGCGCGGTGGCGCTGCACGCCGCCCGGACCCTCCCGGTGGAGCGCCTCGCCGTGTACGACCCCGCCGTCTCCGTGAACCACAGCGTGACCGCGGACTGGACCGCCGAATACGAGAAGGCGACGGCGGCCGGCGACGACGACCGCGCCCTCGCCGTCCTGCTCAGGGGCCTCGAGACCGGAAGCGCCCTGTCCCGGATGCCGCTGTCCATGCTGACCCTGGCGAACAAGCTTGCTGCGGGGACTCCGATCGGCAAGCAGATGCGCGAACTGATGAAGACCGGCGTCCGGGAGATCAAGGCCATCATCGCCGCCGACATGCCGGCCGAGCCGTTCCTGGAACTGCCGCTGGAGACCCTGATCATTGTCGGGGAGAAGAGCCCGGCGTACTTCGGAGTGGCCTGCGCCCAGATCCACGAGGTGCTCTCCGGCTCCAGCTACACCATCCTGCCGGGCATGGGGCACGACGGCGTCAACAAGGCACCGGACAAGCTCATCTCCGCGCTCAGCGAGTTCTTCGCCAGCTAAGCACAAGGCTGCGCCAGAACTACGCGGCCTCCAAAGCAACGCGGGGTCACCTGGCGCCCATCCCAACGGGATTTATGGGCGGGAGGTGACCCCGCGTTGGATTAAGCGGCTAGTGGGAGACGGCGTGTTCCGCTGCGGGGTGTTCCACTGCAGTGGTCTTCCGCATCAGGGCGGCCAGCACGACGGCGGCGACGGCGATGACCGAGGCGGTCAGGAACGCCGCGCGCATCCCCGCGACCATGCCGGCACCGGCGGATACCACCGCGTAGATCGAGACGAGCAGCGCCGTTCCAGCGGCCCCGGCCACTTGCTGCAGGGTACTCATGATGGCCGAGCCGTGTGAATACAGGTGGGGCGGCAGCGGGTTCAGCCCGGTGGTAAACGCGGGGGTGAAGATCAGCGCCAGGCCGAGGCTGAGGCCCACGTGCAGGGCAATGATCCACCCGACCGGTGTGTCGGCGTCGAGCAGCGAAAACTGGAACAGTGCCAGCACCAGAAGCGACGAGCCCGTGACGGTCAGCGGCAGCGGGCCCACCTTGTCGAAGAGGCGTCCGATGAAGGGGCCCAGCAGGCCCATCGCGAGTCCGCCGGGCAGCAGGGTCAGCCCTGTTTCCAGCGACGTCAGCCCGCGGATTTCCTGCAGGTACAACGGCAGGAGAATCACTGCGCCGAACAGTGCGATCATAGCCACCACAAGGAGCAGCACGGACACCGTGAACATCCGGAAAGTGAAGGCGCGCAAGTCCAGCAGGGGCGCCGCGGACTTCTGCAGCCGCAGCTGCCGGAGCACAAACGCCACCATGGCGATGACGCCCACGGCCAGCGCAATGACGGCGGGCGAGCCGGGCCCGCCCTCGCCGCCGCCGATCTGGCTCAGACCGTAGACCAGTCCGCCGAACGCGGGGACGGTCAGCAGCACGGACAGGACGTCAAGCCGGGTCTTCTCCTTTTCGCCGATGTTGGTCAGGAATCTGGCGCCGATGGCGAAGGCGGCCACAGCGATCGGGAGGACGAAGACGAACATGAAGCGCCAGGAGAAGTGCTCAAGAATCAGGCCGGAAACCGTGGGGCCCATGGCCGGCGCCACCGAGATGGCGATGCTGACGTTGCCCATCACGAAGCCGCGGCGCGTCACGGGAACCAGGGTGAGGATGGTGGTCATCAGCAGGGGCAGCATAATTGCCGTGCCGCCGGCCTGGACGATCCGGGCGAGCAGCAGGATTTCGAACCCCGGAGCCAGCGCCGCGAGCAGCGTCCCGCCGGAGAAGAGGCCCATGGCCAGCATAAAAACGGCGCGGGTGGACAGCCGCTGGAGGATGAAGCCGGTCGTGGGAATCACTACGGCCATCGTCAGCATAAAACCGGTGGACAGCCACTGCACGGTGGGGGCGGTGACCCCCAGATCCACCATCAGCCGCTGCAGCGCGACGTTCATGATGGTTTCATTCAGGATCACCACAAAGGTCGCCACCAGCAGGGTGGCGATGACGGTCACCGATTCCCGGGACATCTTCGCCGGCCGGGCGGAAGCCTCCGCGGCGACCTGAGTCTGCGCGGCCGGCGCGGGATCGCCCGGGGGCTTGGAAGAGACGTCTGTAGACATAAGGGTTCCCTCAGGGAGTTGTGGCGTGGGGTCAGCGAGCGTCGTCGCTGCATCAGGTGCCAACCTGCGATCCGCCGCGGTAATTCCCGGCGGTGGAGAAAACTTCCTGTGGCCTGAAATCCAACGCGGGGTCAGCTACGGTCCATGGGCGGCATCGGCATGGGCCGAATCTGACCCCGCGTTGCTTGATGGCGGCGGCGTTGGCCTAGGAGTCCAGCGGCACGTTGTCGATCAGGCGGACCTTGCCCACCGTGGCCGCGATGAGAGCCAGGCCCTCGCCGCGGAACGGCGTGTCCCGGCAGTTCTCCGCGAGCGGTTCCAGGGTGCGGGGATCCACCACGTCCAGGTAGTCCAGTTCCACAAGCGGCCGGGACCTGACGAGCGCCTCCACGGACTCAAGATCCAGCGGCTGGTGGGCGTTGGCCCGTTCCTCGATGAGCCGCAGCGCCCGCGAGAGCACCAGCGCGGCCTCGCGTTCCCCGGCGGAGAGGAAGCGGTTGCGGCTGGACAGCGCCAGTCCGTCGGCGGAGCGCACGATCGGCACCGGGACGATCTCCACGGGGAAGTTCAGGTCCGCGACCATACGCTGGACGAGCGCCAGCTGCTGGGCGTCCTTCTGGCCGAAGTACGCCCGGTAGGCCGGCACTTCCGGGCCGGCGGTCGCGCCGGGCATCCCGTAGTGCAGCAGCTTGGCCACCACGGTCAGGGCGCCGTCGAAGTGCCCGGGACGGGAGGCCCCCTCCCATTTCTCGGCCATCGGACCCGCGCTGATACGGACCCGGGGTTCCCCGCCGGGATAGACCTCGTCCACGTCCGGAGCGAACACCAGGTCCACGCCCACGGCGTCCAACAGCGCCAGATCGGCGTCCAGGGTCCGGGGGTACCGTGCCAGGTCCACGGCCTCGCCGAACTGCAGCGGGTTCACGAAGATGCTGGCCACCACGACGTCGTTCTGCTCGACGGCGGTGCGTGCCAGCTGGGCGTGGCCCTCATGGAGGGCACCCATGGTGGGCACGAGGCCCTGCGAGGTGCCACCCTTCTCCCTGATCAGCCGGGCGCTTTCGATGCGGAGCGCGGCGGCCGTGGTCACGAGTTGGATCGCCAAGGTATGGACCTTCCTTAGGGTTGCGGGCCGTCGTGGTCCGGGCCCTCGAGGGCCTGCGTGATGCTATCGAGCTGGTCCGGTTTCAGCAGACCCCGGCGTCCGGCCCGCCGGGCCGTCGCCCGGGCCATGGCCAGGTACGCCTCCAGAATATCGCCGCCGGCGCCGCCGTCGTGCTCCCGCAGCGACCCAGCGTGCGCGGCCACGGTTCCGACATCGCCGCGGGCCACCGGCCCGGTCAGGGCCGACTCGCCGGAGGCGAGGGCGTTCTCCAGCGTTGCGCGCAGCAGCGGGCCGAGCATACGTTCGGGGGCCTCGACGCCGACCTCCCGGAGCAGCTGCGAGGCCTGGGCCACCAGGGTGACGAGGTGGTTCGAGCCGTGGGCGAGGGCAGCGTGGTACAGCGTGCGGTCTGCCTCGGCGATGGCGACGGGCTCCGCGCCCATCTCCACCACGAGGGCCTGCGCGATGGGCAGCATTGCAGCATCCGCCGTGACGCCAAAGGTGCAGTCCAGCAGCCGGGTAAGGTCCAGGCTCATCCCGGTGAAGGTCATCGCAGGGTGCAGCGCCAGCGGGACGGCGCCGGCGGCCCGGACGGGATGCAGGATTCCGACGCCGAAACGGCCGGACGTGTGGGCCACCAGCTGGCCGGGCTGCCAGGCGCCGAGCTTCGCCAGGCCCTCCACGAGCGGGCCGAGGGCGTCGTCGGGGACAGCCAGGAGCACCAGTTCGGCGCGTTCGACGATGTCCTGCACGTCGAGCACCGGGACACCGGGCAGCAGGGTTTCCGCACGCTCCCGGCTGGCGTCAGAGACCGCGGAGACTCCGATGATGGCGTGCTCCGCGCCGCGCAGCGCCGCCCCCAGGACGGCTCCGACCTTCCCTGCGCCGACGATTCCGATGCCGAGTCGTCCTGGTTTAGCCATGCTGCCGGTCATCCTGCCTGTTGGGTTCTTCGGTGTTTGAAGGTTCTTCGGTGCTGTTAGGCGCTCCGGTGCTGTTGGGGTCGGCTGCGAGCGCCCGGACTTGGTCCAGCCAGTGCTCGCTGGTCTGCCGTTTGCGCGCGGTCCGGGCCCGGGCCGCCTGGGCGTCCAGCAGCGCCCGCCCCTCGTCCAGGCCGGCCTGGACCAGCCGCGGGGACACCGGCCCGGCCGTGGTGTGCAGGACCAGGTCCACCACGCGGAAGCGCCGCGCGAGGGGGCCCTGCTCCAGCGCCATGGATTGGGTGCGCTGGTGCGGGACCACCACGAGGTGGCGCCACCAGCGGCCCGAGCGGATCAGCAGGGCCGTGCCGGTGGCGGTGAAGCCGTTGCGGCGCCATCCCAGCGGTGCCAGCAGCCGGGCGCGCCGCGGCGTGGTGACAAAACCGCCGTCGTCCGCGCCGGGATCCGCCGGAGCGGGGGCAGCCGGATCTGCCGGAACCCCCGCCGGGCCGGCGAGGCCGTTGATGCCGGCCCTGAAGATCCCCACCGGGTCCGGGGTGCCCGGATCGGGCAGGACAAGGGAGAGCATGGTGAGCACGTCCGGGAAGGTCCCCACCGGCAGCAGCGTGGTCCGGGATGAGCCCCCGCCGTCGCTTCCCGCGGCGCCGTACCCGGCGACGTTGACCTGGATCCGGTACCAGCCGAAATTCCGCCAGAGCGGGGGCTGGCTGACCCGCAGCGCCTGGATCCGGCCCGGCGGCAGGGTCTGTGCCTGCGTGTCCAGCAGGCCGTACCGCAGCCGGATGCCGTCCGGGGAAATGGCGGCGGTGAAGTTGTAGCCCCGGTTGATGGAGTTCCAGTACGCGGCCACCATGCCGAGCACAGCCGGGATCAGGAAGAGGTAGAAACTGCGGTTCTCCGTGAGGGCGGAGAGCACCACGGAGACGACGCCGCCGACGACCACGAACATACTCTGCTCGCTCAGGAGCAGCGACCCGATCAGGCGCCGCGGCGGGACGGTCAGGACAACATGTTCGGGGGCCTCCGCAGCGGCCTCCCCCGGGCGCGCCTGGTCCTGCACCGCACCGGCAGCGCGCGCCAGGATCGCGGCCCGGAGCAGCCGCGCCTCGTCCATACGGAGGTAGGCGAGCCGCACCGCGGATTCCCCGGCGTCGGCCACTTCGAACTTGAGCTCGGCCAGCCCAAAGATCCTGGCCAGCAGCGGCTGCACGATGTCGATGGCCTGGACGCGGTCCAGCCGGGCCTGGCGCTGCTGTTTGAAGAGGAATCCCGTGTTCAGCCGGACATATCCGTCTGCCACTTGATAGCGGGTGAAGTACCAGCTCAGGACGTAGCCGAGGACGGTGAGCAGCAACACCCCGCCGCCGCCGAGCAGCAGCCACGGGGCCCGGTCCGCGAGCCGTTCATCGACCAGGGGGCCGCCCTGGAGCACCCGTTCGAACGTATCCCGGAAGAAGAAGAAGACGATCGCGGCCAGCGCCACCCAGCCGCGCACGAAGGGTGACGCGGGGTGCACGCGAAGCCACGCGCCGTCGGGGGCTCCCGCCTCGGCGCCGGCAGAGGCCTCCGGGGCGGCACCCGGCTTCACTGAGCTCCCATACCGGAGGTCGTCACGGCGAACCCGTCACAGTCCGGCCAGGCGGGCTTCACCGCGGGCGGAGAGCTGCTCGCGGAGCCGCGCACCTTCCGCTGCGGGCAGGCCCGGGATTTCCGCGCTGGTGCCGGCGGAGGCGGTGTGCAGTTTCAGCGTGCACAGCCCCAGGCCGCGTTCCACGGGCCCGGCGCCGATGTCCACGTACTGCATGCGGCCGTAGGGGACCACGAGGGTGCGCTGGAAGAAGATGCCGCGGCGGATGAGCAGGTCATCCTCACGCTCGGCGTAGCCGATGGCCCGCACCTGGCGCGGAATGAGCAGGAGCCGCCACAGGGCCAGGAGCAGCATCACCGCAGGGATGGCGACGGCCAGCCAGAGCGGGAACGTCTGCCACACGCCGTTCAGGACAAGAACGAGCGGAAGGCACAGCACCGCCACCAGGAAGAGGGTGCCCAGCGCCCAGCCGGCAAGGCGCACCGTGACGTACTTCGGTGAGACGCGCAGCCACGTGATGCCCGGAGGGTCAATCGCCTCGGTACGCATACTCGCCTTCCGACTTGGGCTTACGCTTTTCCTGGCGGCCCGGGGCCGACTCACCCTCGCCGTCTTCGGGGGGTATCCGGCAGAACCTTTCCACCATCAGGCCGACCACGATCATCACCAGGCCGCCGCCGGCCATGGCCACAGCCTGCCAGGCGAGGGCCTGGTCGCTGCGCAGGTTCCAGAGCCGCAGCTGGTCAACGAAGATCCCTGCGTGCCAGCCCAGCAGCACGCTGCCGGTGTAGGCGCAGGCCTGGGCGAGGACCAAGGTCCAGGCGGCCAGGATGGGGTTCAGCATTTTCTTCTTGTTGCCGTTCCGCCACCGCAGCACCCTGATGCCCAGCACGAGGGTGAGCACAACGATCACACCCATCGTGATCAGTGCGTTGAGCGGCAGTACCGGGGTGTTGAGGCCGTAGCGGGTGGTGAGCACGGCGGCGAGCCAGCCGAGGACCCCCACGGCCGAGCCGATCACAATAAGCGTCAGGGGGTTGGTCAGCTTCATCATTCCACCGCTCCGGCCACGCCGTGGAGGTTTTCGAAGCCGTCGAAGGGCACGAGGTCGGCGAAGTCAGCGGCCCTGGCGGCCAGTTCCCCCACGCGTTCGCCGTTCAGTTCCGCCGCGGGGTCGATGAGCGACCACGGGTACAGCACAAATGCCCGCTCAGCCGCCCGCGGGTGCGGCAGGGTCAGCTCCGGGTCGGAGCTGACCAGCTCCCCGTAAGTGATGATGTCGACGTCGAGGGTGCGCGGGCCCCAGTGCACGTCACGGACCCGCAGGTGCTTTTGTTCCACCGCGTGGCAGTGCCGCAGCAGCTCAAGGGGCGCAAGCGTGGTCTCGACGGCGATCACCATGTTAAGGAAGTCCGGCTGGCCGGCCGGCCCGCCGACGGCTTTGGTCTGGACGATCGGTGAGATCGCCAGGAGGCGGACCTCGGGCGGGTCAACGATGTCCGCGACGGCTGCCGAGAGCGTGTCGCTGCGCTCCCCCAGGTTGCTGCCGAGCGCGAGCACGGCGCGCGTGTAGTTCATCGCTGGTCCTGCCGGGTCCGCCGGACGCTGACAGAGACGTCGCCGAACTCGACTTCGATCGGAGCCTTGGGTTTGTGCACGGTAATGTCCACCGCGGCGACGGGGAACTTCAGCAGCACGTCCTCGGCGATCCGGACGGCCAGCGCCTCGATCAGATTCAGCGGTTCCCCCGTGATCCAGGTCCGGATGCACTCGGCCACCTCGCCGTAGTGGGCGGTGTCCAGCACGTCGTCGGAGGCTGCGGCGGGGCCGAAGTCCAGGTGCAGGACGGCATCGACCACAAACGGCTGGCCGTTCCGCCGCTCGAAATCAAACACTCCGTGGTGGCCGACGGCGGTGACGCCGCTCAGCGTGATCTGGTCCATGGGTAGTCTGTCGGTTCAGCTGCGGCCGGGGGCGGCCGGATGAGCCGGCGACATGCGGGCGGCGACCTTGACGGCGTCGAGGCTGGGGCCGACGTCGTGCACGCGGACCGCCCAGGCGCCCCGGTAGGCGCTGATGGCGCTCACGGCGGCGGTGGCGTCGTCGCGTCCGGCCGGCGGGGCTGCCTTGCCCGCCACGGTGAGGAGGCTCCCAAGAAAACGCTTGCGGGAGGCAGCCACCAGGACCCTGTGGCCCATGGCCTGCAGGACGTCCAGGCGCTGGAGCAGTTCCCAGTTCTGCTCCTCGTTCTTCGAGAAGCCCAGTCCGGGGTCCAGGATGATCTGGTCCGGGGCGACGCCGGCCGCGTACAGCTTGTCGCGGACACCGGCCAGCTCCGCGGCTACTTCGTCCGCGACGTTCCCGTACTCGGCCAGGGAGTCCATGGTGCTGGCGTTGCCGCGGCGGTGCGTGAGGATGTACGGGGCCTTGCTGCGGGCCACCAGTTCGGCCATCTCCGGCTCCATAGTCAGTCCGGAGACATCGTTGATGATCGCGGCCCCCGCGTCCAGGGCGGCTGCGGCGGTGACGGCGTGTGTCGTGTCGATGCTGACCAGCGCGCCCGCCTTGACCAGCGCCTGGATCACGGGCAGGACCCGCTGCTGCTCTTCCTCGACGCCCACCTCGACCGCTCCCGGGCGGGTGGATTCGCCGCCGACGTCGATGATGTCCGCTCCGCCGTAGAACATCCGCAGGCCTGCGGCGATGGCGGTGTCCGCGGTGGCGTGCTTGCCGCCGTCGCTGAAGGAGTCCGGGGTGACGTTCAGGATCCCCATCACGAGCGTCCGGTCCGTGGGGAGATCCTTGAATTGCGCTGCCGGGCGCGACTTGCGCAGTACGGGCAGGGGCGAGGTCGCGGGTCCGGTGCCAGGGGCTGCGGCGAGGGAATCCATAGTCTGTGTTCTTACCTTCCGATGATGAGGCTCATGGCCTCGGCGCGGGTGGCCGGGTCATGGAGTTGCCCGCGCACCGCGCTGGTGACGGTCTTGGCGCCCGGCTTGCGGATGCCGCGCATGGACATGCACAGGTGTTCGCATTCGACGACGACGATCGCGCCGCGCGGTTTGAGGTGGGTGACAAGGGCTTCGACGATCTGGGTGGTCAGGCGTTCCTGGACCTGGGGGCGGCGGGCGAACATGTCCACCAGCCGCGCCAGTTTGCTCAGCCCGGTGACCTTCCCGTCGTGCGAGGGAATGTAGCCCACATGGGCCACCCCGTGGAACGGCACCAGGTGGTGCTCGCAGGTGGAGTAGAACGGAATGTCCTTGACCAGGACCAGTTCCTCGTGGTCCAGGTCGAACGTGGTGGCAAGGATTTCCGCCGGATCGTGGTGCAGTCCGGCGAACATTTCGGTGTAGGCCTTGGCAACCCGCTTCGGGGTGTCCAGGAGGCCGCTGCGGTCAGGGTCCTCGCCGATGGCCAGGAGGATCTCGCGGACTGCCGCCTGGATCCGGGGCTGGTCCACAACGGTGCCGGGAGCGGACCCTCCCGCCGCCAAATCATCGGTGGCGGGAGCGTCGTCGTCGTCATTGAAGAAAGAAGTCACTGAAGAAGCCTAGCCGGGATGACCGTCGGGCCCGAGATCCGTTACACCGCCCTGGAACGGCTCCTGTCCGGAGACACCCTGGGCGTGCGGCGGGAACGTATCCAGCGGTTCCTCAAGGCGGGCTTCCTTGGCTTCTTCCTGGGCTTCCCGTTCGGCCTTCTCCATGCGGGATTCCACCGGGCCGATCTCCTGGATCGGGCGGGTCTCCTTGGAGAGCCAGATCTCGCGGAAATCGCGCTTCCGGATGTTGGTGAAGACCTGGGCGATTTCGGCCTGGTTAAGCGTCTCGCGTTCCAGCAGTTCGAGGGCCAGCTCATCCAAGACGTCGCGGTTCTCGATCAGGATCGCGTAGGCCTCGTCGTGGGCGCCCTCGATGAGTCGGCGCACTTCCTCGTCGACGATGTAGGCGATCTGGTCGGAGTAGTTGCGCTCGTGTCCGGCGTCGCGGCCCAGGAAGGGCTCGCCGCCGCCTTGGCCAAGGCGCACGGCGCCGACGCGTTCGCTCATGCCGAACTCGGTGACCATCTTGCGGGCGATCCCGGTGGCTTTTTCGATGTCGTTGGACGCGCCGGTGGACGGGTCATGGAAGACCAGCTCCTCGGCGACCCGGCCGCCCATGGCGTAGGCCATCTGGTCGAGCAGTTCGTTGCGGGTCACGGAGTACTTGTCGTTCTCCGGAACCACCATGGTGTAGCCCAGGGCGCGGCCGCGGGGCAGGATGGTGATCTTGGTGACCGGGGCCGAGTTCCGCAGCGCCGCGGCCACGAGGGCGTGCCCGCCTTCGTGGTATGCGGTGACTTTGCGTTCGTGTTCCTTCATAACGCGGCTCCGCTTCTGCGGGCCGGCCATCACTCGGTCAATGGCTTCGTCGAGGGCGCGGTCGTCGATCAGGTTGGCGTTGGAGCGGGCCGTCAGCAGGGCCGCCTCGTTGAGGACGTTGGCGAGGTCCGCGCCGGTGTAGCCGGGAGTCTTTTTCGCGACGGCTTTCAGGTCGACGCCGGGAGCCATCGGCTTGCCCTTGGCGTGGACCTTCAGGATCTGGTCGCGTCCGATCAGGTCAGGGGCTTCCACCGAGATCTGGCGGTCAAAGCGGCCGGGCCGCAGCAGTGCCGGGTCGAGGACGTCGGGGCGGTTGGTGGCGGCGATCAGGATGACGTTCGTCTTGACGTCGAAGCCGTCCATTTCAACGAGGAGCTGGTTGAGGGTCTGCTCGCGTTCGTCATTGCCGCCGCCGATGCCGGCGCCGCGGTGGCGGCCGACGGCGTCGATCTCATCCACGAAGATGATGGCCGGGGCGTTGGACTTGGCCTGCTCGAACAGGTCGCGGACGCGGGAGGCGCCGACGCCGACGAACATTTCAACGAAGTCGGAACCGGAAATCGAGAAGAAGGGAACGCCGGCCTCGCCGGCTACGGCTCGGGCCAGGAGGGTCTTGCCGGTGCCGGGCGGGCCGTAGAGCAGCACACCCTTGGGGATCTTCGCCCCGACGGCCTGGAACTTCGCGGGTTCCTGGAGGAATTCCTTGATCTCTTCGAGTTCCTCGACGGCTTCGTCGGCGCCGGCGACGTCGCTGAACGTGACTTGGGGCATGTCCTTGTTGACCAGCTTGGCCTTGGACTTGCCGAACTGCATGACCTTGGAGCCGCCGCCCTGCATCCGGGAAAGCAGGAACCAGAAGAGGACGCCCAGGAGGAGGACCGGGATCAGGAGGGAGAACAGTCCGGCGAACCAGTTGTTCTCGACCGGCTGGTCGGTGTAGCCGCTCGGCGGCCGGGAGTCCGTGACGGCCTGGACCACACTCTCGGCGCGGGCGTTGACGTAGTAGAACTGGATGTTCTTGCCCTTGTCCTGGCCGTCAACTTGGTAGTTTTCCTTCAGGACCAGGTCCACACGGTTTTCCGCATCGAAGATCTTGGCCTGTTCGACTTTGCCGCCCTCGGTCAGCAGCGCCAGACCCTTGTCGGTATCGACCCGGGTTGATCCGCCCGGGGATAGGGTGGCAAAGGCCAGCAGGAGCATGCCGATAACAACGACAATCCAGATGCCCGGGCCCTTGAAGAAACTCTTAGCTTTCATCTGTTCGGGGCCAGGCCCCGTCCCTCCTGGTAGTGCTGCACGGCGACTGATCTGCGCGCGTGGGGTGCTGCGTCAGGTTCTAGCTATACACCGTCGCTGTAAGTCACGCACGGAATGGATCAAAAGTTCCCTGAGGGCGTAGCGGGCACAGGAGAGGACCGGCCCGGACTGCGCCGGGCCCGTCCTGCCGGACCTGTCCCGCCTGGCGGGGGCCGCTATTCGTAGACGTGCGGCGCCAGGGTGCCGACGAAGTCCAGGTTGCGGTACTTCTCGGCGTAGTCCAGGCCGTAGCCCACAACGAACTCGTTGGGGATGTCGTAGCCGACGTACTTGACATCGATCTGGACCTTCGCGGCCGTCGGCTTGCGGAACGCCGTGCAGATTTCCACCGAGGCCGTGCCGCGTGACTCCAGATTGGTCTTGAGCCAGGACAGGGTGAGGCCGGAGTCGATGATGTCTTCGACGATCAGCACATCCTTGCCCATGAGATCCGTGTCGAGGTCCTTGAGGATACGGACCACGCCGGAAGACTGGGTGCCGGAACCGTAGGACGAGACGGCCATCCAGTCCATTGACACGTGGCTGTGAAGAGCACGGGCGAGGTCGGCCATGACCATCACGGCGCCCTTGAGCACGCCTACGATCAGCAGATCGCGGCCTTCGTAGTCCTTGTCGATCTGGGCAGCGAGTTCGGTGATCCGTGACTGGATCTGTTCCCTGGAATACAGAACATGCTTGAGATCTGACTGGACGTCGTTTGAATCCACCAATAACTCCTGTGTAGATGCGGGGGCGACTATATTTGGGGCGGTTTTTGAGGCCGGAATACAAGCTTCCCACAGCGGGCCGCTTCGCGGGGAACCCCTTCGGGCCCCGGCTTCCCCTCGGCGAGGAGCTGGGCGAGGGAGAGACGGTAGACGCTGACCCCGCCGGGGAGCTCCACGGGACCTGCCGACCCCTGCCGGCGGAGCAGTGCTTCCGCGGCGAGCAGGCGCTGGTAGCCGGGCTGCTGGCCTCCGACGGCGGCCGCGGCTTTCGCGATGACGCGGAACCGTATAGCCGGCGGCAGTTCGCGCAGGGTTCCCTCCGGGAGGCTGATGGTGGCACCGGATTGTTCCCGGAGCCGGGCATAGGTACCTTCCGCCACGTCTTCGAGGTAGTCGGCGTCAAGTTGCAGGATGGCGGCGGTGCGCGCGAGCGATTCGGCCACCCCCGGCCCCAGCTTCTCCTCCAGCAGCGGCAGAACCTCAACCCTGGTCCGGGACCTCGCAAACGCCGGATCGGCGTTGCTCGGGTCGTGCCAGGGGTCCAGGCCTTCAACCTCACAGATCGCGAGGGTGTCCGCGCGGCGCAGTCCCAGGAACGGCCGCAGCAGGCGGTCCCGGGCGGGCCGCATGCCGGCCAGGGAACGGGTTCCGGAGCCGCGGGCGAGCCCCAGCAGCACCTGTTCGGCCTGGTCGTCGAGGGTGTGCCCGAGGAGGATGGCCCCGGCGCCGGTGTCGTCGGCGGCAGCTTCCAGGGCAGCGTGGCGGGCGTCCCGGGCCGCCGCTTCCGGGCCCATCCCGGTGGACGCAACGTCGACGGTCCTGATCTGCACGGGCGAGAGCCCCAGTTCCCGCAGCGCGGCCGCCGCGGCAGCTGCGACGTCGGCGGATCCGGGCTGCAGCTGGTGGTCCACGACGACGGCTCCGACAGTAACGGGGTGGCCGTCCACGTGTCCGCGGCGGGCGAAGTAGGCGGCGACGGCGGCGAGGGCCAGCGAGTCGGGCCCGCCGCTGCAGGCGACCAGGACCCGTTCCGGGTAGCCTGCGTCGGCCAGCGCGTCCTGCAGCATTTTGCGCGCGGTGCCGACCACCGGCGCGAGCCGGCCGGGCCGGCGCCGTCCGCTGGATAGCTGTCCGCTGGAATGCCGTCCGTCGGAGAGCTGTCCGCTGGAGACGGGACTGGAAGTCACGGGAGTCAGTGCCCCATCCGTTCGAGCCAGAGCCTGGAGTCGTGGATTTCGGCCTCGCTCGGCAGGTGGTCGGCGGACTCCCAGACCTTGTTGAACCCCTCCATGCCGGCCACGTCCACCACTTCGCGGACAAACTTTGAGCCGTCGCTGTACTGGCGCATCTTGGCGTCCAGCCCGAGCAGGTTGCGGATGAACTTCTCGATCACGCCGCGGTCCTTCGCCCGGGAGTTGAAGCGCTGCCGGATGGTCTTCACGGACGGCACGATGCTGGCATCGACCGCGTCCATCACCACATTGGCGTGCCCCTCGAGCAGACTCATCAGCGCGGTCAGCCGGGAGATGGCGGCCTTCTCCTCGGGGTTCTGCAGCAGGTCGACGATGGCGCCCCGGCTGGGGGCTGCGCCGGTCGCCGTGCGGTCCTTGAGCGATTTCGCCGCGGCGGACGCCCGCTCCATCAGGGAGTCCATGTTGCCGAGCAACTGGCCGCTGAGGTTTTCGATCTCGTCCAGCATGTGGTGCCGCAGCCACGGCGCCGCGGCGAACTGCACCCGGTGGGTCTGTTCGTGGAGGCAGACCCAGAGCCGGAAATCTTCTGGTTCAACGTTGATTTCACGCTCGACGGAGATGATGTTCGGCGCCACGAGGAGCAGGCGTCCGGCAGCGGGGGCCGTGGAGTTCTCGGCGAGCGCCGAGAAGGGGTCGTACTGGCCCAGTACCTTGCTCGAAAGGAAGGCCAGGATGGCTCCGAGCTGGCTGCCCGTGATGGCGCCGCTGACGCTGGCCGCGCCGGGATTCAGGGTGCCGCGGCGGCCCTCGAGCATCTTTTCCATCGCCGGTTGGAGCATAACGGCGAAGCTCTGAGTGTTGGCCTTGGACCAGGACGCGCGGTCCACCACCAGGACCGAGGAATCGCGCAGGTCGCGGGCGGCCTCCAGCCCGGTGATGTCATGGACGTGCGGCACGGAAATGTCTGCCATGAGCCGCAGGTTGTCCACGGCGGCGCCGATCTCCGCCGAGCTGAGGGTGGGCCCGGCTGGTGTCAGCCGTGCGGCGGTGGAAGCGGCAAGCTCCCAGTTGATGAGGGCTTGGGCTTGGGCTGATGTCTCGCCGGCAGAGGACTCCATACGCTCCATCAGATCACAAGGGCAGGACAATGCGCCTTAAATTCGTCGGGCGCCGGCCGCAGACCCGTCAGCGGCAGCCGCAGCCGGCCAGGACGGAGGCGGTGCGGTCCAGCGCGGCCTTGTTCGCCGCACCGGGGGTCAGGCCGTTGCCGATGAAGGAAAACACCAGGAGCCGGCCGTCGGCGTCCACCACGTACCCGCTCAGCGCGATCACCGTGTTCAGGGTGCCGGTCTTGGCACGGACGAACCCCGCGCCGCGGGCCGTCGCCGCGTCCAGGTAGCGGTCCCCCAGGGTTCCGGTGAGCCCGGCAACCGGGAACCCGGCGAGGCCGGCACGCAGCCGGGTGTCCGCGCCCGAGGTGATGGCCCGGACCACTTCGGAGAGCTGCCGGGCGGAGACCTGGTTGGCGAGCGCCAGTCCGGAGACGTCGGCGGCACGCAGTGTGCCGGCGGGAATTTTCAGTTGTTCGAGCTGCTGCAGCACGGCTGCGACGGCGCCCTGGTTGCTCCCGGGCCGGCCGGAAGCGACGGCGGCCATGCGACCGATCGCCTCGGTGAGGTAGTTGTCCGAGGTGCGCAGGAGCAGGTCCACCTGCTGGCCGACGGTAGCGGACTGCACCTCGGCCAGGACCCTGCCTGAGCCGCTGCCCGCCGTCCCGCCGTCGCGTTGCGATCCGGCCGGAACCCGCGTGACGCCCGGCGCGACAGTCAGCCCGGCCGCGGGGGCGGCGGCCGCAAGCTCGGCCGAAAACGCCTTGGCGGCGCTCATCGCGGAGTCCTGGGGCCGGGGACCGGTGGTCTTGGCGGGGTCGAAGCGGGCCGAGTTCAGTGCCAGCGGGAACAGCGGAGCGACCTCGCCGGCGGCAACGTCCTCCGGGCTCCAGGCGGGGCTCAGCGCGGGGCCGGTGAAGAGGGAATCGTCCAGCAGCACCTTCACGGGGACTGAGACGCCGTCGTCCTTCAGTGCCCGGACTGTCGCCTTTGCCAGGCTGGCGAGCCCGGCATGGCCCAGCACGGCCTCCGGGGCTGATTCGCCGGCGCCGAGGAGCACGTCTCCGCCGCCCGTGAGCACCACCGATCCGGGGGTGTCGCCTGCCACGGCCGTGGTGCTGAAGCGGCGATCCGGGCCTAGCGTGCGCAGGGCCGCAACGGCCGTGAGGAGCTTCATGTTGGAGGCCGGCACGCGGACAGCGTCGCCGGACCGGTCGAAGAGGACCTCCCCGGTGGCGGCGTCCTGCACCACTCCGGTGAAGCTCCCGGCGCCGTCGACCTTCAGGGTCTGGTTGAGTTGCGCCGCGAGGGAGCCGGGCTCCGGGACGGGGGCCGTGGCAGTGAGCGGTTCGATACTGTCCGGGTCGCCGCTCTGGGCGCCGCCGGCGGACAGTGTGCCGGGGACCTGGTGCCAGGGCGGGGCGGACGGCCCCGCGGTTGCGGGAGCTGGGGCGCCGAAGAAGCCCGGTGCGACGGCCAGGCCCGCGGGGAGCGCGAGCGCCACGACCAGCAGGGTCTGGAGCAGCAGCGGAAGGCTCCGCCGCAGCGGCCCGGTCACCGGGTCCGTGCCCGCGGGGCTCGTTCTGCGTTTCATGCTGCTGCTGGTCCTTTAGTCCTGAAATGTCCCCATTAGTTCCTGAAACCAGGGCCTCTCGCTATATCCTCAATAGTAGTCGGCGGCACCGGCGCTGCTTTTTGTGGATGTCTCGGGTGCCGCGAACCCCCTGAAATCGTCAAGGAGCAGTCCATGAAGCATGACGTGACCATCGAGATCCCCAAGGGATCACGCGTCAAGTACGAAGTCGACCACGAGACGGGCCGCGTCCGCCTGGACCGCGTCCTGTTCACCTCCATGCAGTACCCCACGCACTACGGTTTCTTCGAAAACACCCTCGGTGAAGACGGCGATCCGCTGGACGCCCTGGTGCTGCTGCAGGACTTCGACCTGCACCCCGGTGTCATCGTTGAGTCCCGCCCCATCGGCGTGTTCAACATGACCGACGACGGCGGCGGCGACGCCAAGGTCCTCTGCGTGCCGGCCGACGCCCGTTTTGATCACATCAACGAGATCAGCGACGTCAGCGAGTTCCTCATCAGGGAAATCGAGCACTTCTTCACCCGGTACAAGGACCTGGAGCCCGGCAAGTGGGTCAAGGCCGAGGGCTGGGGTGACCGCGCCGCCGCCGAGGCCGAACTCGAAGCCTCCATCAAGCGCTACGTCCCGCACACGCACTAGCGTTTTTCAACTCCAACGCGGGGTCACCTACCGCTTATCCGGCCAACGGATACGGGCGGTAAGTGACCCCGTGTTGCCGTTAACCGTGCTGTTGCCGTTAAGCGACGACGGCGGCTGCCAGTCCCGGGTCAGGAATGTATGAAATCGTGGGCTCATGAACGTCGCCCCTGCTTTTAGCCCTCCCTGCGGTCCGGTCACCGGATGGCGTGACGGTGACGTGGTGCGCGCCACCGGAATCCCCTACGCCAAGGCGGGGCGTTTCCAGCCGCCCGCGAGCGCCCCCGAATGGACCGAAGTCCTGGCGGCCACCGCCCTGTCCCCGGCCTGCCCGCAGGGACCGGTCCCGTTCCTGGACGACATCCTCGGCACCCGCTACGGAGAGCTCCCCGGCAGCGAGGACTGCCAGCGGCTCTCGATCACCATGCCGGCCGGCCTCACCGCGAACGAGCGCGTCCCGGTCATGGTGTGGCTCCACGGCGGCTCCTACACCTCGGGCTCCGGCGACCTCGCCATCTTCGACCCCCGCGCACTCGTCGCGGAAAACCGGGTCATTGTGGTGTCCGTGACGTACCGTCTGGGCCTGTTCGGCTACCTCGCCACCGGCACCGGCCGGCCCGCGAACCTCGGCCTGCTGGACCAGCTTGAGGCGTTCCGCTGGGTCCAGCGCAATATCGGCGCCTTCGGCGGCGATCCGGGACGGGTCACGGCCTTCGGCCAGTCCGCCGGCGGCGACGCCGTCGCCCACCTCATGGCGACGCCGGAGGCCCCCGCCCTCTTCCAGCGCGCCATCATCCAAAGCGCACCGCTGGGCATTGCCCGGGGCCGGGGAAAGATGAGCACCGCCATGGGCATCGCCGCTGAAACCGTCACCGAAGACACTCCGGCGATGGACGTCGTCGAAATCGAAGGGCACGTATCGCAGGTGGCCCGGAAGTTCGGGCTGATCGCGGCCATGCCGTTCGGCACCCAGTATGGGCACGCCCCCTTGCCGCCGGAATCCGGTATTGACGACGCCTGGAATGCCACGGCCACCGGGATCGAGGTCCTGATCGGCCACACCTCCGAGGAAGCCCGGCTGTTCCTGCCGCGCAACCGCGCGGTCAGCCTCCTGACCAGGGTCCCGGTGCTCGGGGCCGCCGCGGTCAAAGCCATCAACTGGGCCGTGACGGAGGCGGTCTACGGCCGGTCCGCCCGGAAGTTCGCCCGCCGGCACGCCCAAGCGGGCGGCACGGCCTACAGCTACGTGCTGAGCTGGGCGGCGCCGGGAAACGTCTACGGCGCCGCGCACACCGTGGACCTGCCGCTCCTGTTCGGAAACAAGCAAACCTGGGCGGGAGCCGGCCTGCTGGCGGGTGCCTCATGGGAGGAAATCAACGCCCAGGGCCGGGCCCTCCGCGCCGTCTGGGCCCGCTTTGCCGCGGGAGACGGCCTGGACAGCCGCGGCGGTCTGCCCGGTACCCTGCGGTACCACTCGGTTTAGTCCGGTGACGGTCATGGTTCCGGTTGCCTTCGGGGGCGGGACGCGGTGAGGACACTCGGCGTCGACCTTGCCGCGGCGACCCGGAAAACCGCGGCCGCCGTCATCGTCTGGGGCAACGGCACCGCCCGCCTGGAGCACCTGGCCCTCGACGTCGGCGACGCGGAGATCGTGCGGCTCTTCGGTGCCAGCGACATGACCGGGATCGACTGCCCCGTGGGCTGGCCCGACGCCTTCCTGCCTTTCCTTGCCGGGCATCTGGCCTTTCAGCCGCAACCCGTGCTGGACTACGACGGAATCGAGGGCCGCCGGCTGCTGGCGTACCGGGACACCGACCGCTTCGTCACCGCCCGGACCGGGCTGATCCCGCTGAGCGTCTCCGCCGACCGGCTGGCCCATCCCGCGATGCGCTGCGCCGTCATCCAAGCCAAAATCGCAGTGGTTCACGGACCGCAGGCCAGGGACGGCGGCGGCCGGCTCGCGGAGGTGTATCCGGCGGCGACGCTGAAGTCCTGGGGTCTGCCGGCCCGCGGCTACAAGGGGCGCGGCGGCGCCGAGGCGCAGCGGCTGGCCGAGATCCTGGACGGCCTGACGGCGGCTGCGCCGTGGCTTGACCTGGCCGGACACCGGGAGCAGCTGGCCGGCTCCGATGACATGTTCGACGCGCTCATCGCCTCCCTCACTGCGCGGGCCGTGGCCATCGGCGCGACGCTCCGCCCGGATGCCGGGCATGCCCGGGCGGCCGTGACTGAGGGCTGGATCCACGTGCCCGCCGGCGGGCTGGACGAACTTACCGGCGGGCTGGACGGGCTCCCCGGAACCCGGCCGTAGCGGGGCGCCCTTGTAGCAGGGGCTACTCGACGCCGAGGGTCCAGCCGCTGATTTCCTCCGAGTCCTCGCCGTGGTCCCGGGTGTGGTTGTGCGCCCGGATGCGGCTGTCCTGCAGCGCCTGGCGCAGCAGCGAATGCTTCTCCGCCAGGCCCGGCACCCGGTCGATTGCGTCGATGGCGAGCTGGAAGCGGTCGATCCCGTTGAGCATGGCCATGTCGAACGCGGTCGTGGTGGTGCCTTCTTCCTTGTAGCCGCGGACGTGCAGCCCGTCCTGGTTCGTCCGCCGGTACGACAGCCGGTGGATCAGCGACGGATAGCCGTGGTAGGCGAAGATGATGGGCTTGTCCGCCGTAAAAATCCCGTCAAAGTCCCGTGACGTCAGGCCATGCGGATGCTCGTTGGCATCCTGGAGCCGCATCAGATCCACCACGTTGACCACCCGGATCTTCAGCCCCGGGGCACCGGCCTTCAGCAGTTCCGCCGCGGCGACCGTCTCCACCGTGGGCACGTCTCCGGCGCAGGCCAGCACGACGTCGGGCTCCTCGCCGGGGATTTCGGAGCCGGCAAACTCCCAGATCCCCAGGCCGCGCTGGCAGTGGTGCGCTGCCTCGGCGGGGCCCAGCCACGTCGGCGAGGGCTGCTTGCCGCTGACCACGATGTTGACGTAGTCCCGCGAGCCGAGGCAATGCTCCATCACCGAGAGCAGGGTGTTCGCGTCCGGGGGAAGGTAGACGCGGATGACCTCGGCCTTTTTGTTCACGGCATGGTCGATGAAGCCGGGATCCTGGTGCGAGAAACCGTTGTGGTCCTGCTGCCAGACGTGCGAGGACAGCAGGTAGTTGAGCGAGGCCACCGGCCGGCGCCACGCCAGTTCCCGGTGCACCTTGAGCCACTTGGCGTACTGGTTGAACATCGAGTCGACAATGTGGATGAAGGCCTCATAGCAGCTGAACACGCCGTGCCGCCCGGTCAGCAGGTAGCCCTCAAGCCAGCCCTGGCACAGGTGTTCGCTGAGGACCTCCATGACGCGTCCGGCCCGGGCAAGGTGTTCGTCGAGTTCATCGATCCGGTACTGCCACACCTTGTCCGTGACCTCGTAGACGTCCTGCAGCCGGTTGGATGCGGTCTCGTCCGGACCGAACAGACGGAACGTCTCCGGGTTCTGGCTGATCACATCGCGGAGCCAGGAGCCCAGCGTGATCATGGCACTGACCCGCTCCACTCCCGGCCGTGCCACCGCCACCGCGTGGTCCTCATACTCCGGCAGCTTGAGGTCCCGCAGCAGCACGCCGCCGTTCGCGTACGGGGTGGCGCTCATCCGTAAGGGGCCAGCGGGGGCGTTCGCCGCGACGTCCGGGCGGAGGCGCCCGGCGTCGTCGAAGAGTTCGTCGGGACGGTAGGACTCGAGCCACTCGCCCAGCTGCGCCAGATGCTCCGGGTTGGTGCGCACTTCGGACAGCGGCACCTGATGGCTCCGCCACGTTCCTTCCACCGGCAGTCCGTCGACCACCCGGGGGCCGGTCCAGCCCTTCGGCGAGCGCAGCACAATCACGGGCCAGCGGGCCGCGGGGGCGTCCCCGGCTGCCACGCCGCCGGGTGATTCGCCGCTGCCGGCCGCGCTCCGGCGCGCCGCCTGGATGTCCCGGATCTCCGTGAGGCAGCGGTCCAGGACGGCGGCGAAGTCCCGGTGCGCAGCCGCGGTGCCGTCCGGGTGGCCCACCGTCACGAAGTGCGGCTCGTGCCCGTAGCCGCGCAGCAACTGCTCCAGCTGGGCTTCGGGCATGCGGGCAAGGATGGTGGGATTGGCGATCTTGTAGCCGTTCAGGTGCAGGATGGGCAGCACCGCTCCGTCCGCCACGGGGTCCAGGAAGTTATGGGAGTGCCAGCTCGCGGCCAGCGGCCCGGTTTCGGCCTCGCCGTCGCCGATGACGACGGCGGTGATCAGGTCCGGGTTGTCGAAGACGGAGCCGTAGGCGTGCGCCAGGGAGTAGCCCAGCTCTCCGCCCTCGCTGATGGAGCCCGGGGTTTCCGGGGCAGCGTGGCTGGGAATGCCGCCCGGGTAGGAGAACTGCCGGAAGAGTTCGGCCATGCCGGGTTCGTCGTCGCCGACGTTGCTGTAGATCTCGGAGTAGGTGCCCTCCAGCCAGGCGTTCGCCACCACCGCGGGGCCGCCATGCCCCGGACCGGCGATAAACAGCATGCTCTGGTTGTCCCGGCGGATGACCCGGTTCAGGTGGGCGTAGACGAAGTTGAGCCCCGGGGTGGTGCCCCAGTGGCCCAGCAGCCTGGATTTCGTGTCCCCGGCGCTCAGGGGTTCGCGCAGCAGGGGGTTGGAGCGGAGGTAGATCTGCCCTACGGACAGGTAGTTCGCGGCCCGCCACCAGCGGTCCACCAGCGCCAGTTCGGCCTCGTCGCCACCCGTCCGCCAGGCAGTCTCCGGCACAGTTTCGGGAGCCCGCCCCTGGGTGCTGCTGACGACTGGATCGGCGTCGGTGGTCTGGTCACGGGTCTGGTCACGGGTCACGGGATTCCTCACTTCACGGGGGACTTGGGCGGCGCGCAACCTCCATCGCAACATGTCCCCGGGGCGGACACAAGCCTGCCCGCACGTGTCAAGGGGCGGAGCTTGCCAGCCCCTTGCCACCGGGTAGTGTGGTCCCAGAATGTTCACGCTGACCATCAATCAAACAGACAGCCGGCGCGACGGCGACTGCGTGCCGCAGCTCCTCAAGGACCTGCGGCACATTCCCGCGCGCCTCGACTTCGACCGTTCGGTGGAGGACGAGGTCCAGGGCATTGTGGACGTCCCGCACCAGGCCGTCGAAGCGGCGATGATCGCGCTGCGGACCGGCAGCTGGTACGTCGGGATCGGCGTCGGGCCTGTCAACGAGCCGCTGCCGAACCAGATCAAGGACGCCTCAGGCCACGGGCTGATTTATGCCCGCCGGGCCGTGGACCGGCTGCGCAACGGCAAGGACCGGATTCCGGTGGCCGTCGAGGGACCGCTGGCCGAGCTCGCGGCAGAGGCCGAGGCCGTGCTGCGGCTGCTGGGGCACATCGTACACGACCGCAGCCCCGCCGAATGGCGCGTCCTGGACCTGCTGACGCCAGGCGTCCGCGGGCAGCAGAAAGCGGTGGCCGAGGAACTCGGGATCACCACCCAGGCGGTCAGCAAGGCCGTGGCGCGGGCCCAGTGGAATGAGGAACACGCGGCGCGTCCCGCCGCAGCCAGGCTCCTGGGCCTCATCCTCGAGGCGCGCTGACACCTCCGCCCGGCCGCGTCGCTAGAGCAGCAGGCTGCGCAACACGTGGGCGGCGCCGTCGTCGAACACGGAGTGGGTGACCTCGTTCGCGGCGGCGATGACTTCCTCCGGTGCCTGGCCCATGGCCACACCGCGTGCTGCCCAGGTGAGCATCTCGATGTCATTGCGGCCGTCACCGACGGCGACGGTGCGGTGCGCCTCGATCTCCAGCCGGCCACGGAGGTGCTCCAGCGCGCTGGCCTTGGTCACGCCTGCGGCGGCGATGTCCAGCCACGCCGTCCAGCCCACCGAGTACGTCACGCCGGCCAGGCCGATGTGCCGGATGGCCGTGTTGAACTCCTCGGGCGTGTTCTCGGCGCTGAAGACCACCACGCGGACCGCGGTGGCTTCCAACATGGTCTGGAAGTCGACGCCGATGGCCTCCACCCCGAAGCTCATGTCCTGGAAGCGCTCGGTGGAGAGGAACGCGCCGTCCTCGTCCTCGAGGGCGTACTTGGCCGTGGGCAGCCGCTTGCGCAGTGCCCGCAGCACGGGGCCGGGGTCGAAGGTGGCCTTGTGCACAATCTCGTACCCGGCAGAAAGGCTGGAATCCAGCCGCAGCGTGACACCGCCGTTGGAGCACACGGCATAGCCGTTTTCGATGCCGATGTGCTCGATGATGGGCAGCGTCGCGTTGAGTGACCGGCCGGTCGCGATGGTGACGTGGTGGCCTGCGGCCACGACGTCCTGGGCGGCTTCGCGCACGGGCACGGACATGTGGCCGTCGTGGTCCACAAGGGTGCCGTCGACATCGAGCGCGACCATCAGCTTGTGGGCTGCAGTGTTGCTGTTGTTCTTGTTGTTCTCGTTGTTGCGGTTGTTATCTCGCCGGTCATCGTTGCCGGCGACTGAGGTTTCAGTCAATGTTGTCATCTCACAAGTAGAGCAGACACCCCCGACGGCCGCTAGGACGCGCGCCACAGCGCGCGGTGAACCCGGGATGAACAGCTGTTGACGCCCATGACCCCGCGGCAGTCCGCCGGGTCATGGGCCGGAAACGGCGGCTCAGATGACGGGGAAGACCGTCATGCCGCCGAGGTACTTCTGCAGGGCCTGCGGGATGTTGACGGAGCCGTCCGGGTTCTGGTGATGCTCCAGGATGGCGACGATCCAGCGCGTGGTGGCAAGGGTGCCGTTGAGCGTGGCGACGGCCCGGGTGCCCTTGGGCGCCCCGTCCTCGTTCAGCACGCGTTCGCGGATGTTGAGCCGGCGGGCCTGGAAGGTGGTGCAGTTCGAGGTGGAGGTCAGCTCGCGGTAGGCGCCCTGCGTCGGAACCCAGGCCTCGCAGTCGAACTTGCGGGCGGCGGAGTTGCCGAGATCCCCGGCCGCGGTATCAATGACCCGGTACGGCAGTTCGCACTTGGCCAGCATCTCCTCTTCCCAGGTCAGCAGCCGGGCGTGCTCGGCCGCGGCCTCCTCGACCGTGGTGTAGATGAACATCTCCACCTTGTTGAACTGGTGGACCCGGATGATGCCGCGGGTGTCCTTGCCGTGCGACCCGGCCTCGCGGCGGTAGCACGAGCTCTGCCCGGCGTAGCGGACCGGGCCGGCGGAGAGGTCCAGGATCTCGTCCGCGTGGTAGCCGGCGAGCGCCACTTCTGAGGTGCCCACGAGGTAGAGGTCGTCTTCGGCGAGTCGGTAGATCTCGGCGTCGTGCTTGACGTCGAAGCCGGTGCCCTGCATGGTCTCCGGACGCACCAGGGTGGGGGTGATCATCGGAACGAAACCGGCGTCGATCGCCTGCTCCATTGCCATCTGAAGCAGCGCCATTTCCAGCCGGGCTCCCGCACCGCGCAGGAAATAGAACCGCGAACCGGACACCTTGGCGCCGCGCTCCATGTCAATGGCGCCGATCAGCTCGCCGATCTCCAGGTGGTCCTTGGGCTCGAAGTCCGTGAACTCGCGGGGCGTGCCGACGGTCTTGACCACGATGTAGTCGTCCTCGCCGCCCGCGGGGACGCCGTCCTCGATGAGGTTGGGGATGGCGCGCAGCAGTTCGTCGTGGTCGGCCTGGGCGGCGTCGGCCTCGGCGGACGCGGCCTTGACCTGGCCGGCGAGGACCTTGACCTCCGCCAGCAGGGCCTGCTTCTCCTCGCCCTTGGCCTGCGCCACCTTCTTGCCGAAGGCATTCTGCTCGGCCCTGAGGTTTTCAAAGCGGATCAGGGCGGCACGCCGGGCCGAGTCCGCGGCGATGATCGCGTCCACCACGGATTCGTCGGCGCCGCGGGCGCGCTGGCTGGCCCGGAACTTGTCCGGATTGTCGCTGAGGTCTTTTACGTCGATCACGTGACAAGACTATCCAATCCGGGCACCATTACCGGGCAATCGCCGGGCAATCAGGCCACCGGCCACGGGCGGGATAGTGTTGGAGCACAATGCGCGACTGGCTGCTGTACCTCATCATCGCTGGAGTCCTGGTGTTCGCCGTCTCCAGCTGGTGGGGGGTGCGCAGGCTCAAAGCCAGGCACGCGCGCAGCGCCGTGTGGGAGGAAACGCACAGTCCGGGGCTGGGCCAGCAAAAGGTGGCCGTGGTGATGAACCCGATCAAGTCCCGGTCCGATGAGGCCCGCACCCTGATTGAAACTGGGTGCGCCACTGCCGGCTGGGTGCCGCCGCGGTTCTTCGACACCACAGCCGAGGACCCCGGGGCCTCGCAGGCGCGCGCCGCGCTGGACTACGGCGCCGATGTCATTCTCGTGGGCGGCGGCGACGGCACTGTCCGGGTGGTGGCGGACGTCCTCGCCGGCACGGACACCGCCATGGCCCTGATCCCCCTCGGCACCGGCAACCTGTTGGCCCGCAATATCCACCTCGACATAGGCGACCTGCAAGGCAGTGTCCAGACCGCCCTGTTCGGGCACCAGCGCTTCATCGATACGGCGCGGATGAAGGTTGAGAACTCCCGCACCGGCGAGGCCGCGGAACACACGTTTCTGGTCATCGCCGGCATTGGCATGGACGCCGAGGTGGTGGGAGACACCAACGACGGGCTGAAGAAGGCCGTGGGCTGGCTGGCCTACACCGAGGCGGGCGTACGGCACCTCCCCGGCCGCCGCAAGAAGGTGTCCATCTCGCTGGACGACCAGCCGGAACAGAGCCGGAAGATCCGCAGCGTGCTGTTCGCCAACTGCGGCCTGATCCCCGGCGGCATCGACTTCATCCCCCAGGCCATGATCGACGACGGAATGCTCGACGTCGTGGTGATGAGCCCGCGCAGCGCCATCGGCTGGCTGGCGATGTACTGGAAGATCGTGCTGAAGCACAAAAGAAACCTGCCGGTGATGACGTATTACCGCTCCGGCAAGATCACCATCCGCTGCGCGGAGCCGATGCCCACACAGGTTGACGGTGATCCGTCCGGTGAGGCCACGAAGGTCACCGTGCAGGTTGCCCCCGGCTCGCTGCTCGTCCGGGTCAAGGACGGCACCGAGGGAGATTAGGCGCCGGCGTCCTTCGCGGCGGCGTCCGCGTCGCCCGCGTCCGCGGCTGCGGTCTTCTTCGCTTCCGCGGCCGCCTTCGCGGCGCGCGCCTCGGACTGTTCGCGGATCATGGCCTGCTCCTCCTCGAAGCGCAGCCGGTCTGCACGGTCGGCGTCGTCGCCGTCCCAGTCCTGGTTGTCAGCGGTCGGCTTGGGATTCACGATCATTCCCTGGCCGTCATTTTCAAGGCTGGTTCCTGCCATGACCTGCTCCCTCGGTAGAGGACTTCCCCAATATGGATCAGGCAAGCATACGCACAGTTTCATAGGGGCGGAAGTGCCTGATGTGGCATTTGTCTACGCTGTGGGCGAAGCCCCGGACGTATATTCCGGCACCACGGATGCACCGGACAGTATGTCTTTCACCCAGGCATGCGCGGCCCGGAACGCCTGGTCCGAAGTGTGCGGCTCCACGACCGTCCGGTGCCCGTCGGCGCGGCCGTACGAACCCAGGAAACGGGTGGCGGGGCTGATCCGGTGCAGTCCGGCCAGGGCGTCCGCCACGCGGGCGTCGGCCACGTGGCCGTCGGCGTCGATGCTGAAGAAGTAGTGGCCCAGATACTGGCCGGTGGGGCGCGACTCGATCCGGCTGAGGTTCACACCGCGGGTGGCGAACTGGTCAAGGATTTCCATGAGGGCCCCGGGACGGTCTTCCGGCAGGGGCACCACCACGGTTGTCTTGTCCGCACCGGTGGGCTCCGGCAGCTCGCCGGGCCGTCCGACCAGCACAAAACGCGTGACAGCTCCGGGGTTGTCGCCGATGTTCTCCGCAAGCACGGTGAGGCCCGGCTGCTCGGTCGCCACAATCGGGGCGCAAATCGCTGCGTCGTAGTGAATATCGCCCTCCAGGAGCCCGATCGCCGCCGCGGCCGTGGAGGATCCCGGAATGTATTCCGCGTCCGGAATGTTTTTCTCGGCCCAGAGCCGGCACTGTGCCCAGGCGTGGCCATGGGTGGAGATCCGGCGGATGTCTTCGATCCGTGTCCCGGGCCGGGCCACCAGCACGAAGCTGATCGGGACGAGGGCTTCGCGTAGGATCCGCAGTTCCTGTCCCGTGGCGATCGCATCCAGGGTGGCGGTGACGCCGCCCTCCACGGAGTTCTCGATCGGCACCATCGCCGCATCCGCCGAGCCGTCGCGGACCTTGTCCAGCGCCGTGTTGACGTTCGACGACGGTACGCGGACCGCGTCCGCCGCACCGGGAACCTGCATCAGGGCAGCCTCGGTGAAGGTGCCCGCGGGTCCGAGAAAGGTGTACGTGACGGGTGAGGCGGGCATCGGCGCTTCTTTCTTCAATTACAGGATGACGGGCTTGAGTCCGTTGTCGGACACCAGCGGCATTCCGGCTTCCAGCCACTGGTCCATGCCGCCGGCCACGTTCAGCGCGGAGTACCCCTGGCCGGAAAGCCACTGGGCGGCACGGAAGGAACGGCCTCCGGTGCGGCAGATGACATAGAGGTCCTCGTCGGGATCCAGATCGTCAAGCCGGGCGGGGAGCTGGTCCAGGGGGATGTGCAGTGCGCCGGCGGCGTGGCCCGCCACCCATTCGTAGTCTTCGCGGACGTCGAGAATCCTGGCCCCGTCGGGGATATCGGACACTGTCACGGTGTCAAAGTCGCTCATGGTCGTCCCTCCGCAGAATGCATGGTCTTCCCCCCAGCGTATCGCCAGCCACCGTTCCGCGGCCTCACCCGGCTGCAGGTTACGCTTCTTGGATGGCGCAAAGGAGACTCGCAGCATCGGACCGGCCCTCAATTCCCGCCATTCCCCGCACCTCCTCCCGCAGGACATGCCCTCCCCCGGCCGCGACGACCGGGCACAATGCCACCATGCCCACCCGCTCGCACCAACACTGGACATGTCCCACGAAGGGCCGCGCTATCGCCCGCGGGACATGCCCTCCCCCCGCCGCGACGACCGGGCACAATGCCACCATGCCCACCCGCTCGCACCAAGACTGGATATGTCCCACGGCGGGCCGCGCCAGGAACCCGTCGGAGCCGCGTTTCCGTGGCTGAAATCCATGAGCTCTCCGCCGTCGAGCTGCGCGACGCCCTGCGCTCCGGCGAGTTGTCCTCGCGGCAGTCCACAGGGCATTTCCTGGAACGGATCGCCGCCGAAAACAAGCACCTTGGCGCCTTCATCACCGTCACCGCGGAGCAGGCCCTGCTGGACGCGGCCGCAGCGGACGAATCCCACGCCCGGGCCGCGCGGGACGGAACCGGGCTGGCACTCCTGCACGGGATGCCGGTGGCGTTCAAGGACCTGACGGACGTTGCAGGCGTCGTGACCACCCACGGCAGCGCCGCACTGGACTACAAACCCGCCCTGGCCGACGGCGCCCTTGTCGCCGCACTCAAAGGTGCGGGGGTGGTCTCGCTGGGCAAGACCCAGGTGCCGGAATTCGGGCTGACGGCGTATAGCGAGAACCTGATCGCGCCGCCGTCGCGGAATCCGTTCGCCCTCAGCCGCAGCTCGGGAGGGTCCTCCGGCGGCAGCGCCGCGGCGGTCGCTGCCGGGCTGGTTCCCTTCGCCCCCGGGTCCGACGGCGGCGGTTCTGTCCGCATCCCGGCCGCCGCGTGCGGGCTGGTGGGCCTGAAACCCGGCCGCGGCCTGGTGCCGGCGGGGGAAAGCTCCGGGGACCCCGCCGGACTGGTGGCGTCCGGGCCGCTGGCCCGCTCCGCGGCGGACGCCGCACTGTTGCTCGATGCCCTGGTGCCCGGCGCCGGAACCGGCGAGTCCGCGGCACCCGCACCCGGCTACCATGAACTCGCCGCCCAGGACCCGCCCGGCGTCCGGATCGGAGTGAGCCTGGAGAGCCCGTGGCAGACGGTTTTCCCGTTCACGCCGGACGCCGAGGCGCTCCACGCCCTCGCCGAAGGCATCCGGCGGCTTGAAGCGGCCGGGCACGAAACCGCGGAAGCCTCCATCCGCTACGACAACCGTTACCCGGCCGCGTTCACCACTGCCTGGACCGCCGGCGTGGGGGGCGCCCGGATCGCCCCCCAGCGCGAGGCGCTCCTGACCCCGCTGACCCGGACGTTCCGGCGCCGCGCGCAGCAGCGCGGGCCGGCGAAGCTCGCCGAATCCCTCGCTTTCCTGCGCCAGTTCCAGCGGGACACCATCGCCCAGTACGCTGCCTGGGACCTGATGCTGATGCCGTCTCTGGCCCAGACCCCGCGCCCGGTGGGCTGGTTCACCGGGGCGGCCCACGGCGACGGCTACTGGCCGGCGTCCGAATGGGCAGGGGACGCCGACGGCGACTACCGCAAGCAGTGCGAGTACGCGCCCTGGTCATCCATGGTGAACGTGTGCGGGCTGCCAGCGATCAGCATTCCGGTGCACTGGACCGGCGGGGCGACGGGTGCCGGACTGCCGATGGGCGTCCAGCTGGTCGGGCCAATGGGTTCCGAGGCGCTGCTGCTGCAGGTGGCCGCGCAGCTGGGGTTCTAGCCTCGCGACCCGCCGGGGTGGGTGATTTCACGGGCGGGCGACGATACGGTTTAGCTGGGCAGCGCCACAACACGCCCCGCCTGGAAACCACATGAGAGGGATCGATGAAGATCACCGGTGCAGTACTTGAGGAAATCGGCCGTCCCCGCCCGTTCGCAGATTCCCGGCCTATCACCGTCTCCGAGCTGGACCTGGAGGGCCCCGGACCCACCGAAATCCTGGTCAGGATCGAGGCCGCAGGCATCTGCCATTCGGACCTGAGCGTTGTGGACGGCAACCGCGTGCGGCCGGTGCCGATGCTGCTGGGGCACGAGGCTGCGGGGCGCGTCGTCGAGGTCGGCGCGGACGTGACGGACCTCGCGCCGGGCCAGCGCGTGGTGATGTCCTTCCTCCCCCGCTGCGAACAGTGCGAGAACTGCGCCGAAGACGGCCGCCTGCCCTGCACCACGGGGTCGAAGAGCAACGGCGACGGAACCCTCCTGCACGGATCGATGCACCTGGACCGCGGCGGCGAGAAGGTCTTCCACCACCTGGGCGTCTCCGGCTTCGCCACCCACGCCGTGGTGGACCGCGCCTCGGCCGTGCGGGTGGACGACGACATCCCGGCGGACGTCGCCGCCGTCCTGGGCTGCGCCGTGCTGACCGGCGGCGGTGCCGTGCTGAACGCGGCCCGGCCCCGGCCGCAGGACAGCATCATGATCGTGGGACTGGGCGGCGTTGGCATGGCCGCGCTGATCACGGCAATCTCCCAGGGTGTTTCACGCATCGTCGCTGTGGACACCCTGGAGGAAAAACTCGAACACGCCCGCCGCCTGGGCGCTCACGAGACCTACACCCCGCAGCAGGTCCTGGCGGAGGGCGTCAAGGCGAAGTACGTGATCGAATGCGCCGGGAACCCGCGGGCCTTCGAAACTGCCTTCGCTGCGACCGCGGTGGGCGGGACCACGATCACCGCAGGCCTGCCGCACCCGGACGCCCGCGCCCAGATCTCGCCGCTGACCGTCACGGCCGAGGCCCGGACAATAATCGGCAGCTACCTCGGCTCCGCCGTTCCCGCTCGGGACATTCCCAAATACGCCCAGCTCTGGCGGGAAGGGAAGCTGCCGGTCGAAGAGCTGATCTCGGCGCGCATCGCCCTGGCGGACATCAACCAGGCGATGGACCAGCTGGCCGACGGGAAAGCGGTCCGCCAGGTCATCATGTTCGACGCCGAGTAGCCCCCGCCGGCCCGCGCCACACACCCCCGCCGCACACCCCCGCGCCGCCCGCCCGTTGCGCTGTCACTCGTTGTTGTTATGCCCGGTCCAAAGCAACATCCAGTGATAGCGCAACGGGAGAAACACCGGGCGAATGACTTGCCCCGGGGCGCCGCGAATGTGACAATCCCGCGTCACACTGTCAGCATTAAGTAAATGAGCACTACTCATTTATCCCGTCCCCCCGCTACAACGCCGGGCGACACATCCTTTTTCGGCCACCCAAAGATGCTGGCCAGCCTCTTCTCCGTAGAGATGTGGGAGCGCTTCTCCTTCTACGGAATGCAGGGCATCCTGCTCTACTACATGTACTTCACGGCCGCCGAGGGCGGCCTGGGAATTGAGCAGGGCCTGGCCGCCGGCCTCGTCGGCGCCTACGGCGGCGGCGTCTACCTGTCCACCATCCTGGGTGCCTGGCTCGCGGACCGGCTGTTCGGTTCCGAAAAGGTGCTGTTCGGCTCCGCCATCCTGATCATGGCCGGCCACATCGGCCTCGCCGTCGTGCCGGGCATTCCCGGCCTGATCGCCGGCCTGGTGCTGGTCGGCGTCGGATCCGGCGGCCTGAAGGCCAACGCCACCGCCCTGGTGGGAAGCCTCTACCGGGAGAAGGACGAACGCCGCGACGCCGGATTCTCCATCTTCTACATGGGCATCAACGCCGGCGCGCTGATCGGCCCGCTGGTCACCGGCTGGCTGCAGGAAAGCCAGGGGTTCCATTGGGGCTTCGGCGCCGCCGCCGTCGGTATGGGCGTCGGACTGGTCATCTACGCGCTGGGCCGCAAGAACCTGCCCGAGTCGGCGAACCGGGTGCACAACCCGCTTGCCGCCGACGAGCGCACCAAGTATGGCCTGCGCTTCGGCGCCATTGCCGCCGTGATCGCGGTACTTTTGGCCACGGGCATCGTGAATGCGGAGAACCTGGCAATGTCCATGGCCTACGCGGCCATCGGCGCGTCCGTGCTCTACTTCGCCCTGATCTTCAGCAGCAAGAAGGTCAACGGGACCGAACGCCGGCGTGTGGGGGCGTTCATCCCGCTGTACATCGCCTCCGCCGCATTCTGGGCACTGTTCCAGCAGCAGTTCACCTTCATCGCCGTGTACTCCGAGGAGAAACTGGACCGCAACCTGTTCGGCTGGGAAATGCCGGCCGCCTGGGTCCAGTCCATCAACCCGGTGTTCATCATCATCTTCGCCGGCGTCATGGCTGCCCTCTGGACCCGGCTGGGCCGCAAGCAGCCCGGCTCGGCCCTGAAGTTCTCGATCGGCCTCTTTGTGATGGGCCTGGCGTTCCTGGCGTTCATCCCATTGGCCGGGGACGGCAAGACCCCGCTGCTGGCACTCGTGGGAATCCTGTTCCTGTTCACGCTCGCGGAACTGTTCCTGTCCCCCATCGGGCTGTCCGTGACCACCAAGCTGGCGCCGGAGGCCTTCCGCACCCAGATGGTGGCACTGTTCTTCCTCTCGGTGTCCCTGGGCACCACGCTGGCCGGCATCCTATCCGGGCTGTACAACCCAGAGGACGAACTGCCGTACTTCATCGGCATCGGCGGCACCGCGATGCTGCTGGCCGTCGGCCTGGCCGCGGCCTCGCCGGCGATCAAGAAGCTCATGGGCGGCGTACGCTGAGCCGATGACCTCCAGGCACCGCCCACCGCTTGAGTTCCGCGTTTACGTCCCCGCCGCAGGCGAGGCGTCCGACGTCGAACTCATGCCGGCGGGCGATGTCACCACCGGCGTGGTGCGGGTGGGCGGAACCATCCGCCGCCCGCACCAGCCGCAGTCTTTCGCTGTCGCCGCGTACCTCGACTGGCTGGAAGACGCCGGTTTCGATGGTTCCCCGCGGTTCCTGGGCCGGGACGGAGAGGGCCGGGACGTGCTGACGTTTCTGCCCGGACAGTGCTCCGGGCCGCTCCCGGAGGCCTGGGTCCGGTCCGAGGAGCTCCTGGTCTCGGTCGCGCAGCTGCTGCGCCGGCTGCACTCGGCCTCGGCCGGGTTTGCGCCGGGCGACTATCCGTTCCCGCCGCGCCCGGTCCGGCAGGATCCGGCGGAGCTGGTCTGCCATCTCGATGTCACCCCGCAGAACGTGGTGGTCCGCGACGGCCGTGCCGCCGGCCTGGTGGACTTCGACCTCGCCGGCCCCACAACGGCTTTCAAGGACTCCTTCAACACCGCAATGCACTGGGTGCCGCTCCCGGACCCCGCCGACGCGTGGCCGGGATGGGAGGCGGCGGACCCGTTCCGGCGGCTCCGGATCTTCGCCGACGCGTACGGCTGGAACGACGAGGAACGGCGAAGCCTGCCCGCGTTTGGCATCGAGGCCACGCGGCTGAGCTACGAGCGGATGCAACACAACGCGCGGGAACTCGGCGGCGGCTGGGCGCGGATGTGGGACGAAGGCGTGGGCGAGACGATCCGCCGCCGCGGCACCTGGCTCGACGCCAACGCCGGCCGGCTGGTGGCGGCGCTTACGTCCGCCGGCGGAGGCTAGGCGCCGGACGACCCCAAGGTTGACCGTCCGACGGCCAGTCCCACCGCGATGAGCACGAATATCAGAACGGTCAACGCGATCCCTACATAACCCATCACCAGGCCGGCAATGGCCATGCCCTTGCCGGCCGGCTCGCGTTTGAGGGCCATGTGCCCGAGGATGACTGCTGCGAGCTGCGGCAGGAGGAAAAAGCCAAGGCCCACGAAGGTTGCGATGCCGCAACACAGGCTGGCGATACTCAGGCCCTTGGGTTCCGGCGGCAGACCGTAATAGGCCGGCTGGCCGTAGGCATTGAACGGGGTGCCCGGTTGGCCGTACTGCGGCTGTCCGCCATACGGCTGCTGGCCATACTGCGCCGGCGCACCGTAGGGCGGCTGGCCCGGCGCACCGTAGGGCGGCTGGGCGTACGGCTGCTGGGCGTACGGCTGCTGGGCGTACGGCTGCTGGGCGTACGGCGACGGCGTGTTGTACGGTTCCGTGGGCTGGTTGTAGTCCGGCCCGGCCTGGCCGTATTGCTCGCCCGCGTAGCCCTGCGCTCCGGACGGTTGCTGCCCGTAGCCCGGCTGCTCGAACTCCGTCGTCGCGGGCGGCGTCAGCGCTGCAGGAACGTCTGACTCCTGCGCCGGAATATACGACGGCGGCTGGTAGCCCTCAGGCGTCTCGTCTTTGTCCGGTTTCGGCTGGTCAGTCATGGTTTTCCCCTCGTGAAGTCTCAGGATTCAGCCTACCGCCGTCCCGGTTCCTTGAGCAGGACATTTCTGACGTCACAGGGGCCGTAATCCGTCGAAAACATGTTGCCTGCCACGACGGTCTGGCATGCTGGTGCCATGGCTAGCCGCGCGGGCACTGTTGCCCAACCCCAAGACCTTGTCGACCTCACTGCGCTTCTGGATGCGTACTACGATGTTTCACCGGATCTGGGCGACCCCGGCCAACGGGTGGCGTTCGGCACGTCCGGGCACCGGGGCTCCAGCCTGAAAGCGTCCTTTAACGAACCCCACATCCTGGCCATCACGCAGGCGATCGTGGAGTACCGGGCAGGCCAGGGGATCACCGGGCCCCTCTACCTCGCCAAAGACACGCATGCCCTCAGCGAGCCGGCCCAGAACTCCGCCCTGGAGGTCCTCGCAGCCAACGGCGTCAATGTGCTGATCGATGCCCGGCACGGCTACACCCCCACCCCGTCACTGAGCCACGCCATCCTGACGCACAACAACAACTCTCCCGCCGGGGCCCCGCAGGCGGACGGGATCGTGGTGACGCCGAGCCACAACCCGCCCGGCGACGGCGGCTTCAAGTACAACCCGCCGCACGGTGGGCCCGCCGACTCGGACGCCACCGGGTGGATCGCCAACCGGGCCAACGAACTGCTGGAGAACGGACTGCGCGGGGTCAAGCGCATCCCCATCGCCGAGGCACTCAGCGCCGGCACCACGGGCAAGTTCGACTTCCTCAGCAGCTACGTGGACGACCTACCCTCCGTCCTGGACCTCAATGCCATCCGCGAGGCCGGCGTCCGGATCGGCGCCGACCCGATGGGCGGTGCGTCCGTGGACTACTGGGGCGAGATCGGCGAACGCCACCACCTGAACCTCACGGTGGTCAACCCCACGGTCGATCCGCAGTGGGCGTTTATGACGCTCGACTGGGACGAGAAGATCCGGATGGACTGCTCCTCCCCGTCCGCGATGGCCTCGCTGATCAACCGGATGTCCGGCGGTGCCAGCTTCGACGTCGCTACGGGCAACGACGCCGACGCCGACCGTCACGGCATTGTGACGCCAGACGGCGGCCTGATGAACCCCAACCACTACCTCGCCGTCGCCATCGATTACCTGTACCGCCACCGGACCGGATGGAACCCGCAGTCCGTGATCGGCAAGACCCTGGTTTCCTCCTCGATCATCGACCGCGTGGCCGAAAGCCTGGGCCGCAAGCTCGTTGAGGTGCCGGTTGGTTTCAAGTGGTTTGTCCCCGGGCTGCTCTCCGGCGAAGGCGCATTCGGCGGCGAGGAATCCGCCGGCGCCTCCTTCAACAAGATGGATGGCAGCGTGTGGACGACGGACAAGGACGGCATCCTGCTGGCCCTGCTGGCCTCGGAGATCACGGCGGTAACGGGCAAGTCGCCGTCGCAGCTGTACAAGGGCCTCACCGACCAGTTCGGTGACCCGGTCTATGCCCGGATCGACGCGGCGGCCACCCGCGAGCAGAAGGCTGCCCTTGGCAAGCTTTCCCCCTCGGACGTGACCGCCACCGAACTTGCAGGGGAAACCATCACGGCCAAGCTGACCGAAGCCCCGGGCAACGGGGCGGCAATCGGCGGGCTCAAGGTGGTCACGGAGAATGCCTGGTTCGCGGCGCGCCCCTCCGGCACCGAGGACGTGTACAAGATCTACGCCGAGTCCTTCAAGGGCGCCGAGCACCTCAAGCAGGTGCAGGCCGAGGCGAAAGCGCTGGTGGACGGGGTCATCTCCTAGCGGCGGTCCGGTGATGCGGGCGCCCGCGGTCGGCGGGCCGCCCGCTCAGGCTGTTTCTTCCTCGAAGCTGCCGGCGAGTACTGAGCGGTCACGGCCGAGGGTCTTCGCGCGGTAAAGGGCGGCGTCGGCGGAGGCGATCATCGCGTCAAGATCGACGCGGCCGGGAGCGGTCGACGCGATCCCGTAGCTGGACGTAGGCAGGCGCGGGATGAGCGGCGACGCCGACGCCTGCAGCCGGGCGCTGATGTCCGAGGCGATCTGGCCGGCCCGTTCCTGCGTCACTCCGGGCAGGAGGATGATGAATTCCTCTCCGCCGTAGCGGCCCACGAGGTCGGTGGAACGGACGGTGGACGTGCAGGCCTCCGCGAACGCCTGCAGGGCGGCGTCGCCGGCTGAATGGCCGTACTCGTCGTTGATGGATTTAAAGTGATCCAGGTCCGCCAGGATCAGCGACGCCGTGGTCCTTGTCCTGGTGAGGCGGCGCAGTTCGTCCTCGGCGAGGTCCAGGAATGCTGCGCGATTCAAGAGCCCGGTCAGCCCGTCCACGGTGGCGCGGGCGCGGAGGTCCTGGGTCTGCTGCTCGTAGCTCAGCTCGGCCATGGTGAAGGACGCCACCACCATGATCACCGCCGAACAGACCGTTGCCGGGACGGAGCCAAAGACCGTCAGAAAGACGTCGCCCTCCGGCCCCTCGATCACAAAGGCGACCAGGCGGCCAAGATAGAACGCCGCGAGAATGCCGGAACCCCACGCCAATGTGCGGTGCACACGCGAGAAGTGCCGGTCCAGCAGGAACAGTTCACGGCAGGCAAGGCCGATCAGCAGGCCCATGAATCCCAGATAGGCCGGCCCGCCGGACCACACGTTGGTGGCGGGCTGGTCCAGCGCCGACACAACGGCCGTGATGGCGGGCCCTGCTGCCAGGTACCAGAACTTGGGGACCGTCGTCCGGAGGGAACGGGCCCCCGCCCAGATGCTGGACGCGCCCGCCACGAGAAACACGTTCCCCAGCGGGTTGGCCCAGACCTGGTGCGGCGTTCCGTCCATGAGGTACGCCGCATTGCCGGCCAGGAAAAGCAGGAGCGCCAGGCACCATGAGCCGCTGTACGTCGAACGTGTCCGGCGGAACGTGATGAAGTAAAAGAGCAGCAGCAAAGTCAGGTCAACTGCTGCCAATGCGACACGCAAGGTTGAGGTGTCAAGCGTCATGTAGTGGCCCCCCGGTCCGCACGCAATAACCCGATATTGCGTCGACTATGCGCCGCATTTGACCCTAGTATTGCACCCCGGCCGGATAAAGTGTGATCACCGTCTCGGATGTGACTTGACACGCCCTGCGGCTCGGCCGGCACGTCGGCCCCGAACCCCCAAGGCGGGGCCAACGGCCCTGTGGCAAGGGACCCGAAGCGGACTAAACTGGAAGCGGCCCCGGATGCGGCCTTGCGCTCAACCGCAGAATTGCATCCCGAGTGCCTCCGGCCTGTCCCCCATGGTGCCGGAGGCACCTCCGCGTTAGTACAGCGCCGGAGGCACCTCCGCGTCAGTGACGGGTCGTGTCAGACGGTGCGGACAACATCCTCGTAAGCGAACTTCGGCTTGGCCGCGCCCCAGGCGTCGGCCGCGGGCTGCCCGATGTTGACCACCAGGAAGCTCTCCTGGCCGCCGTCGGGGAAAAAGGCCTTATCGATCGCGGTGAAGTCCGCGCCCGTCATCGGTCCGGCAGACAGCCCCAGGGACCGGACGGCGAGGATGAAGTACCCGGCCTGCAGGTGGGCGTTGTTGTTGCCGGTGGCCGCGGCAAGGTCCGGGTCGGCGTCGTACATGGCTTTCGGGGCGTTGTATCCGGGAAGGAAGTTGTCCCACTGTTCCTGCCAGGACGTGTCGTAGCTGAGGATGGCGACGAGCGGTGCCGCGGCGGTCTTGGCGCGGTTGCCGTTGGCAAGGGTGCCGACCAGGGTGGCGCGGGCTTCGGCGGACCGGACATAGGTCACGCGCAGCGGCTGCGAGTTGAACGCGGTGGGCCCGAACTTGGTGAGCTCGTAGATGGCCCGGGCCTGCTCATCGGTGACATCGCCGGTGAAGGTGTTGGGGGTGCGGGCCTCGGCAAAGATGGCGTCCACTGCGGCGGCGTCGATTACTGCTTCGTCATGGGCGATGGTCATGAGCGTCCCTTTCGCTGGGGTGCCCGCCGGCGGCGGCCACTGGTCACTGTCCATAGTTGCAACTTCAACTTCTGCCTCCTGCTTCCCGAAATGCCCCGTGACGTCCGGCACAGCGGCGCCGGCGGCGAAGCATGCCGGAAACACCGTCGCGGTAATGTTGCTCCGGAAGATTCCTTCCCTTCCGCCAAATATTCTCTGAAAGGCCCCGGCAATGAGCATGCTCGGAACCAAATGGAAGCTGCACGGCAACGGCAAGTCCATCCGCCCCGGCGAAGTCGTGAAGCCGGATGAACGCCTTGCCTGGCCGCTGACTCTTGGCATCGGGATGCAGCACGTTGTCGCCATGTTCGGCGCCACCTTCCTGGTCCCGATCATCACGGGCATGCCGCCGGCCACCACACTGTTCTTCTCGGGCATCGGCACCCTCCTGTTCCTGGTCATCACCAAGGGCCAGGTTCCGAGCTACCTCGGGTCCAGCTTCGCGTTCATCGCACCGATCATGGCCTCGCAGCAGCAGTACGGCGTCGCCGGAGCGCTCGGCGGTGTGGTGCTGGCCGGCGTCGGGCTGGCAATGATCGGCGCGATCGTGCAGAAGTTCGGTGCCGGGTGGATCAACCGCCTGATGCCGCCGATCGTCACGGGCGCCATCGTGGGCCTGATCGGCCTCAACCTCGCTCCGGCGGCGAAGGCCAACTTCGACGCCGCCCCGGTCACGGCCCTCATCACCCTCGCCACGATCATCGTGGTCAGCGTCTTCTTCCGCGGCATCCTGGGCCGGTTGAGCATCCTGGTCGGCGTGGTGGTCGGCTACCTCGTGGCGATGACCCGCGGCGAGGTGGACTTCTCCAAGATGGACTCCGCCGCCTGGGTGGGGCTGCCGTTCTTCCAAACGCCCGAATTCCACCTCGGCGTCGTCGGCCTGTTCGTTCCGGTGGTGCTGGTGCTCGTGGCGGAGAACATCGGCCACGTGAAGTCCGTGTCCGCAATGACCGGCCAGAACCTCGACGGCGTCTCCGGGCGGGCGCTGATGGCCGACGGCGCCGCCACCGTGCTTGCCGGCATGGGCGGCGGCTCCGGCACCACCACCTACGCGGAAAACATCGGCGTTATGGCCGCCACCAAGGTCTATTCGACGGCGGCCTACTGGGTGGCCGGCCTCTTCGCCATTGTGCTGAGCTTCTCGCCAAAGTTCGGCGAACTCATCGCCACCGTCCCGGCCGGCGTGCTGGGCGGCGCGGCGACGATGCTTTACGGCATGATCGGCGTCCTGGGCGTCAAGATCTGGGTGCAGGCCAAGGTGAACTTCTCCAACCCGATCAACCTGACCACGGCCGCCGTCGCACTGATCGTCGGCATTGCCGATTACACCTGGACCATCGGCGACCTGGTGTTCACCGGCATCGCGTTGGGCTCCGCGGCGGCGCTGGTGATCTACCACGGCATGACGGCGATCGCGAAGGTCCGCGGCACCGTCGCCGAGCCCGAAACCGAAGGCGCCGTGGCCGCTGCCACGGCCGCCGTGAAACGCGCGCCGAAGAAGCGCCGCTAGCCGCTCTGGCCCCACCGGGCCGCTAACCGCTGCGCCGCAACCGCTGCGCCGCAACCAAAAGGCCGGCTCCCGGACACCCTAGGTGTTCGGGACCCGGCCTCAGCTGTTCGGGGCAGCGGCTTTAGCCGGCGTCGAAGGTTTCCTCATCGTCGTCGTCCTTGGGAGCCTGGTCGGATTTGCCTCCAGGCAGGTCCGTTCCCGATCCGTCCGGCAGCCCGGCGGCGTCCTGGCCCGGCTCGGAGGAGAAGGGCCGCCCGGCGTCGGGCTCCTCGGTGTTGGATGCGTCCATCTCCGCCTCCGCGGACGGCATGGCTGCCTCGGAGTTCTCCGAGGCGTCGGCGTCATAGCCGGGGGCTGTGCTGGCGTTTTCTGAACTCATTTGTTCCTCCGTTCCTCCGAAGCGACCCGCTCCGGGCTCTCCTGCACTGTCTTGGTCTTGGGCGCCGAACTGGCTCAGGTCCGGGGCGCCGGCCGGGTACGTTTCCCCGTCCGGGCTGTCCTGGCTGAGTCCTGCCGCGTCGAAGGCTTCCTCTTCCCGGGGCTGGGCGAACTTCCTGGTGTCTCCGCCGGGCAGCTCCTGCTCCGCCGTCGGCGTTCCGTAGCCGCCGGCTTCCTCGATGGGATCCTGCTGCTTTTCCTGGGTCATGCCGTTCCTCCCGTAGTGGAATGTTGAACTGCGTGGATTTTTACCGGAAATTCGTGAAGGCTCAGAGGCCTTTGCCGCCGGTGACGGGCAGTACCGCGCCGGAGATGTAGGAGCCGTGATCGGAGGCCAGGAGCACGTAGGCCGCCGCGAGTTCCGCCGGCTGCCCCGCACGCTGCAGCGGGGTGTCCTGGCCGAAGGACGGCAGCTTGTCCGGCCACTCGGTTGCCGGGATCAGGGGCGTCCAGATGGGGCCCGGGGCCACGGCGTTGACGCGTATTCCCTTCGGGCCGAGCTCCTGGGCCAGGGCCTTGGTGAAGGCAACCTGCGCGGCTTTGGTCATGGCGTAGTCGATGAGTTCGGGCGAGGGGTTGAACGCCTGGATCGAGGCCGTAGTGATGATCGACGCGCCGGCCGTCAGGTGCGGTACCGCCGACTGTGCGGTCCAGATCAGCGAGTAGAGGTTGGTCTGGAAGACGCGGTCGAACTCCTCGGTGGGGAGGGACTCGAAGCTGTCGCGGTTCTTCTGGTACGCGGCGTTGAGTACCACGACGTCCAGGCGGCCGAATTCGGCGAGCGCGTCATCCACGATCCGGGTGGCAAAGGCTTCACTGCGGCCGTCCCCGGCGATCAGCAGCGCCTTGCGGCCAGCTTTGCGGATCCACGCGGCAGTATCCTGCGCGTCCGCTTCCTCCTCCGGCAGATAGGAGATGGCGACGTCGGCGCCCTCCCGGGCGAAGGCGATGGCCACCGCTTTCCCGATCCCGGAATCTCCGCCCGTGATCAGCGCGGCCTTGCCGGCAAGGGCGCCGCTGCCCTGGTAGCTCTCCTCGCCGTGGTCCGGTTTGGGGTCCATGGGCGCGGTGAGGCCCGGCTGTTCCTGCACCTGCTCCGGGAAGGACCCGGAGTAGTAGCCGCCCCGGGGGTCGCGCGGCTGGTCCCGCTGTTTGCTTGAATCACTCATAGTCCACCTACCCAACGTGTCGGTTTTCCAGGGGCCGCTTCTGGGCCGCGGGCCATGGCCCGGACCCGCGGCGCGTCCCCGCGGAGTAAACAATTACACCCTACCCGGGATTCATCAGCAACCTTAGTATCGGCTTGAATTTCGTAACGCTCGAGCCTAGGTTGAAGTTGACTGCCGCCGCAGCCCGGCCATCATCCTCGTGGAGGCGCAAGTGTCAGACTTAGAGCCGGAGTCCGCTCCACAAGAGTCCGGACCAACTGAATCCGTGCAGGAACGGTCCGCGCAGGGCAGCAGGAACGAGTCCGCCGTCGAGAAACTGGACCGCAATTGGATGGAGCTGCTGCAGGAGCTTCGGGTGCTGCAGACCGGTGTGCAGATCCTGGCGGGGTTCCTGCTGACCCTGCCGTTCCAGTCGAGATTCGAGACGCTGGACGATTACCAGACCACCGTCTACCTCGCCAACGTGGCGCTGGCCGCACTGACCACGGCCCTGATTCTGCTGCCGGTGAGTGTGCACCGCCGCCTCTTCCGGCTGCACCTCAGGGCGGCCCTCGTGTCCAGCGCCGACAGGATCGCGAAGGTGTCACTGGCCGGCATCGGGCTCCTCAGCGTCGGAACGTCGTCGCTGGTTTTCGACGTGACGGCGGGCCGGGCGGCGGGCCTGTGGGCCGGTGCGGTGCTCCTGACGGTGCTGCTGATCCTGCTGGTCTATGTGCCGAGCCGGTTGCGCCGGCGGGCTGAAAAGGAGAGCTGACATGACCAGGGCCGCTGAAGGGCACGGCGTGGCTGGGCCGCGACAAAGCGTGCGGGACTGGACGAAGGACCACGGCCTGCTGCTGGCGAACATTGCCCTGTTCCTGGTTTTCTTCGGCGGCATGGTTTTCAGCGGAGCCGCCGAATACAGCGAGGACCAACTGGCTCACGGCCAACCGGCCGTAACGCTGCTGGGCTATCTCGGCACCGGGGCGTTCCTCGAAGCGACGTTTGAGAACTGGGAGTCCGAGTTCCTGCAGATGGGCATGTACGTCATCCTGACGGTGTTCCTCTTCCAGAAGGGTTCCTCGGAGTCCAAGCCGGTGGGCCGGGAGGCCCCGCAGGATGAGGATCCCCGGGACGCGGACCTCAAGCCGGCCACCCCGTGGCCCGTCCGGAGCGGAGGCTGGATCCTCAGGCTCTATGAACATTCCCTGTCGATCATGTTCCTGCTGCTGTTCCTGGCGTCCTTTGCGCTCCATGCCGTGGGCGGGGCGGACGAGTACAGCTCCGAGCGGCAGAGCCACGGAGAAGCTCCCGTGACGGTCTTTGAGTACCTGGCAACGAGCCGTTTCTGGTTTGAGTCCTTCCAGAACTGGCAAAGTGAGTTCTTGGCCGTCGCCGTCTTGGTCGGCGCCTCGGTGTACCTCCGCGAGCGGGGTTCCCCCGAATCCAAGCCGGTCGCGGAGCCGCACTACGAGACGGGCGCCTGAGACACCGGCGCCTGCGTGCTAGGCCCCCTCGAGCACCTGACTGGTGGCCCAGGCAAGGTACTTCGCGGCGTTCGCGACGGCGTCGTCCGGGCTCCCCGCCAGGTCCAGCAGCTGCGCAGCGGCCACGACGCCGTGGGCGGCGAGCTCCTCCGGGGTGACCAGGATCCGTCCTGCGACCACAATCACCGGGATCCCGAGGCCTTGCGCGGCATCGGCGAGCGCAATCGGGGCCTTGCCGGTCAGAGACTGGGAATCCATTGACCCCTCCCCGGTGATCACCAGATCCGCCTGCGCCAGTTTGCCGGCCAGTCCGGTGAGTCCGGCCACCAGCTCGAACCCGCCTTCCAGCGCTGCGTCGCTGAACGCCAGGAACGACGCCGGGAAGCCGCCGGCCGCCCCGGCCCCGGGGACGTTGACGTCGCGGCCCGTGGACTCGCGCAGCACCGAGGCCCAGTTGCGGAGTCCGGCGTCGAGCAGTTCCACGGCGTCCTCGTCGGCGCCCTTCTGCGGGCCGAACACGTGGGCGGCACCGTCGCTGCCGTAGAGCGGATTCTGCACGTCGACGGCGATCCGGAACGTGACCGAACCCAGCCGCGGATCGAGGCCGCTGACATCGAGCTGAGCCACGTCCGCAAGTGACCCGCCGCCGAGCGGCACCACGTTGCCCGCCGAATCGAGCGGCTTGAGGCCGAGCGCGCGCAGGGCGCCGCTGCCGCCGTCGCTCATGGCCGAACCGCCCAGGCCCAGCACGACCTCCGTTGCGCCCGCGTCGAGGGCGGCGGCGATCAGCTGGCCGCAGCCGTAACTGTGCGCGCGCAGGGCGTTGGCGGGCGTGGGCTCCATGTGCGCCAGCCCTGAGGCCTGCGCGGTCTCGATCACTGCGGTGGCCCCGCCGAAGGCGTCCTTCCGGATCGCCCACGCCGCGCCCACAGGCGCCAGGATGGGGCCGACGACGGCATTCAGCCGCTCCTCGTACCCGGCGGCGACGGCCGCCTCCAAGGTTCCCTCGCCGCCGTCGGCCACCGGAAACTGGATGGCCTCGGCCTCGGGATAGACGCGCAGGGCGCCTTCGGCGATGGCGGCGGCTGCTTCGGCGGCGGTAAGGGAGCCCTTGAATTTGTCCGGGGCGATGAGAATAAGCATGATTCCATCCTGCCAGTCCCGCAGGCGCTCCCGACGTCGGGACAACGGCGACAGGCCGTCGCGCCGGTAGTAACGTGGCAGCCACACAGAAACGACCCGAATTCAGGGGGCAATGGTGAACGTCAACGGCAAGACCCGACAACACACGACCTGCCAGCCCGGCATGGCCGGGCTTCTGCTCGTCCGGCACGGCGAGAGCCAGGGCAACGTCGCCGCCACACTGGCGCACGAGTCCGGGGCGCACGTCATCAATGTTCCGGCGCGCGACGCCGACGTTGAGCTGTCCGGAACAGGGCGCGAGCAGGCGCTGGCCCTGGGCCGCCTGTTCGCCGGGTTCCCGGAGGACCGGCGGGCCGCCGTGTGGTCCTCCCCATATCTCAGGGCGCGGCAGACGGCGGAACTGGCCGTGCACACCGGGGGCTGGACGACGCAGGTCACGCTGGACGAGAGGCTGCGCGACCGCGAACTTGGCATCCTGGACATGCTCACCTCGGCCGGCGTAGAGGCCAGGCTGCCGCAGGAAGCGGAACGGCGGCGCTGGCTTGGCAAGTTCTATTACCGCCCACCGGGCGGCGAATCGTGGGCAGATGTCGTACTCCGCCTGCGCTCCCTGATCGCCGACCTGGACCGCGCGTACCCCGGCCAGCAGGTGCTCCTGGTCTGCCACGACGCCGTCATCTTGCTGATCCGCTACATCCTGGAAGGGCTGACGGAACGCCAACTGCTGGACCTCGCCGCCTCCACCGCCATCCTCAACGCCTCCGTGAGCCGATTCGTCCGGCCGGACGGCACCGGACCGTGGCGGCTGGAGAGCTTCAACATGGCTGACCACCTCTTGACCGAGGGAGTCCCCGTAACCGAACATGCCGGAGATGCCAATGTCCACCCACGCTAAGGCTGCCCCCGGGGGCGGCCAGGAGCCGGCCCGCCCTGAGCCCGTGACGCCGACCCTGCTGCGGGCCTGGCGGTTGCCCGGCGGGGGCTCCGGCAAGGACGACCGCGGATCGGTGCTGGTGATCGGCGGGGCGCGGATGACGCCGGGCGCCGCCCTGCTCTCCGGGGTGGCCGCGCTGCGCTCCGGCGCCGGACGGCTGACCCTGGCCGTGGCGGAATCCGTGGCTGTGCACCTCGCGGTCGCGCTGCCCGAGGCGGGCGTGCTCAGGCTGCCGGAAACCGCGTCGGGCACGGTCAAGGGCTCTTCGGCAGCCGCCGTCCTCGCGGCACCGGTCGAAGCCGCAGACGCGGTCCTGATCGGCCCGGGCCTGGACGACAAGGACGAGGCCACCGCCTTGCTCCGCGGGCTCCTCAAGGTGCCGGCGGGGAAGCAGCCGCCAGCCATCATCCTCGATGCCTTCGCCCTGGGCAGCCTGCCCGAACTGGCCGGGGAGCTGGGCCCTTGGGCGGGCCGGCTGATCCTGACCCCGAATGTCACCGAGGCGGGCATCCTGCTGGGGCACGACGCCGGGAACCTCGCCCGGGACGTGCCCGAGCTCGCGGAGAAGTACAGTGCGGTGGTGAGCTGCCAGGGTGTGATCGCGCGGCCGGTCGCGGCATCCCGCCGGGCCGGCGCGGCTGAGGGCGGCGGGGCCCGGGCCTCGCTGTGGGAGATCACCACGGGACACAGCGGCCTGGGCACCTCGGGTTCCGGCGATGTGCTGTCCGGCACCATTGCCGGGCTGCGGGCGCGGGGAACCACAGACGCGCAGGCCGCCTGCTGGGGCACCCATCTGCATGCGGCCGCCGGCGACCGGCTCGCGAGCCGACTGGGCGCTCTCGGCTACCTCGCCCGCGAACTCACGGGGGAACTGCCGCCTCTCATGATGGAGCTCAGCTCCTGACCAGACGTGACCGGGGGTCAACCGGCCCAGCGGCCGCGTTCCAGCAGGACGTTCTTGAGCAGGTCCGCGCGGTCGGTGACGATCCCGTCCACCCCAAGGTCCAGCAGGCGTCGCATTTCCGCCTGATCGTTGACCGTCCAGACGTGCACCTGCAGCCCGTGCAGGTGGGCGCGCCGGACGAAGCCGGGCGTCACGACTGGTACGGCGCCGTAGCTGACCGGGACCTGCAGCGCCTGGACCCCCCGGAGCGCACGCCCTGCCGTGAGGCGCAGCAGGGACGCCGGGAGCACCGGGCCCAGCAGGACGAAGAGCGCGTTGGACACGATTCCGGCCGAACCCGCGGCGGGGCGGCTCAACTGCTTGAGCACGGCCCGCCGTCGACGGTCCGAGAAGCTGGCAATCAGCACCCGGTCGTGCAGGCCGTACCGTTCGATCGCCGCCGCCAGGGCGTCCACCGAGTTCCAGTCCTTGACGTCGAGGTTGAGCCGGACGTCCGGGAAGGCCGTGGCGAGTTCCTCGAACAGGGGGATGGGTTCCGTGCCGCCGATCCTTGCCCGGGCCACGGCCTCCGCCGGGAGCTCCGAGATCCGGCCGCGGCCGTCCGTGACGCGGTCCAGGGTTTCGTCGTGGAACAGCAGCAGGACGCCGTCGGCGGTGGTGTGGACGTCCGTCTCGAGATGCCGGAACCCCAGCTCGACGGCGGCGCGGAACGCCGCCATGGAATTCTCCAGGCCATCCCGGGAGAAGCCGCGGTGGGCCATGGCCAGGGGAAGATCAGGGCCGTCGCCACCGGCAGAACCGGAGGCAAAAAACGGGTGCGGGGTGCTCACACCTGAAGCCTATCCGAGCCCCGCGGGCCTCGCGGGCCTGCCGGCGCAGGTCAGTTGGCGGGCGGGAGGATCTCCACGCCGTCGCTGCAGTGCAGCAGCGTGCGGCCCCGGCCGCCGTCGAGGTCCACCCAGACGGCGGTGTGGTCCGCCGTTACGGCTTCCACCCGGCCACCGGTTTCGTAGCCCGGCGCCAGCCGCACGCTGACGCGGTCGCCCCGCTGCAGGCTTTTCCAGTGCGCGTCCGGCGCCGCCGGGCGCAGGGGCGTGTCGTCCATGTTCTTCGTGCGGTACCTGGCCATGATTTCCCACCGTCAGTCAGCTGATCCGTCGTGAGCTGTCAGCGTAGGACGCCAAGGTGAACGCCAGTTGACCGGGAGCTGGGAGTCCGGTGACTGCGGGTCAGGGCAACCGGACGCCCAGGGCAGCCAGCTTCGCCTCGAGGATCTGGGCGACGCCGTCGTCGTCAAAGTGCGGGGCCTGCTGCCCGGCGGCGAGGATGGCTTCCGGGTGGCCGCTGGCCATCGCGTAACCGTCGCCGGCCCAGCGCAGCATCTCGATGTCGTTGGGCATGTCCCCGAAGGCCACGACGTCGGCGGAGTCCACGCCAAGGGAGGCCGCATATTCGGCGAGTGTGACGGCCTTGTTCACACCGGGCAAGGACAGCTCCAGCAGGGCCATGTTCGGCGCCGAATGCGTCGCGGCGGCCAGGTGAGCGACGGCGGGGGTCACCTCAGCCAGGAACTCGTCGGCCGTCCCCTCCCGGACGATGGCCATGAACTTCACCACGGTGTCTACGGCCGTAAGGGTGCTGTGCAGCGGCGCGGGGGTCACCTCAGCCAGCAATGCGCTGCTGCCGGAGTTGAGGAACCCCGGTTCCAGGTGGAAGCCGGTCAGTGTCTCGGCGGCGAAGACGGCGGAGGGGCGCAGACGCTGGATGATGCGGCGCGCCTCGAAGACGGCGTCGAGCTGCAGACCCCGGGCCGACACAAGGCGGTCCGCCTCAAGGTCCCAGACGACGGCACCGTTGGAGCAGATGACCGTTCCGGTGTGGCCCAGCCGGTCCTGCAGCGGGTGGAGCCAGCGCGGAGGGCGGCCCGTGACGAAGACCAGTTCGACGCCGGCCTCCCGGCACGCGTGAAACGCCCGGACGGTCCGGTCACTGATTTTGCCGTCGTGGCCGAGGATCGTTCCGTCAATGTCACTTGCTACCAGCCGCATACCGCCAGTCTACGTTGGCGGTGCCTGCCTCGGCGCGGGGCAGGGCCCTGGGGCTGCACGGAACCGTGTCCTGTGCGGCCGACGTCGCCGACGTCGAACTCAGCGCGGCTCAGCGCTCGTAGATACCGGTCAGGCTCGCCTTGGCCAGGGTGTGCGGGGCGAGCTTCGCTTCGAGTTTCGCGGGGTGGGCTCCGGCGTCGAGCCCGGAGTGCGCTGTACCGAGGGCGTGGACCGTGACGATGTACCGGTGCGGGCCATGGCCCCTGGGCGGCGCCGCCCCGAGGTAACCGGTGGCGCCGCCGTCGTTCTTCAGCTGGAAGGCGCCGGGCGGCAGGTGCCCGTGGCGAGATCCCGCCCCGGCCGGCAGGGAAGTGACGTCCGCGGGGAGGTCCAGCACTGCCCAGTGCCAGAAACCGCCGCGGCCGGGGGCGTCGGGGTCGAACACGGTGACGGCGTAGCTCAAGGTCCCAGCAGGGGCGCCGCTCCAGCTCAGCTGCGGAGACTCGTCCCTGGCGCCAGCACCGGTTGAGGCGCCGCGCTGGGCCGGCGGGAGGGTCTGACCGTCCTGGAATGACTCACTGCTGACGCGGAAGGACGGGGCATCGTGGTGTGTCATGGCTGCCTTTCAGTTGCTGGGGAGTTCTGCACTTTCAGCATCGTGACCCGTTTTCTTGGGTGCCTGCGCGTCGGCCTCCATCCGGTTCAGTTCCGCGCGGGTGGGCGGGTTGGCGCCGGCCCGGGACACGGTGACGGCGGCGGCCCGGGCGGCGTGGGCCAGGAGATCCCGGAGGCTCTCGGCGGAGAGCCCGCGCAGGTCCTTGCGGTTCTGCGCCCCGTCCAGACCCAGGTCCACGATGGCGGACAGCAGCGCCGCCATGAAGGAATCCCCGGCGCCCACGGTGTCGGCCACTTTCACGGACGGCGCGGGGAAGTCCGCCTCGCCGGCGGCGTTCACGCCCCAGGGCCCCCGGGCGCCGCGCGTGACCACCACCATGGCGGGGCCTTCCGAACCGCCGAGCGACAGCCAGCGCCGGGCCGAGTCCAACGGATCCTCGCCCGGGTACAGCCACTCGAGGTCCTCGTCCGAGGCCTTGACCACGTCAGCCAGGGTGACGAACTTTTCCGCCTGCCGGCGAGCGTAGTCGACGTCGGCGATGATGCTGGGCCGGCAGTTGGGGTCAAAGCTGATGGTCGCCAAGGGATGGGCATGCTCGACGGCGGAGAGCACCTCGGCGGCGCCCGGGGCCAGCATCGTGGCAATCGAACCGGAATGCAGCAGCGTCGTTGCCTGCAACATAAACGGCAACCGGTCCGCAAGCCCGGGAAGCTCCCACGCGAGCTCGAACGTGTAGCTGGCGGCGCCGTCGTCGTCGATCAGGGCGGTGGCCACGGACGTGGGGAGCTCGTCCGGGCCCACCGGGAGGAGCACCGAGCTGGACTTCAGGTGGGCGGCCACCGATTCGCCGTAGGCGTCGCGTCCGTAGCGGCCGATGAACTGCACCGGATGGTCCAGCCGGGCCAGCCCCACGGCGACGTTGAGGGGGCTGCCGCCCACGTGGGCCTGGATACCGGAGGAACGCTGGACCACATCAACCAGGCCCTCGCCTATAACTGTGAGCATGCTCATACTCTGCCAGAGAACGCGGGCCGGTGCCCCAGTGTTTCGGCGGGCCTAGCCGCCACCGAAGGCGACCCCCGACTTTTCCAGCTGGATCCCGGCGGCCTCCGCGTCGTCGAACCTCGCATCGATGAGGACCACATCCCTGCCGGCGCGCTGCAGCAGGCTCGCGGCGATGCCGGCCCGGTAGCCGGAGGTGCAGTGCACCCACAGCCTCCCGACGGGGAGATCGGCCAGGCGCGGCAGCAGTTCGTGCAGCGGGACATTGACGGCCCCCGCCACCCGCGAGGCGGCGTACTCCTCGGTCCGCCGCACGTCGACGACGGCGTCAGCGCCGCCGGAGCGGGTGGCCGGGACGCCGTCCCAGCCCACGCAGGGAAAGGACGCGACGGCGGCGCGGGGCGCCAAGGCGTGCGGGTCCGTGCCGAGGGCGGCGTCGGGCGAGTCGATCCCGATGCGGGCGAGGTCGCGGATGGCGTTCTCCACGTCGGCGCGGGATCCGACGAGGGTCAGTTGCTCCCCCCACGGCATCACCCAGCCGAGGTAGGTGCTGAAGCTGTTCCCGTAGCCAAAGCTCACGCTTCCCTTGAGGTGGCTGCTGGCGAAGGCCACGTGGCGGCGCAGGTCCACCACCCACTCACCCGCCTCCAGCCGGCGCATGAGCTCCCCTGCGTCGAGGGCTTCCGGCACGGTCAGGTCGGCGGGGCCGGGGCCGGCGGTGTTGGTGACCCCCATGTGGGCGTAGTAGGAGGGGTAGGCCGTGAGGTTGGCGATGAGTTCCTGGACGAAGTGGTCCTCGTCGGGATCCGTCAGGGCGTGGTTGCTGGTGAGCTGTTCGCCGATGGTGGACGATCCGGCTCCGCTGGCCGGGCCGGAGGAGCAGAAGGACCCGAAACCGTGGGTCGGGAACAGGCCGGCGCCGGGAGCGGCTTCCCCGGCGAGGCGGCGCACCGAGGCGTACTGGTCATGGGTCAGGCCGAGCGTGTCCTCGGTGCCGACCAGGTCCGTGCGCCCCACCGAGCCGTAGAGGAGGCTTCCGCCGGAGAAAACGGCCTGCTGCTCGCCGTCGTTCACGATAAAGGACAGGTGGGTGTGGGTGTGGCCAGGTGTCGCGACGGCTTTGACCGACAACGCACCGACCCGGACGGTCTGCCCGTCCGCGATCGGCTGCCGCTCGAAGGTAACCGGGTCCGCGGCGTTCACGAGGTAGCTCGCGCCGTGCGCCCTGGCCAGTTCGAGCCCGCCGGTGAGGTAATCGTTGTGGATGTGCGTCTCGGCGACATGGGTGATTCGCACGCCTGCGCCGCGCGCGGCCGCCTCGACACGGTCCGTGTCCCGCTGGGGGTCGATGACCAGTGCCACGGAGCCGTCATGGACGAGGTAACTGCGGTCCCCGAGTTGTGTGGTCTCGATGACGATGACGTCCATGATTCACTCCTGCGGTCCGGCGATCCGTGCCTCTCGCTTCCATGGTCAAACCCCTGAGGGTATGAGCGCAAGCCTCGTGCGTCGTGCGCCGGGCTGGATGGACCGGCTGGATGGATCGGCTGGATGGCCTGGGCTACCGGGCGGTGCCGTCCTGCTGGTACACGTCCGGGATCCCGTCGTGGTCGGAGTCGACTTTCTCTTCCTCTTCGGCCTTCCGGTACTGCCGGTTCCGGGTCCGCAGCACCGCCATTGCCAGCAGCGCCGCCAGCACGGAAGCCGTGAGGATGCCCACCTTGGCGTGGTCGTCGTGGAGGCTGCCGTGGCCGAAGCTCAGCTCCGCCACGAGGAGCGAAACCGTGAAGCCGATGCCGGCCAGCAGGGACACTCCAAAGACGTCGATCCACTTGAAGCTCGTGTCCAGCCGGGCTTTGGTGACCTTGGTGAGCAGCCAGGTGGTGCCCATGATGCCGAGCGGCTTGCCGAGGACCAGGGCCATGATGATGCCGACAGCCACCGGGTCAGTCAGGGCCGAGCCGAGCCCTTCCCAGCCGCCCACGGCCACACCGGCAGAGAAAAACGCGAAGATCGGAACGGCGACGCCGGCCGAGATCGGGCGGAACCGGTGCTCGAAGACCTCCGCGAGGCCCGGGCCGGCCTCCGGGCCGCCGCTGGCCTTCGAACGCAGGACCGGGACGGCGAAGCCGAGCAGCACACCGGCCACAGTCGCGTGGATCCCGGAGGCGTGGACGAGGGCCCAGGTGACGGCACCCAGCGGCAGCAGGATCAGCCACGCGGCCGACGCCTGGATTTTGAAGAAGCGCCGGTACCTATGCGCCAGATAGGTGTAGATGCCCAGGGGAATCAGTGCCAGCAGCAGCGGCATGGGCTGGAGGTCGCTGGTGTAGAAGACGGCGATGATGGTGATGGCGATCAGGTCATCCACGACGGCCAGGGTGAGCAGGAAGATCCGCAGGGCGCTGGGCAGATGCGAGCCGATGATGGCCAGCACAGCGACGGCGAAGGCGATATCGGTGGCGGTGGGGATTGCCCAGCCGCGGAGGGTCTCCGGGCTGGCAAAGTTGACGATCGTGTAGATGATGGCCGGGATGGCGACGCCGCCCACGGCCGCCGCGACCGGCACGATCGATTTGTTGATCTGCCGCAGGTCCCCGGCGATGAACTCGCGCTTGAGTTCGAGGCCCACCAGGAAGAAGAAGATGGCGAGCAGCCCGTCGGCCGCCCACGCGCCCAGGCTCAGTTCCAGGTGCCAGGGTTCGTAACCGAATTTGAAGTCCCGCAGGGCGAAGTAGCTCTCGGACGCCGGCGAGTTGGCCCAGATGAGTGCGATCACGGCCGCCGCGACGAGCAGGGCGCCGCCGACCGTCTCCTTGCGGAGGATCTCGCCGATCCGGAGGGATTCGGCGTAGCTGCCACGGCCGAAGATCGTCAAACGCGGCCGGGTGGGAGGGGGTGTGGGGCTCATGCGGAGTCCTAAAATTTGGGTCGACTGAACTATGCCGACCAGACTTCCCGGCGCACCTGCGTCCCAGTCTAGTGGGTCAGGGCATGGTGCTGAACCGTTCGGCCTTGGCTTTGCTGCCCTGGACGATGATCTGGTCGTCGTCGTACAGCACCGTCTGCGCCGTCGTGTGCCCCCAGGTGCCGCCGGGACGCTTGACGGCCACGATGGTGACGCCGAACTTGTCCCGGAGTCCGAGCACGCCCAGCGGCCGGTCCCGGACGGCGGAGGGCGGGCTGGTGCGGATCATCACGAAGTCGTCCTCGAATTCCACGTAGTCAAGGATTGAACCGAGGACCAGGTGTGCGACGCGCCTGCCCATGTCGTGTTCGGGCCGGATGACGTGCTCGACGCCGAGCTGGCCCAGGATCTCGGCGTGCGGTTCACTGATGGCCTTCGCCCAGATCTGGGGGCGCTGGAATTTCAGGATCCGTGATGTCGTCAGGATGCTGGCTTCGATGTCCGAGCCGATTCCGACGACGGCACGGTCGAATTCGTGGACCGAGAGCTGGCGCAGTGCCTCTTCCTTGGTGGAGTCGGCCCTGACCACGTGGGTGAGGCGCCCGTTGAAGGACTGGACGATTTCCTCGCTGGCGTCGATGCCGAGGACCTCGGTACCCTGCGCCTCCAGTTCCAGGGCCAGCGAGCCGCCGAAGCGACCCAGGCCGATGACCACCACCGAGGACGCCTTGTCACTGGCGGCGGCGGAGTGGGACGAGAAGATATTCCTAGCCAATGAGGGGCCTTTCCTTGGGGTATTCATAGAGCAGGGGTCGTTCGCGCAGGGCCAGTGCCGCGCCCAGCGTGACCGGGCCCAGCCTCCCAACGAACATCAGCAGGATCAGTACGAGCTGTCCGGCCGGCGGCATGCCGGCCGTGATCCCGGTGGACAGCCCCACCGTGGCGAAGGCCGAAACGACCTCGAACAGGATCCGTTCCTGCCCGAAGTCGGTGATCAGCATCAGGAACATCGTGGACCCGGTGACCAGGGCGATCGCCAGCAGCACCACGGTAATGGCCTGGCGGTGCACAGCGCGGGAAAGCCGCTTGCCGAAGATGTTCACGGCCGTCCCGCCCTGCAGCTCGGTGCTGAGAATGAAGAACAGCACGGCGAACGTCGTGATTTTCAGGCCGCCGGCCGTACCGGCCGGGCCGCCGCCGATGAACATCAGGATGTCCATGCCCAGCCACGACACCGGATCCATCTGGGCAATGTCGATGCTGTTGAAGCCGGCGGTGCGGGTAATGACGGACTGGAAAAAGCCGGCGAGCACGCGCTCGGCGGGATGGAGGCCGCCCAGTGTGGCCGGGTTGGCCCATTCAACGGCAGTGAGGAACACGGTCCCACCGGCCAGGAGGACGGCCGAGCCGACGACGACGAGTTTGGTGTTCATGCTCCAGAGGATCGGACGCCGGTACTGCCGGCCCAGTTCGAAGAGGACCGGGAATCCGAGTCCGCCGATGATCACGGCGGCCGCGATCGGCAGGCAGATCCAGGGATCTCCGACGAACCCCATGAGGTTGTCCGAGTACAAGGCAAAGCCGGCGTTGTTGAAGGACGAGATCGAATGGAACACCCCGTGCCAGAGCGCGTCGCCCAGCCCGTAGCCGTAACCGGCCCTGAAGCGGACCGCGAGAATCAACGCCAGCACTGTTTCCACGATCACACTGATGAGCAGAACACCGACCAGCACACGGCGGACGTCGCCGAAGCCGCTGCTTTTCGTCTCGGCGGCGGCAGATATCCGGGATTTCAGGCCCAGCCGACGGGCGGTCAGGACCCCAAGCAGCGTGCCGAAGGACATCACACCGAAGCCGCCGACCTGGATGAGGACCAGGATGACCACCTGTCCGAAGCCGCTCCAGAAGACAGGAGTGTCCACGGTGATCAGGCCGGTGACGCAGACGGCGGACGTGGCAGTGAACAGCGCCTCCAGCAGGCTGGCTCCGCCCCCGCCGGCCTTGGCCACCGGGAGCAACAACAGTCCGGTCCCGACGGCGACGGCCGCGGCGAAGCCCAGCACGATCACCTGGGCGGGGTGGCGTGGTGCGAACGCCCGGATGAACCGGTTGAAACCCGCAGTCAGGGCGCGCAGAACCGCGGGAACTTCGACTTGCATAGGCGCCACGCTATCACCGGCCGCGCGGCCGTGCGTCCGTGGCTGACAGAGGTCAGCCGAGCAGCAGCTGCACCAGTTCGCGGCACTTCCGGTACGCGGCGGCCTTCGGGTCAATCAGGGCGAAGTGGTCGCCCGGGACCTTCAGGAGCTGGACCGGGGCGCCGGCGGCCTTGGCTGCCGCCGAATAGGAGTCGGACTGGCTCACGGGGACGCTGTCATCGTCCGTGCCGTGAACGGCATAGACAGGGATCTTCAGCGGCACAGCGCTCATCGGATCGGCATACTTATGCCGTTTGGGGTATTTTTCCGAGGAGCCGCCCAGCAGGTTGCTGACCGCGCCGTTACTGAGGTTCAGCCGTTCAGCTTCAGCGAGGTTGAGCAGACCGGACTGGCTGACGACGCCAGTCAGGTGCACCGCGCCGCCGTCGTCCTTGCGGATCAACTGCCGGTCCGCGTCAGGGGCGCCGAGCTGGGCAAGGCGGCCCCGCCCCGCAGCCCAGACCGCGAGGTGCCCGCCGGCGGAGTGCCCCAACGCCACGACCCGGTCCAGGTCAAGGCCGTGCTCACCGGCGATCTCGCCGAGTTTGTCGATGCCGGCCAGCACGTCGGAGAAGGTGTGCGGCCAGCCTCCGCCGTTCCCGGCGCGGCGGTACTCCAGGTTCCAGGCCGCCATGCCGTGCGCCGCGAGGTCCTTGGCCAGGGGTTCGCCGAGTTCCGCGCCGTACTGTGAGCGCCAGTATCCGCCGTGGATGACCACCACCACACCCTTGGTGCCGGCTGCCTCCGGCAGGAAGAGTTCCCCCCACTGGCTGGAGTCATCGCCGTAGCTGTACCTTTGCCGCTTCACACTGTCCTCCTTGGGGCCCGGTGAACAGGCGGCGGAGACTGCCCCCAGAGTCACCGTCGCTGCGGCCGCGATTAGAGCCCGACGCCGCACATCAGCCATGTGCCGAGCCTACCTTGAGCGCCGCGCGGCAGGGTGCAAGGCGGCATCGGGCTCGGGTTGGCCGCGGGCCGTCACCGCGGGGGTGTCAGCCCGCCGCCGTCGTACCCCGGCCGTAAGCTGGACGCATGGCGAGTAACTGGGATCGACTGGACCCGAAACTGCGCGAGTCCGTGCAGGAAAACGTGGAACTCTACGAGCGGGTGCGTCCTGCCCTGAAGCTGGTCACCCGCGAGGTCCTGCTGACGCTGCGGAGCATGCTCAAGGGCACCGAGGTGACGCCGCTGTTCGTTACCGGGCGCACCAAGACGGTCGAGTCCTTCCGCGAGAAGATCTCCCGCACTGAGGAGCCCCTGGAACCGGGCGGTCCGCCGGTGCTGAAGTTCCCGGATCCGTTCCGGACCCTGAATGACATGGTGGGCGTCCGCGTGATCACGAAGCTGCCGGCGGAAAACGCGGTGGTGGCCAACATCATCAAGCGCCAGCGCCAGCTCTTCGACTGCCGCGGCGACCGCGAGAAGGATATCGGCTCCATCGAGTCGGGGACCTACGGCTATTCCAGCCGCCACCTGATCCTGCGGACCATCCAGAACGAGGCGGTTAAGGAGTACCAGCAGGCCTTCAACCCGGAGGTCCCGGCGAACGGCAGCTACTTTTTCGAATGCCAGATCCGCACTGTTTTCGCGCACGCCTGGAGCGAGATCGAGCACGATATCCGCTTTAAGGCCGAGGACCCGCGGGCGTGGACCCCGCACTTCGACCGCCAGTTCACCGCCACCGCGGCCATGCTGGAAACCGTGGAGGGTGCCTTCGCTGACCTGCACGAACGTTACGAAGAGGTCCGCAGTTACTGGGACATGGACGGCGAAGGGGCAGCCCAGCTCACGCCGAACCGGATCCGCGACGTCTGGCGCACTCTCCTGCCGCACGTGGACCGGAAGGTCGACGACGACTGGGGCTGGGCCGCCGAGCTGATGGCCGCCCACGGCCTCAACCAGACCATGCAGCTGGCCGGGCTGCTGAGCGCCAACCGGATCACCGAGGTCCGCAGGGCCCTGGACCACCGCTACTCCCCCGGCCCGGACCGGCTCCTCGATGACCTGCTGCTCTGGCAGTACGGCACCAAACACATCGACCTCACCGCCGAACCGGCCGACGCCGTCCCGCACCCGCGGCGCGACAGCCTCCTGCGCCGTCTTAAGCAGATCGAGCGGTACCGCCTGACCCAGGGGTAGGCCGCCGGGCCCGCCCCTGTTAGGCGAACCGTGCCAGTGGGTTCTGCAGCCGGCCGGCCATCTGCAGTCCGCCTGAGGGGTCGGCCAGGTCCAGCATCTGCTGGTTGTTGCGCAGCTGCAGCCGGTTGAGGCAGGACAGCGGAAAATCCGAGGCGAACAGCTCATGCCGGGCAAACTGCTCCGCGAGCTCGGGGTGCTCGCCCTGGTACTCCCGGAGGACGGCCGCGGCGGTCCGCCAGAATTCCTCACCGCTGAGCGTGCCGTCTTCCTCCAGCAGCGCGCTGACGAACCGGAAGATGCAGTCGAAGACGTCGGTGAAAATCGCCAGGACCTTCTCCTCGTCGGGGATCTCGGCCTTGATCCTGGCGACGTCGTCGGGCAGCTCCAGCCGGTCACCCATCACCACGATCTCCTCAGCGATGTCCTTCATGATGGCGCTGACCGGCACGCCATCCTCGAGAATCAGGATGACGTTTTCGCCGTGCGGCATAAACGCCAGCTCGTAGGCATAGAGGCAGTGGACCAGCGGGACGAGATACGCCTCGAAATACCGGCGCAGCCACGCCGTGGGCGCCAGCCCGGAACGCTCGATCAGCGCGGACACCATGGGTCTTCCCGCGGCGTCGACGTGGAGCAGGGACGCCATGGTGGCCAGTTGCTGCCCGTCCTCCAGGAGCGGCACGGGGCTTTCCCGCCACAGCGCGGACAGCATCTTCCGGTACGGTGAACCCTTCGCCGACGCGGCCTCGTAGTGGCCGTTGTGATAGCCGATGGCGGCCACCTCGCGGATGAGCGTCAGCCGGCGCTTCTGCAGGGCGGCGTCGCCGAGGATCAGGTCGCGGAGCCAGTCGTTGATGGCCGGGGTGGCCTTCATGTACTGCGGCGACAGCCCCCTCATGAACCCCATGTTCAGCACGGACATGGCCGTCTTGACGTAGCACTTCTCCGGCGACACCGTGTTGAAGAACGTCCTGATGGACTGCTGGGCCTGGTAGCTGTCCGCTCCTATCCCCAGATGGACGATGCGCTCCTGCGCTATTTCGGCCGCAAACGTCACCGTCAGCTTGTTGTCCCACTGCCACGGGTGGACCGGCATCAGGAAATAGTCCGCCGGGTCCAGGGCCCGGGCGCCCAGCTCTTCGTCGAAGTACGCGACGGCGGACGCCCCCAGTTCGGCGTCGAGGTGGTTCCGGTAACTGAGGCCCTCGGCGGACGTGAAGACAGCCTGGTTCCGGTGCACCGCGATCCACTCGAGCTGCACGGGGGCGCCGGCCTCCGGGGCGAAGGAGCGGTAATCCGCGATGCCGAATCCCAGCCGGCCGTTGTTGGCCACAAAACAGGGGTGGCCCTCGGTCATGCTCCGTTCGATGGTTTGGAAATCGATGGCGGCATCCGCCCCGCCGGTCACCCCGGCTGCCAGTTCAGCGGAGGAGGGCTGGCCCATCCACTGCTTGTAGGCGTGGCTGGAGAGCGTGCTGCTGATTTCCTCGAGGTAGACCGGGAGCATCTCCTCGCGGATCCCCAGGGTGTCCCGGAACTCGGTAATGAATCGCAGGGCATCGAGCTCCGCCTCCCCTTGGGGACATGCCCATTCTTCGGCCGCTGGCGCGGGCATGTCGGGATATGCCCGTGCCTCGAGGCGGCGGATGGACATGTCCACGATGGACCAGTGGTCGAGCTCCAGTTTCCGGGCCGAAAACCGGTACTCCACCGAGCCGTCGTCGCTGGTGACGCGGTAGCGGGCGGGCTCCGCGGCAACGGGACCGGGCCCCAGGAGTTCCGGCGTGAGGATCCGTTCATGCGAGAACTCGGCAAGGGCCTTGCGGACCACGTGCCGGTTGGCGACGGCCCAGCGTTCGGGGGTCAGGTGGACGGTTGCGTTGCCGGCCGTGAGGACGGATTCGAGTTCAGCGGTGGTCATAGCGGGGCTCCCTGGCGGATCGGGGATGAATGGAGGTTAACGCGGGCAGCGTGGAAGGCCTCCCGGGTACAGAAGCTGAGCAGCGCAGTCTTGCCGGGCAGGACCACCTCCCCGGCAGGCTGAAAGCCAAGCCGCGCGTTGAGGGCATGGATTTTGTGGTTCCGGGCGTCAGGCTCAACCACCACGCGCCCCACGCCCGGGTCGGCGAACAACCGGTCCAGCACCGCCTCCATCACCCGGGTGGTGAAGCCGGTCCGGACCGGCCCCTCCGGCGGGCCGACCAGCAGATGCATCCCGATATCGCCGGACTGCGTGGCGTACACACCGGCCAGCGGCGACAGCGGCGGAAGGTACTCCTCCATCAGGAAGGCGGGGACGCCGCCGTCGAGCCCCATCAGCGCATGGTGGTGGCCGGTGGACTGGATCGTCGCGTACTCCTCCGCGACGTCCTGCACGGTGGCGGACTGCATCCCCCAAAAGGAGGCATAGGGCCGGGTGACCCAGCTGTGGAGGAGGGGTGCGTCGGTGTCCGGGTCGAAGCAGCGGAAGGTGAAACTCATGCGTTCACTCCTGCCGGCTCACGGTCAGCAGCCTTTCGGACGCCGCCCGGGAACCCGGCGGGCTCCCGCGTTCCGAACTGCTGGAACGCGATGCTTTGTTCCACCGGGTAGACCTCGCGGCCGGTGATGTCTCGCAGGATGCAGGAATTGCGGTAGGCGGCCATGCCCAGATCGGGCGTCACGAACCCGTGGGTGTGCAGCTCGGCGTTCTGGACGAAGATCTCGCCGGGTTCGACGCCGGTGCTGTAGTTGCGGTCGACGGCGAACCTGCCGAGGCTGTCCCGGGCGATGCGGTCCTGCACGCCGGCAAGGAACTCCGGCTCCCGGTAGCCGTACCCGGTGGCGAGCACCACGGCGTCGGTCTCCAGCGAGTAGTCGGTGTCCTGCTCCTCGTGCCGCAGCTGCAGGGTGTGGGAGCCGGTTGCCGGGTTCCAGGACGCGCCGGTGAGCGCCGAGTGCGTCAGCAGCCGGGTCTCCACGATGCCCGGGAGGCTCTTGGCATACAGGAGGTCGTAGATGGCGTCGATGAGCTCGGAGTTGATGCCCTTGTAGAGGCTCTTCTGGCTCTTGACCAGGCCGTCGCGCCGTTCCTGCGGGAGCGCGTGGAAGTAATCCACGTATTCGGGCGACGTCATTTCAAGGGTCAGTTTGGTGTACTCGAGCGGGAAGAACCGGCCCGAGCGGGTAACCCAGTTCAGCCGGTAGCCGTGGGCGTCGATCTCCTGCAGCAGCTCGTAGTAGATTTCGGCAGCGCTCTGGCCGCTGCCCACGATCGTGATGCTCCGCTGCTGCAGCAGTTCACTCTTCCGCGGCAGGTACTCGGCGTTGTGGAGGACCAGTCCGCCGGCGTCGACTATGCCGTCGCAGGCCGCCGGCACGTAGGGCGAGGTGCCGGTGCCCAGGACCAGCCGCCGGGCGTGCAGCACCTCCGGCCCGTCCGGGCCTTCCAGCGCCAGCCGGTACACGCCGTCGTCGTAACCGATCTCCCGGACGTCCGTGTCGAACCGGACGGAATCCAGCTGGCCCGCCACCCACTGGCAGTACTGGTTGTACTCGGCGCGCAGCGGATAGAAGTTCTCCCGGATGTAGAACCGGTACAGCCGTCCGGTCTGCTTGAGGAAGTTCAGGAACGAGTATGGCGACGTCGGGTCCGCCAGGGTGACCAGGTCGGCCATAAACGGAACCTGCAGGTGCGCGGGCTCCAGCATCATGCCCGGGTGCCAGTCGAAGGATTCCCGGCGTTCCAGGAAAACACCGTCCAGCCCGTCGACAGGTTCGCTCAGCGCGGCGAGGCCCAGGTTGAACGGCCCGACGCCGATCGCGGCGAAATCGTGGACGCGCCGGCTTGCGCTCTGGTTGCCTGCGTTCATGCCGACACCTCCGCGTCCTCGAGCAGCAATGCCCCGGTGGTCCGGAGCAGGTCAATGATGCTGCGGATGTCCTCCACGCGGGCCTCGGCGTTCAGCAGGGTGAACTTCAGGTAGTGCCGGCCCGCCACGGTGGTCCCCGCCACCACGGCCTCGCCCGAGGAGAAGACGGCGGAGCGGATGTCCTGGTTGAGGCGGTCCGCCGTGTCCTCGGCCAAGCGGCTCCCGTCCGGTTGCCGGGGGCGGTACCGGAACACGAGCGTGCTCAGTTGCGGCGCTGCGGCGAGCTCAAAGTCCGGATCCGAGGCCAGGACCTTAGCCACGCTCGACGCCAGGTCGATGGCCCCGTCGAAAAGCGCCCCGAGGGCATCGGCGCCCATGATCCGCAGCGTCAGCCAGAGCTTCAGGGCGTCAAAACGGCGGGTGGTCTGGATGCTTTTGTCCACCTGGTTGGGGCGGTCGACGGCGGAGGCCGGGTTCAGGTAGTCGGCGTGGTAGGTCACGTGCCGGAGGGTCGCCGCGTCGCGGACCAGCAACGCGCTCGAGCTGACCGGCTGGAAGAAGGTCTTGTGGAAGTCTACGGAGACCGAATCCGCCCGGTGGATCCCGTCCAGCAGATGCCGGTGCCGCGCGGACACCATGAGCCCGCCGCCGTACGCCGCGTCCACGTGGAACCAGGCACCATGCTCACGGGCCGCCGCGGCCAGCTCGTCGAGGGGGTCGATCGCCCCGAAGTCGGTGGTGCCGGCCGTTGCCACCACCGCCATGGGCACGAGGCCTTCGTTGCGGGCGTGCGCCAGTTCCCCGCCCAGCGCCACGGGATCCATCCGGTGCTCCGGGCCGCAGGGCACGGACACGACGGCGTCGTACCCCAGTCCCAGCATGGACGCCGACTTCCGGATGCTGAAGTGGCTGTCCGCCGAGGTGAAGATGCGCAGCTTCTCCAGAAGGGAAGGCAGCCGGAGCCCGTCATTTTCCGGGTCGAGCTTCAGCCACTCCACGGCCTGGTTCCGTGCCAGCAGGAGGGCCTGGAAATTGGACTGGCTCCCGCCCGAGGTGAACACGCCGTCGGCGGAGCCGCCCAGCTGGAGCTGCCCGGCTGCCCATGAGATGAGCCTGCGTTCGATCATGGTGGCGCCCGCGCTCTGGTCCCAGGTGTCCATTGAGGAATTCACCGCGGACAGGACAGCCTCGGCGACGAGTGCCGGGATCACGACGGGACAGTTCAGATGCGCTGCGTACTTGGCGTCGTGGAAGTAGACGGCGTCCCGGAGGTAGAGGCCCTCCAGCTCGTCAAGGGCAGCGGCGGTATCCGCCAGCGGGGTGCCAAGGTCCACGGCGTGGACGCGGCTCTTGAGCTCGGCGGGCGTGGCCCCGGTAAAGGGGCGGGTGCACTGGGAGACTTTGCCGGCCACCGCCTCGACACCCTCAAGAACCCGGGCCGTGTAGCCGTCTGCATTGCGGGCGTTGAAGAGGTGGGCGGTGGCATTGTGCAGCAGCTGTGCCGGTGAACCGGGTCCGGTCTCGGGGCCGGGAGACAGGGGGTGAAAATCCGCGGGAATGACGGGCGCCACAGAAAGATCCTTTGTTTGACGTGAGTAGCATCGACTAAGCTAACCCTTACTTAGGTGAACCTTAACGTCAAACTTGTGTGACTTAATTCCCGTCGGGGACGGCTAACGAGTGGAAAGGATGAGTGCCGCCTCCGGATTATGGCGGGCGCTACCGGTGGGCGTAGGTGAGGCAGTCAGCGTTGTCGACGCCTGGACCCACGTGCACCTCGGTCGCCTTGCACATCAGGTGGTCGTTATGGGCGCATTCGGAACGCTGGCAGGCACCGACGTCGGCCAGCACCTTGGGCAACCCGCCGTGAACGCCGATATCGATGAATGTGGCGCAGGAGGCGTGATCCTCGGCCCCGCCGACGGTGATGGCTGCGGCGTTGCAGTTGGAGTGGTCGTTAAAGGAGCAATTGGTCACACTGCAGTCGGCTACATGCGTCGTCATGGGATATTCCTCCGTGCTCCGGCCACCCGGGCTGGCGGCTCAGTGTGTCCACGGTAGGCCCGTCCACGGCAAACAAAAAGACCCAATTGTGTTACCTAATGCCGGCGAGCTCGACTAGCGCGCTACGCCATGGGGCTCCGGAACCGGGCGACGTACTTCCGCTGCCACGGGGTCTCGCTGGCGCCCCGGCGATAGTGTGCGCGCACGAAGGCCACGGCCTCCGCGGGCGGGACGCCGTCGAGGATGGCCAGGCAGGCCAGGGCGGTTCCGGTCCGCCCGCGGCCGCCCCAGCAGGCGACTTCAACCCGCTCGGTCTCGGCTCGGCGCCACGCCTCCATAAGGGCGTCCAGGGTGTCGGCGTCGTCGGCCGGCAGGCCGAAATCCCGCCAGCGGACCCAGCGGGATTCCCAGGCCACCGGCGCCGGACGGTTTCCCAGCAGGTACAGGCCAAACACGGGCCGCGGGCCGGCCGGAATCGGCCTGATCAGCCCCCGGCCGCGGACAAGCCGGCCAGACGGGAGTTCAAGGACTCCCTCCTTGCCCGGCTCCCAGGTCTCCGTCATGATCCCGAGCGTAGTCCTTCCGCCGGCGACACGCACCGCACGCTCCCGCCCGGTTACTCCCCGGCCGGTACCCGAAGACCGGCCAAAAACCTCGGACACATCGGTGTCTTCCGGGTCCGGGCAGAAGTAACTGGGCGGGAACGCAGCCTAGTGGCCGGCGCCGAGCTTGCCGCCGAGGCGTTCGCGCATCAGGATGCTGGCGTCGTTGAGGCCGATGACCTTCACGTCTTTGCCGTGATGGTGGTATTTCTCGGTGATGGCGTCCAGCGCTGCGATGGTGGACGCGTCCCACAGGTGCGAGGCGTGCATGTCGATGACCACGTGCTCGGGATCCAAGGCGTATTCGAACTGGGTGTAGAGGTCGTTGGAGGAGGCGAAGAACAGCTCTCCGTCCACGACGTAGGTGGCCGTTTCGTGGCCGCCGATGGTTTTGACGGTCCGTTCCACGGTGACGAAGTGGGCCACGCGGCGGGCGAACATCACCATGGCCACGAGTACGCCGACTCCGACTCCGATCGCGAGGTTGTGGGTGGCGACGGTGACGATGACGGTGGCGAGCATGACCGCGGTTTCGCTCTTGGGCATCATCTTCAGGGTCCGGGGGTGGATGCTGTGCCAGTCGAAGGTGGCGACGGAAACGAAGATCATCACGGCCACCAAGGCGGCCATGGGGATCAGGGACACAATGTCGCCGAGAACCACCACGAGAATGAGCAGGAAGACACCGGCGAGGAATGTCGAGATCCTTGTGCGGGCGCCTGAGGCCTTGACGTTGATCATGGTCTGGCCGATCATCGCGCAGCCGCCCATGCCACCGAAGAAGCCGGTGACGATGTTCGCGACGCCCTGCCCCCAGGCCTCGCGGGTCTTGGGTGAGCGGGTGTCCGTGGTGTCGTCCACGAGCTTGGCGGTCATGAGGGATTCCAGCAGCCCCACGAACGCCATGGCCAGCGCGAACGGGAAGATGACCTGCAAAGTTTCGAGCGTGAACGGCACGTTGGGCACGAACAGCGACGGCAGCGAGTCCGGCAGCGCACCCTTGTCCCCCACCGTGGGGACCGCGACGGCGGCCAGGACGGTCATGAGGGTCAGCACAATGATCGCGACGAGCGGGGCGGGCACGGCCTTGGTGAGCCGGGGCAGGCCGAAGACGATCAGGAGGCCCGCCGCGGTGAGCGGATAGACCAGCCACGGCACGCCGATCAGCTCAGGGACCTGGGACAGAAAGATCAGGATGGCCAGGGCGTTGACGAAGCCCACCATCACTGAGCGGGGAATGAAGCGCATCAGCTTCGCCACGCCGGACAAGCCCAGGATGATCTGGAAGATGCCGGCCAGGATGACGGCGGCGACGAGGTAGTCCAGGCCGTGCGACTTCACCAGCGGGGCGATCACGAGGGCAACGGCGCCGGTGGCCGCCGAAATCATCGCGGGACGGCCGCCGACAAAGGCGATCGTCACCGCCATGGTGAAGGACGCGAACAGCCCGATCCTTGGGTCCACGCCGGCAATGATCGAAAACGCGATGGCCTCCGGGATGAGCGCCAGCGCGACGACGAGCCCGCCGAGGACCTCGGTTTTGAGCCGGCGCGGTGACCTCAGGGTCAACCGGACGGATTGCAGCTGTTCTGGAGTGAACGCCGGAGGGTGTTCGGCTTTTGCGACGGCCATTGCTGGCTCCGTTCGTGGTCAAGAAGACGCGCGACGGCGGCTTCGTTCTGCTAATGATTGAGGGGCGCAGCGCCGCGCCGGCATGAGGGGGAATTAGTCTCTAAGGTCTCAACCCCACCACCCAAACCCTACCCTAACGTGATGGTAGGGTTTAAATCAGAACAGAACGGAGACCCTGATGACGGCTAAAACCGGCAGCACCAGCACCAGCACCATGCACATCGGCGAATTGGCGGACAGGACCGGCCTGTCACTGCGGACCATCCGTCACTATGACGACGTCGGGCTACTGCCCGCGACGGCGCGCACCGACGGCGGCTTTCGCGTCTATTCAGAGGATGATTTCGAGCGTCTGATGGTTATCAAGCAGATGAAGCCGCTGGGGTTCTCACTGGAGGAAATGGCCGAGATCCTGGGTCTTCTTGCGAACGGACCGGGCGCGCCAGGATCTGCCGCGCGTCTCGCGGGAATCCTGGAACAGGCCGCACACCAGCGCGCCAAAATGGCCCGCAACCTCGCGCAGGCGGACGACTTCATCGCCATGCTAGGGCGCATCACCGCATAGGCACGCTCTACTGTCCGGTCAGCGGTACGCCAGCGAACCTCCTAAAATCGGACATATTCTCGGACCGGGCAGTCACGAACTGGCTTAGGTGTGGTCGCGATGGCACCATATTTGGATGCTTGAGGCAACCAAAACTTCGTCTGCCCCCGAGACCAGTGCGGTCCCGGCCAACCCAGCCCTCGCCGCCGAGGCGAAGATCTCCCGCATCGCGGTCACCATCTTCCCGCTGCTCGTCGTCGTCGCGGGCGTCGCGGGCTACCTGGTGCCGGGCGCTTTTAAGCACCTCGGTCCCAGCGTGCCGTACCTGCTGGGCATCATCATGTTCTGCATGGGCCTGACGCTGACGCCGCCCGACTTCGCCTCCGTGGCCAAGCGCCCCTGGGCCGTCGTTCTCGGTATTGTGGCGCACTACGTCATCATGCCCGGTGCCGGCTGGATCATCGCCGTCGCATTGAATCTCCCACCGGAACTGGCCGTGGGGCTCATCCTCGTCGGCTGCGCGCCCTCGGGCACCGCGTCCAACGTGATGGCGTTCCTGGCCAAGGGCGACGTCGCACTTTCGGTCGCGGTCGCCTCTGTGTCGACACTGATCGCCCCGGTGGTGACGCCGCTGCTGGTCCTGTTCTTGGCCGGGTCCTACCTGCAGATCGACGCCGGCGGCATGGTCCTGGACATCGTCAAGACGGTTCTCCTGCCGGTGATCGCCGGCCTGCTGGCACGCCTGTTCCTCAAGAAGCTCGTGGCCAAAGTACTGCCGGCCCTGCCCTGGGCCTCCGCCGTCGTTATCTCACTCATCGTCGCGATTGTGGTCGCCGGCAGCGCCAGCAAGATCGTCGCCGCCGGAGGGATCGTGTTCCTCGCTGTAGTGCTGCACAACGGCTTCGGCCTCGGCCTCGGGTACCTGGCCGGCAAGCTGGGGCGTCTGGATGACAAGGCACGCCGGGCGCTGGCCTTCGAGGTTGGCATGCAGAACTCGGGTCTGGCCGCCACACTGGCGACGGCGCATTTCAGCCCGCTGACCGCACTGCCCTCCGCGGTGTTCTCACTCTGGCACAACATCTCCGGCGCCGTCGTCGCGGCCTGGCTGGCGCGGCGCCCGCTGCGTGACGCTTAGCGGCTGTAACTCCACAGCGTCCCCCTGCGGGCCGCGGCTTCAGCCGGGCGGCCCGCAGGGGATACAGGTTTAGTACCCGGTGCTGCGTCCGCCGCTAAGGACGTCGGCGGTCCCGGACAGCCCCAGGCGGGTGGCGCCTGCCGCGATCATGGCCTGAGCGGCGGCCCAGTCCCGGATGCCCCCGGAGGCCTTGACGCCAAGCCGCGGACCCACCGTGCGTGCCATCAGCTCGACTGCGTGGACTGTGGCTCCGCCAGCCCCGTGGAAGCCCGTCGAGGTTTTGACGAAGTCGGCTCCGCTGCTTTCAGCGGCGTTACAGCACCGCACGATCTGCTCATCCGTCAGCGCCGCGGTCTCCAGGATGACCTTGAGCACGGTCGGCGCCGGCACGGCCTCGCGGACGGCGCTGATGTCCCGTTCGACGGCGTCGTAGTCACCGGCCCGGACCGCTCCGACGTCGATGACCATGTCGATCTCGTCGGCACCGTTGCGCACTGCCTCGCGGGCCTCCGCTGCCTTGACGCTGCTGTGGTGCTTGCCCGACGGGAAGCCGCAGACCGCCGTGATCCGGGTTCCCGTGCCAATGCCGGCCAGCGGCAGCATGGATGGCGAGACGCAGACCGACCAGGCCCCTAGGCGGGCGGCTTCGGCGGCTGCCTCCTCGGCCTCGGCCCGGGTTCCCGTGGACTGTAGGAAGGTGTGGTCCACGATCCCGGCCAGGCCGGCCGCATTCAGTTCAGTCATGATTCTCCTTGGGGGTAGGGGGCTACTTGCAGGTGGCCGTGTCGCCGATGCCGCGCAGGTAGGAGCAGAACTCGTCGACTCCGCTGCCGGTGACGAGCTTGCCCTGGAGCACCCGGGACTCTTCGACTTTTTCGCCGGCGGCAACGGCGTGGCCGATCTTGGCGACTTCCTGGCCGAGCGCGAACGGGGACTCGGCGTTCGTGGCGTACATCTCTCCGCTCTTCACTGCGGCGAGGGCATCACCGATTCCGTCGTTTCCGACGATCTTGATCGTGGCGAGCAGTCCCCGTGACTTGACGGCGGCCACCGCGCCGAGCGCCATTTCATCGTTGGCGCCGTAGATCCCGGTGATGCCCGGGTTGGCCTGGAGGATGTTGGTGGTGACATCGAGGGCCTTGCCCCGGTCGAAGTCTGCGGACTGCACGGCGACAACCTGCACGCCCGGGCATTCCTTCATTCCGGCTTTGAACCCTTCGGACCGGTCCCGTGCAACGCTGGTGCCGAGGAGGCCCTGCAGCTCAGCCACTTTGCCGGTACCGCCGACAGCGTCGCAGAGGGCTTTGGCGCCGTTCTTGCCCGCCTGGACGGCGTCATAGCCGATGAAGGCGGCCAGTTTGCCCTGATCGGGCACGCGGTCGAAGGCGACAACGGGGACGTTTGCCTGGTTGGCCTTGACGGTGATCGATCCGCCGGCTTCGCTCGAGGTCGGGTCAAGCAGCAGCACTCCGGGCTTCTTCACGAGCGCGGTGGTGGCCTGGTTCAGCGCGGCCGTGTCGTTGTTGTTGGCGTTCTGGACATCCAGGTTCACGCCGAGTTTCGCGGCCTGGTCCTTGGCGCCGTCGCCGACGGAGACGAAGAACGGGTTGTTGAGCGTCGAGATGACCAATGTGGCCGATTTCTGCTCGGCCCCCGCGCTTCCGTCGTCCGTGGAGCGTACGGCCGTGGTGACGCCTGCGCCGACCACCAGGAGGCCCGCCACGGAGATCATAGCGACCTTCGGAAGGAGGGGAGCCGGTGCGCCGGGGCCTGTTGCGGGCGCCGTCGTGGGCGTTGCCTCGGCGGGCCGCCCTGACCGGAAGATGCGCATCAGGACCCCGGAGTTCCGGTCCACAAACACGGCCAGCAGGATCACGGCGCCCTTGACGACGCTCTGCAGGAACGGGGAGACGTTGAGCAGGTTGAGCCCGTTGTCGATCATGGCCAGCAGGACCGCGCCGACCAGGGTGCCCAGAAGCGCTCCGCGGCCGCCGGCGAGGCTGGTCCCGCCAATGATCACGGCTGCGATGGCAGCGAGCTCCAGGCCGGTACCGGCGGTGGGCTGTGCCGTGCCGAGACGTGCGGTAAGGATGAACCCGGCGGTCGCGGCGAGGACGCCCGAAATCATGAAGGCCAGGATCTTGACCCGGTCGGTGCTGATGCCGGCGAGCCGCGCGGCGTCGGCGTTGTCGCCCGTGGCGTAGAGCTCGCGGCCGTACCGTGTGCGGGCCAGGATGTAGCCGAACAGCACACCGAGGACCAGCATGATCCAGATCGGGGTGGGAATGCCGAGCAGGTTGCCCTGACCCAGCGCCAGGAACGCCTCGTTGGTCACCTTCACGGGGTTGCCCTGGGAGAACTGCAGCGTCAGTCCGGCGAAGATGGACATTGTTGCCAGCGTGGCGATGAACGAAGGCATTTTGGCTTTGGTGACCAGCACACCGTTGATCAAGCCCGCCAGCGCGCCGACCGCGAGGCCTGCGGCGAGCCCGGCCACCACACCGTATTGGCTGATCACGCTGGCGGTGGTGATTGCGCTGAAGCCGAGGACCGCTCCGACGGACAGATCGATCTCGGCGAGGATGATCACGTATGTCTGCCCCGCAGCGATCAGGGCGACGACGGCGGCCGTGAGCAGGACGTTGAGCATGTTGGACGGCTGCAGGAACAGCGGTGTGGCGAAGACAAGCGCTATGGCCACGAAGGCCAGCATCCACACCGCGCGCAGCTGGTCACTGAAGAGGGATATTTTTTTCATCGGGATACGGTCTCCATTGCGTGTTCCAGGACGGACTGCTGGGTCAGGGCGCCGGAGGTCAGCTCAGCGTTGATGCTGCCTCCGCGCATGACCAGCACCCGGTCCGACATTTCGACTAGTTCGGGCAGGTCAGACGAGACAAGGACGACGGCGACGCCCTGGGCGGCGACGTCGTTGATGATGGAGTAAATCTCCGCCTTCGCGCCCACATCGACGCCGCGCGTGGGTTCCTCCATCAGCAGGATCGCGGGGTTGCTCAGCAGGCAGCGGGCCAGGAGGACCTTCTGCTGGTTGCCGCCGGAGAGTGTCCCGACGGCGTCGTCAATGCTGTTGCATTTGACGCTGAGCCGGGTGGAGATCTCCTGGCACCGGTCCCGCTCGCGTTTCAGGGCCACAATCCCGTTCCGGGTGATGGCGCCAAGGGTGGCCAGGGATTCGTTGTGCGAGATGGGCTGCGCCAGCGTGAGGCCCTCCGCCTGGCGGTCCGGGGTCAGGTAGGCCACGCCGGCGGTGATGGCGTGCCGGGGCGACTTCAGTGTCAGCGGCTTGCCGTCGATGCTCACGGAGCCGGCCGCGTTGTCCAGTCCGAACAGCGCGCGCAGGACCTCGCCCTTACCGCTGCCCATCACGCCGCCGATCCCGAGGACTTCCCCGGCCCGGACCTGGAAGGAAACCCCGTTGACGACGGCCGATTCCAGGTTCCGGACATCCAGCCGGACCCGGTCCGTGGCGTGGTGTTCCTTGGGGTAGAAGTTCTCCACCTCTCCGCCCACCATGGCGGACACGACGGCGGCTTCGGTCAGTTCGGCGGCGGTTCCCGTCTTCGATACGCGGCCATCGCGCATCACGACAATGCGGTCGGACAGTGCGAAGACTTCGGGGAGCCGGTGGCTGATGTAGATCACGGCGACGCCGGCCGCCTGGATCTTGCGCACCTGGGCGAACAGGAGCTCCGATTCGCGGTCGTCAAGGGCGGCTGTCGGCTCGTCGAGGATGAGCAGCTTGACCGAGTGGTTGAGGCAGCGGGCCAGCTGCACGAGCTGCTGCTGGCCGAAGCTGAGTTTCCCCACCGGAAGTCGGGTGTCGACGTCAATCCCCACCTGGCTCAGGAGCTCGGCGGCGCGGGCATGCATCTTGTCCTTGTTGACGAACAACCTGCCGAACTCGCCGGTGCCGTCATGGGCAAAGATGTTCGAGGCAACGTCCAGCTGCGGGAACAGGTTGTTCTTCAGTTCCTGGTAGATGACCTGGATGCCTGCGCCCATGGCGTCCTGCGGTCCGCTGAACTTCCGCGGCACGCCGTCGATGGTGATCTCACCGGAATCGGGCTGGTAGGCCCCGGCGATGATGCGGGTCAGGGTGGATTTTCCGGCCCCGTTTTCGCCTACGAGGGACACGATCTCGCCGGGTTCGATGCTGAGGTCGACACCGCGGAGCACCCGGTTGGGGCCGAAGGACTTGGTGATGCCGCTGAGGGTGACTGTCATGTCAGTACACCACCCCGGCCACGAGGATCACGTTGGCGTAGGGGGTGAATTCGCCGGAGCGGACGGCGGCCCGGGAGTTCCTGGTCCGCTGTTTGAATTCCGTGTGCGGGACCAGCTCCAGCGGGATGCCGTGGCTGCCCAGCCGGTCCTTGAGGGCCTCAAGGAGTTCCGGGCTGTGCTCGGCGATCTCCGACGCCGCGATGGCGCCTTCCGCCTCGACTTCGGCCAGGACGACGTCCAGGCACTCCAGGAACCGGGGGACGTTGGCTGTCAGGGCAAGGTCGATCCGTTCCACGCCGGCCGGGATCGGCAGGCCGGCGTCGGTCACGACAAGTTCGTCGGTATGGCCCAGTTCCGAGATGACCCGGGCGAGGGATGCGTTGAGGGTACCGCTGTTTTTGCGCATAGTTGCTCCACTGCGTTGTAGAGGGATGGGGTGGTGGGTGGCTCTTCCGGCTAGCGGGCCGTGGCGGCCTGCCCGGCGAGGAACGCGTCAATGGCTTCACGCTGCGGGAGGCTGGGGCTGGCCCCGGCAACGGTGACAGCCAGCGCGCCGCCCGCCATGGCGCGGCGCAGGGACTCGTCCCAGTCCAAACCTTCGGCCAGCGCGCTGCCAAGCACGCCGGCAAAGGCATCGCCGGCGGCCGTGGTATCCACCGCGGTGACACGGAAGGGTTCCTGGAGGGTCACGGTTGTGCTGTCTGCGGACGTCCGCTCAACGACGACGGCGCCGGCGCCGGCCAGGGTGACGACGGCACGCTGCACGCCGCGGTCGGTGAACCAGCGGCCCGCCGCGGTGGCTGATTCGTGATCTGTTACCTCGATTCCGGTGATGAGGCGCGCTTCGGTCTCGTTCGGGGTGACGATGTCCACGTGGGGCCAGAAGTCCTCGTCAAGGGCCGACGCCGGCGCCGGGGCGGGGTCCAGAATGACGGTGATGCCGCGGGCTTTGCACGCGCGTGCTGCCTCCAGCGCCGATTCGTGCGGGATCTCCAGCTGGATCAGGGCGACCTCGGCGGGACGTGCGGACTGGTCCAGGGATTCCCTGATGTGGCCCGGGCTCAGGTGGGAGTTGGCGAGCGGGATCATCACGATGTCGTTTTCCGCCGAAGCGTCCACCCGGATGTGGGCGATTCCGGTGGGGCCTTCAGTGCGCATCACGCGTGAGGTGTCGATGTTCTCTTCGGCCAGGGTCCCCAGGACCAGTTCGCTGAAGCCGTCATTGCCCACGCTTCCGATCAGGGATACCTGGCTCCCGGCGCGTGCCGCCGCCAGCGCCTGGTTGGCGCCCTTACCGCCGAGGACCATGGTGAAGGCGTTTCCGAGGACGGTTTCCCCCGGCTGCGGGAGGCGGTCGCTGAAACTGGTCAGGTCGCAGGTGATGCTGCCGATCACCAGTACATTCCCGTTTCCGGGCGCAGTTGTTGTCATGGGATTCCTTAGTGATGTGGTCAGGTGGGAGCGTTAGTTGGAGGCGGGAGCGGAGCAGGACTGCCGGATGGTCAGGCTGACCGGGAGGACTTTGTGCTCCAGCGGGGGCTGGTCGGGACTGCCGAAATGTTCAATCCGCTCGAGCAGCAGGTCCGCGGCGGCGTGGCCCTCGGCGATGGCGGGCCGCGAAATCACGGTGACAGGCGCCGGGAGCAGTTCCGCCAGGTCGAAGTCGTCAAAACAAAGGAAGGAGAGCTGCCCGGGGATTGACACGCCGGCGGCGTGCAGGGAGAGCAAGGCACCCTGGGCCATAGTGTTGTTGCCCACGAACAGTGCCGTGATTCCGGTGGGATTATCGATCAGCTCCTGGGCTGCGCGGCGGCCGAAATCACGGCTGAATTCGCCGATCTTGACGGCTTCGGCCGGGACCTGGATGCCGGCGTCGGCCAAAGTCTGCAGGAAGGCCTGGTGGCGAACCCGTCCGGGGACGGTGTCCTGGCGGCCGCTGATGATGCCGAAGCTGCGGTGCCCCAGGGACAGGAGATAGTCTGCGGCGGCTTTGGCCCCGCTGGCGTTGTCGACGTGGACCAGGTCGAAGCCCGGCTCATCCCCCACGGTCCGGTCGATCAGCACTACCGGCTTGTTGAGGTCCGCCAGCATCCTGCGGGTGCGGTCGCCTTCTTCGGCCGGCACAATCGCCACGGCGTCGACGGCGTCGATGAGGTTGCCCAGGAGTTCCGATTCCGCGCTGAACTGCTCATCGCTGCTGGCCACGACGATGCGGAATCCCTGCGTCATGGCCCGTTCCTCGATGCCGCGGACAAGGGCGGCGAAGTACGGGTTGGAGATGTCGGGGACAATCACGGCAATGCTGTGATGCTTGCCCAGGCGCAGCCCGCGGGCACTGGCGTTGGGCCGGTAGCCGAGATCCGTGATGGCCTGCCGGATCGCCTCGGCACTGCGGACGTTTTCCCCGGCGAGCATGCGTGAGACGCTGGCGATCGACACGCCGGCAAGTTTTGCCACGTCATGGATGTTTGCCACGGATGCCCTCTCCTTTGAGTCGGCCGGGTCTGCTGGTCCGGCCCTTCTTGGCCGGGATGAGGCGCCGGTTGTGAACCCAATCACTCCGGCATTCGACAACTGTAAACGTTTTCAGTTGGAAGTACAAGAGCTGGTTTGACCAGCTGTTTTTGCCGGAGCGGCGTTCAGGAATCCCCGGGCCCAAGTCCTGGGGGCGTGCCTGGGATGTCGCGTACGGAGACCTTCAGCCGGGCGATCAGCCGGGCCACGGCCCGCTCGGCGAGGGCATCCGCCGTCGTGCTGGTTCCGGTCGGCAGCACGTCGACGCCGGCCGGCGGCGGGGTGTCCGAGACGACCAGCTGGGCCACGCCGCGGTCCACGAGTTCCATCATGGCGCCGATGTCGGCGGCGGTGCGCTCGGCCGGGCGGGAGCCGAGGATGACGCCGTCGGCGCCGCCGGAGAGCATAAACGGACGCCAGCTGTCGCCGAGCAGGATGACCGGCTGGTAGCCGTGCCGGGGCAGGATCCGGGCCGCGGCCGTGGCAAGCTCCCGGTCCCGGGAATCGTCCAGATCGGTGATGGCCACAGCGACGACGTCGGTGCGGCCGCGCCGCATCCCGCGGGCGGCCCCGTTGGGCACATAGCCGAGTTCGTGGGCCGCGGCATGGACACGGTCCTGCGTGGGTTGGCTGATCCGGGTGTTTCCGCCGGGGCGGCCGGACAGCACGTAGGACACGGTGGTCAGGGACACGCCTGCCGCCTCCGCAACGTCGCGGATGGTGGGCTTGGATCCGTGCCGCACTGATGACTCCCGGGTACTTCTCCGCCGCAGCTTGGCGGCGGCCTTGAGGCTGGCTTCTCCTTGAACTGTAGCGGGAAATCACGCGCCAGGGTCACGGCGAGGACTTTCCGCCGGCTGCATTGTTAAGGGTTATGTACTCCTCTGGGCGGCCACCGCGCGAAAGGCGTAGCGTTCAGAGATGGCTGAGGACAGATACACCACCGAGAGGGACGGCTTCGGGCGGCTCCTGGCAGACCGTGAAGTCTGGCGGCAGGCGGGCACCATCCCGGCGGCCGGCGAGCTCACCGCACGCTGGCTGGAAGGCCGCAGCGAGTACCAGCCGGGGACCTTCACGCCCGGTTTCGACGCCGAAACCCGGGCCATCGCCGGCAGGCTCGCGGAGCTGGGCCGGAACGGGCTCTTCACCAAGGAATCGCAGCCCGGCGTGCTCTCCGAGGGACACGCGCAGCGTGCCTACGTGACGGGTTTCTGCAGTGCGGAGTCGGCGTCGGCGCTTCTGGAGCTGTCCGGCCGGACTGACCTGGTGACCGTGGCGCATGCTCCCGGAGAAGCCAGCCAGGCCTCCATCCCTGTGACCCTGCGGGACGGCGCCGTGGCCACGGTCCTCGGCAGCAGCGAAGGCCCGGTCACCGAGGAACAGCTTCGGGACTGGACCGAGGAGGCCAACGAAACCCTCGCCCTGCTTCTGGCCGAGTCCTGGTACGTGGAGGTCTTCGATCCGGTCTGGGGCCGGGACGGGGTCCTCCTGCCCGCAGTCCTCAATGCGCTGACGGGCGCGGAATCAGGCGGCCTGGGCTAATCCCAGCCGATGCTGGCGGCCTCGTCCAGGGTGCGTGCCTCGAAATGCTCCAGCATCTCGTGCATGCCCTCCAAGCTCTGCTTAAACATCTCGGACGCCCGCCACACTTCAGCCTGTTCCAGGGATTCCCACGGGCCGGTGCTGATGAACCGGTTCCGGACGTCGTGGTCATGCATCAGCACGGCCTTCGCGTGCGGGAAGTCTTCCTGGGTCTTGCGGGCCAGATCCCGCCACGCCTGCACGAAATCATTCTCGCGGCCGGGGTGCACCAACCAGATTCCCAGCGTATAAACCGACACGTCGATCGCCTCCAAAGTCTGCACGGGGTGGATACCCCTGATTATCGGCCCGTCCGCCGGCTTGCGGGTAGGGCCGATTTACCCGAGGGCGGCCCACCTGGCGGTTTCAAGAAGCCGGTGCGCCGGGCGCCAAGGATTTGTAGGCTGATGCCATGACTGAGACGCAGCAGAAGGCCGACCTCACCTGGTCCTACGGCACCCGGGCCCCCGAGCGGTTCTGTTCCCAGCTCATCGATTCGACCGAGGGGTACCGGATCGCCGTGCTCACCCTGATGGCCTGAGGACAGATGCCGGAATCCCGCGACGCCCCCCCTGCCTACATCCTGCGCGGCGCCCTCCTCACCGACGGTGCCCGTGCCGCGGACTCCGTTGTGGTGGTGACGGGCGGCCGCATCGCCTACGCGGGACCCGGCAGCCGCTACGATCACGCGCAGTTTCCCGCCACCGAGGAGCTCCCGCTGCCGCCCGGCAGCTCACTGCTGCCCGGGCTTGTCGACCTCCACTGCCATGGTGCGGCCGGCGGCGGATTCCCGACGGGTGACGACAAAACGTGCCGGGAGGCAGCGGACTTCCTGCACCGCCACGGGACCACCACACTGCTGGCCAGCCTCGTCACCGCCTCGGCCGACGAACTGCTGCGGTCCCTCGGCGTCCTTGAAGTCCTTGCCGCCGAGGGTCTCATCGCCGGAGTCCATGCCGAAGGCCCTTTCCTCTCCCACGCCCGCTGCGGCGCGCAGAATCCGCGCTGGCTCCGGGACCCGGATCCGGGCCTCCTCCGGGAGATGCTGGCGGCCGCCGGCGGTGTGCTGAAAACGATGACCTACGCACCCGAGCTTCCGGGCGCCGGCGAGCTGGTCCGGATACTCACCGAGCACGGTGTCACGCCCTCGCTGGGCCACACCGACGCCGACGCGCGGACGGCGGCGGCCTCACTGACCGAGGCCGCAGCGTTCGTGGGCAGCGCGGCGCAGGCAGGGGCTTTCGGGCCGCAGGCCCGGCCGACGGTGACCCACTTGTTCAATGGCATGCCGCCGCTGCATCACCGCAGCCCGGGGCCGGCGGCAGCCTGCCTGCGGCTGGCCGCCGCGGGGACGGTCGCCGTCGAGCTCGTCGCCGACGGCGTCCACCTCGACCCGGAGACGGTCCGGATGGTGTTCGACCTGGTCGGCGCCAGAAACATCGCGCTGGTGACGGATTCCATGGCGGCAACCGGGCTGCCCGACGGCGACTACGATCTGGGCCCCTCCGACGTGGTGGTGCACGACGGCGTGGCCACCTTGAGAAGCAACGGCGCCCTGGCCGGGGGAACGGCGACCCTGCTGGAGGTTGTCCGCACCACGATCGCTGCCGGCGTGAGCCCGGCCGACGCCGTCCTGGCGGCAACCCTGGTCCCGGCCCGTGTCCTGGGCCTCGAAACCGAAATCGGAAGCCTCCGGCCCGGAATGCGCGCCGACCTTATCGCCGTCGACCCGGGCTTCGAGCTGGTGACGGTCCTGCGCGGCGGGCGGATTCTGGACTCCCCCGCCTGAGACCGGCGCGGCCTCCCGGGCTGGCTGGCTACGCGCCGGGCTGGCTGGGCGCCGCCGTCGTGCGTTCCCGCCCGGTTGCCGGGCGAAGCGGCCGCCTACGCCCCGACACGCCGGTCCTCCGGCGTGTCGGGGCGAAGCAACCGGGCAGGAGCGCACCGGATCATCAGGGAACCGGCCGGCTCAGGCGGGAACCTTGTCCGCCAGGCCGGAGCGGGCCGCGCGGACGGCCGGCACGCCGTCGCCGTCCTGGCCGTACAGCCAGTCGTTGTACTGGAAGTCGTTGTCCTTCCGGCTCTTGAAGAGCAGGTTGCGCAGCGTCCGGGCCAGTCCGGCGACGTGCCAGGATTCGCCCCAGACACGGGCGGTGCGCTGGACCCGTGCGGTGCGGCCGGCACGGTTGTTGTTGAACTCCTTGATCGCAGCGTCCCAGGCTTCCGGGTGCACGCCGTCGGCGGTGAAGACGGTGCCGTTGCTGACATCCTGCAGCGCTGCGGCGTCCTCGAGCGCCTGGCAGGCGCCCTGGGCGAGGTACTGGAGCATCGGGTGCGCGGCGTCGCCCATCAGCACCATCCGGCCGGCGACCCAGTTTTCGATCGGGTCGCGGTCGTACATGGGCCAGCGGATCCCCGTGGCCAGGTTCTTGAGCGCTTCCTGAACGGCCGGGACGCAGTCCTTGTACGCCGCCTCGAGCTCGTCCACTCCGCCGTACTGCTCCTCGCCGCGCTCGAACGAGGGGCTCTTGAAGACGGCAACGGTGTTCAGCAGCTCGCCCTTGCGCAACGGATACTGCACCAGGTGGCAGTCCGGGCCGAGGTAGACAATGACGTCCTCGAGGTCAGCCTTGGGGGTGTCCTCGGTGATCGGAACGGTGCCGCGGTAGGCGACGTAGGCCGAGGAGACGGGCTCATCGCTGGCCACGAGCGGACGCAGGGTGGACTTGAGTCCGTCGGCGCCGATCACGACGTCGGCCTCGTAGTCCACACCGGCCGCGGTGTGGGCGACGCCGCGGCCGTTCACGGTTTCCACACTCTCCACCATGACGTCGTTGACCAGCTTGACGCCCGCCGCCTCGCAGCCTTCGAGCAGGACCCGGTGCAGGTCGCTGCGGTGGATCACGACATACGGTGCGCCGTAGCGGTCCGCGAACTCCCCGTTGAGGGTCTGGCGCGTCAGCTCCTCGCCCGAGACGGCGTCGCGGAAGACCAGGTGCTTGGGCTGGACGCCGATTTCCAGTGCCTTTTCCAGCAGGCCCCAGCGCTTCAGGACGCGGGAGGCGTTGGGGGCCATCTGCAGCCCGGCGCCGACCTCGCCGAATTCGGGGGCCCGTTCCACGAGGGTGACGTTGGCGCCGTTCTCCCGCAGCGCGAGGGCCCCGGCCAGTCCGGCCATTCCCCCTCCGATGACGAGGACATCGGTGGACTCTGCACCGGTGGACTGGACGTGCTCAGACATTGCTTGCTCCTGTTGTTGAGAGGGAGGGGGAAATTGAAGATTTGGACTTGAGTTTGAGGCCGACGGCGGCGAGGAGGACCGCGGCGATGGCGGCTGCCCCGGCGAAGGCGAGGAAATTGGAATTGACGCCCAGCCCGGCGGCCAGCAACAGGCCGCCCACCTGGGGTGCGGCGACGGCGCCGATGCGGCCCGTCCCCAGCGCCCATCCCAGCGCGGTTCCCCGCAGGTGTCCGGGATAGTGGCTCGCGACGGCGGCGATGATGAGGCACTGCGTGCCGTGGGTTCCGACGCCGGCCAGGACCAGCATGAGGTACACGACCGTGACTGACGGTCCGGTGACCAGGACCATCAGCGCGACGGCGGCGACGGCGGCCGCGGCGATCGCGGTCGGCACCGGGCCGAACCGGGTCCCGGCCCAGGCCGTGATGACCGAGCCGGCCACCGCACCCAGGTTGAGGGCGAGGGCGAAGGTCAGGGCGGAGCCCAGGTTGTAACCGGCCAGCTGCATGAGGTTCGGCAGCCAGGTGCCCAGCCCGTACCAGGCGAAGAGGGTGGCGATCGTCGCCAGGGCGAACAGCATGCTGACCCCCAGGTACGGGGCGCGGAGCAGGGAGGAGAAGCCGGACGGCTCCTTGATGGTGTTGGCCTTGCCGCCCGCCTTACGGGCGGCCTTGTCTGCTGCACTGACCGGCGCCAGCGTCTCCGGGAGGTATTTCAGGCCAAGCGGCACCACGATCACCAGGGCCAGGCCCGCCACCAGGAACATCGACTGCCAGCCGAAGGCCGGGATCAGCTGGATGCCGACGAGGGCGGCGATGGACCCGCCGATCGGGACGCCGGACATCATCAGGGTGGCGATGGTGGACCGCCATTTGGTGGGGACCAGTTCGGCAACAAGGGCGTTCGCGGAGGGCACCAGTCCGCCAAGCCCGATGCCGGCGAGGAGCCGCAGGGAGCCGAAGACGGCGGCGTTGGGTGCGAAGGCGCAGAGGACGGTGAAGACCGAGAAGATAACAGCACAGCCCAGGATGGTCCGGCGGCGGCCCCACGAGTCGGCCATGCGGCCGGCAAAGATCGCCCCGATCATCATCCCGAGGAAAGCCATGGATCCGATGGTTCCGGCGGTGGCCTTGTTCAGGCCCCAGCCGGTTTCGGAGATCAGCGAGGACTGGACGGTGCCGTAGACGATGAGGTCGTAGCCGTCGAAGACCACCAGCAGCCAGCAGACAAGCACGGCAGCTGCCGAGCCTTTGGAAAACCGCGATGCAGACCCATCAGCGGTGGTGGGGGCGGAGGCCCCCGGCGATGACCGGTGCGGCGCTGCAGCGGGAGGTGTGTGATTCATGCCACTAACTGTCCTAGCCGCCGCAGGTGAACCACAATAGAATTCTGATGTGCAGAACAAGCCCCCGCCCGCATCAGCCCGGAAGCCCGTCCAGAAGCGGCCCACCTACTCCATCGAGGCAGTGGACAACGCGCTGCAGCTCCTGCAGCTGCTTCGCGACGGCGGGGCGCTGCGGCTCAAGGACGCCGCCGAGGAACTGGGGGTGGCGCCGTCCACCGCCCACCGCCTCCTGGCCATGCTGGTCTACCGGGGCTTCGCCGTGCAGGATGAAAACCGCCGGTACGTGCCTGGCCCGGCCATGGGCGTCGGGCCGGCCGGGCTGAGCTGGACCAGGCTCCTCCGCTCGCTCTCCCAGCCGCACATGGAACTGCTCTCCGCGCGACTCAACGAGACCGTCAACCTTATGGTGCGGGTGGGGACGAAAGTGCGCTTCCTGGCCACGGTGGAGGGAAACAACGTCTTGCGGGTGGGTGACCGGCAGGGGACGGTGATGCCTGCCAATAAAACCTCCGGCGGCAAGGCCATGCTCGCCGAGCTGGAACCACCGATGATCGACCAGCTCTTCCGCAGCAACAATGCAGAGATCGGCGGGGACACCATTCCGGCGGCGGAGTACCCTGCGTTCCTGCGCGAGCTGGAATCCATCCGCAACAACGGTTTCGCCGCCAATTTCGAAGGCACGGAGGACGGTGTGAGCGCCCTCGGCATCGCCCTGCACAACCGGCATGGGAACGTGGTGGGCGCGCTCAGCGTCGCCACACCCGCCACCCGCTTCCGAAAAGTGTTCGACGCCGGACTCGTCCCCGCAATGCGGGAAACGTGCCGGCAGCTGGAGATCGACATCGCAGCGAATCCGGCCGACCCGGACTGAGCGCCCGGCCGCCCCTCCCCCAATTCTGACCAGCAGAATATGTTGGGGGTCACACTGCCCCGTCCGTAGAGTCGAACTACGCCAAGAAACTGTTCTGACCCTACCGAGGAGGCCCACGTGTCCATCAGTGCCGAGAACACGACTCACGAATCAGTGGCCGCCGGGCATACTGCCCCGGAGCCGACGCCCGAAGAAGCGGCCCAGCTGCAGGAGCTGTACCGGGATTTTGACCGCGAGAACCTGATCCCGCTCTGGACCGAGATCGCGGACCTGATGCCGATGGTCCCGAGCCCCAAGGCGGTGCCGCACGTCTGGCGGTGGAGCGACCTGTACCCGCTGGCTGCCCGCGCCGGCGACCTGGTCCCCGTGGGCCGCGGCGGCGAACGCCGCGCCATCGCCCTGGCCAACCCGGGCCTGGCAGGGACACCGTACGCCACTCCTACCCTGTGGGCAGCCATCCAGTACCTCGGTGCCCGCGAGACCGCCCCGGAGCACCGCCACTCCCAGAACGCCTTCCGCTTCGTCGTCGAGGGCGAGGGTGTCTGGACGGTGGTGAACGGGGATCCGGTCCGGATGTCCCGCGGGGACTTCCTGCTGACCCCGGGCTGGAACTTCCACGGCCACCACAACGACACCGATGAGCCGATGGCCTGGATCGACGGCCTGGACATCCCGTTCGTGCACTACGCCGACGCCGGCTTCTTCGAGTTCGGTACCGAACGCGTCACCGACGAGGCCACCCCGGACATCTCCCGTTCCGAGCGGCTCTGGGCCCAACCCGGCCTGCGTCCGCTCTCCGGCCTGGACGACACCACCAGCTCTCCCATCGCGGCGTACCGCTGGGAATACACGGACCGTGCCCTGCGCGAGCAGCTGCTGCTCGAGGACGAGGGCCACCCGGCCACCGTGTCCCAGGGCCACGCCGCCGTCCGCTTCACCAACCCCACCACCGGCGGGGACGTGATGCCCACCATCCGGGCCGAATTCCACCGCCTCCGCGCCGGCGCCTCCACCGAGACGCTCCACGAGGTCGGCTCCAGCGTCTGGCAGGTTTTCGAGGGCTCCGGCTCCGTGGTCCTCAACGGCGAAACCAGGACCCTGGCGAAGGGCGACCTGTTCGTCGTCCCGTCCTGGGCCGCGTGGTCACTCCAGGCTGACGCTGTTTCTCAAACGGAGTTTGATCTGTTCCGCTTCAGCGACGCCCCCATTTTCGAACGGCTGAACTTCAACCGCACCTACATCGAAGGACGCAACAACAAATGAGACTCCTCACCCTCCGCACTGAAACAGTCACCAAGGCCGTGCGCCAGGACGGCGACACCCTGACCGAGATCGACGGTTTCGCCGACGTCGGAGACCTGCTCCGCTCAGAAGGATGGGAAGCGACCGCGCAGAACGCGAATGGCGCCACGCACCCGCTCGAGGGCGCGGACCTCGACGCCGTGGTCCCCTCCCCCGGCAAGATCATCTGCGTGGGCCACAACTACCGCAACCACATCAAGGAAATGGGCCGGGAAGTCCCCGAGTTCCCCACCCTGTTCGCCAAGTACCAGGAATCCCTGATCGGCCCGAACGACGACCTGGCCCTGCCGCAGGAATCGGACACGGTTGACTGGGAGTCCGAACTCGCCGTCGTGATCGGCAAGAAGGGCCGCCGGATCAGAGAAGCCGACGCCGCCGACCACATCGCCGGGTACGCCGTGCTGAACGACGTGTCCATGCGCGATTACCAGTTCCGCACCGTCCAGTGGCTGCAGGGCAAGACCTGGGAGAAGTCCACCCCGTTCGGACCTGCCCTGGTCACCAAGGACGAGTTCAGCGGCGGCCTCATGACCACCGCGGTGGACGGTGACATCCAGCAGCAGACCCCCACGAACGACGTCGTCTTCACGCCCGAGTTCCTGGTCTCCTACATCTCGACCATCATCACGCTGAACCCGGGCGACGTCATCGCCACCGGCACCCCCGGCGGCGTGGGCCACGCCCAGGACCCCAAGCGCTACCTCCAGGAAGGCCAGATCCTGGTCACCACCATCGAGGGACTGGGACAGCTGAAGAACCGCGTGGTCAAGGAAGCCTGATGGTTGCCCGCCACGACCAGACGACGGACCCGGAGCTGCTCGCGGCACTGCTGCAGGCGCGCCGGGGCACGGCGTTCTTCGCCCGCAAGCTTAACGAACTCTCCGACGCGGAGCTCGACGGCGATTCGCTGCTGCCGGGCTGGACCCGCCGGCACATCACGGCGCACATCGGCTACAACGCCCGGGCCATCGCCCGCTTGGTCGAGTGGGCGGCCACCGGGGTGGAAACCCCGATGTACGCCTCCACCGAGGTCCGGGACCACGAGATCAACTTCGGGGCCACCCTGAGCCCGATCGCGCTGCGGCACCTCTTCGACCACTCCGCCGTGCACCTGAACGTCGAATGGCGGGACCTGCCCGAGGACGCCTGGCACCACAAGGTCCGGACCATCCAGGGCCGGGAGGTGCCCGCCACGGAAACGGTCTGGATGCGCAGCCGCGAAGTCTGGATGCACGCCGTCGATCTCGCCAACGGTGCAGCCTTCCGGGACATCCCGGTCCCCGTCCTGGAACGGCTCCTGGCGGACATCACCGGCGCCTGGAAAACCCGCGGCACCGACGCAGGCCTCCTGGTGATGGTCACCGACCGCGGCCTCACCTTCGGGGACACGACGACGGCGTCCCCCACGGTGGTCTCCGGGCCGCTGGCCGCCGTCGTCGAATGGGCCGCGGGCCGCGGCAACGGCGGCGTCACCGCGGCCGGCCCCCGCGCCAACGGCGCTGGACCATCAAACGGCGCGGTCCCGGCCGCACCGAAGTGGATCTGAGCCCCCAGGGGATGTTCTAGTGAACGTGGGAGCAGGTCGCGGTCTCAGTTGACGCGGTGGTTTCAGCTGCGAGGGAGCGGATCGTTGCGATGAGCGCTTTGGTGCCGGGGTCCTTTTCAAGCTGGGCATAGACCGGTGCCGTGGCGGTTTTGAAAGCGGCGATCTGCTCCTCTGTTGCGGAGACCACCGTCCCGCCTTTTTGGCAGAAGGATGCGGCCCAATCGGCTGTCGGGGTCATGGATGCGGTGATTTGATCCCGGCTTTTGGTCGCGGCTTCCTGCAGGATGCGGCGTTCGTTGGCCGTCAGGTGAGTAAGAGTGGCCGAATTGACCACGAGGGAGTTGATCTTGGGGTAGAGGGGAAGATTGCCGACGACAGTTGAGGCCTTCGCAAACGAACTGGCTTTCTCGTAGGATGACTCGGCTGCCGTCAGGGTGCCATCCTCCAACGCAGCGGTGAACAGGTCCCCCACCAGCGCACGGGGTTGGGCTCCGAGGGAGGTCAGCGCGGAGTATGTGGTTTCCGAACGCGGAGCCCGGACCAGTTTTCCGTCCACGTCGGAGGGCGCCAACAACGGGCCGTCAAAGGAGAAGAGCAGCCGTTGCCCCTCCGGGAAGAGTGCCAGTCCGGTCAGCCCGACTTCGTCCAGGCCGGCCAGCATTCCAGCCGCGGCATCGGGGGAAACCAGCCTGGCCATCAGGTCATCAGAGTCAACGAGGAAGGGTGCGGACAGCCCGGCGAAGGATGTCACGCCTTCCCCTTCCCAGGTCCGGGTAGGGATCAGTGCCATGTCGAAATCGCCCGCTTCCACTGACTGCGCCACGACGTGGTTCCAGGCGTCAGCCTCGTCGCCGGCCGCCTTCAGCACCGGGTCGATACGGATTTCGCCGCGGGAAATTTCGTTCACCCGCCGGGCGAACTCGTCGATCTGCACAGCGCCCGGCCGGTCCGGACCCGTAGCGGTCGCGATGCTGAGGATCGTGGCATCATCCTGGCCCGGCGGCGCCTCGCGGGATGCGTTACATCCGGCAGATGCTGAAAGAACGGCCGCTCCGGCGGCGATGGCAATAACGATCCGGCGGGCGTTCATGGTGGCCTCTTTCGTCTTCAGAGGCTCCCCCTCGACGGTTGGGGGCGGCGGCAGGAAAGCCTCTGATTAGCAAGCTACGCCGCCCGGCAAACAGCATCCATACCAAGGCCGCAACTAATAGTCAGTTCACAGGTCCGTCACAGTTTTCATCGCCGTCCACACCTTCAGGCAGGCGCCCCCTCCGTGCCGCCCATTCCCGCGGTGAGCCAAAGGCGGCACGGGGCCCGGACCCTCAGCCCAGGTGGACGACGGGAGCGTCACCGTCCGTGCCGGCGAATTTCCCGCGGTGGATGGTGATGAGCAGCAGGGCGATTGGGGTGATCAGGATCGCGACGCCCGCGGCCCAGAGGAACACCATGGAGTAGCCGCGCGACAGGGCCGCCAGCGTGGTTCCGCCGGCTGTTGCGGCCGCGGCGATAGTGCTGAACAGGGCGATGCCCAGGGACCCGCCGATCTGCTGCGAGGCGTTGACCAGGGCGCTGGCCACGCCGGAATCATCCTGGTCCACCCCGAACAGGGCGAGGTTCTGCATCGGCACAAAGACCATGCCCAGGCCGACCCCCAGCAGGAGCAGCGCAGGCAGCATGGTGACGAAGTAGCTCCCCTCGGCGCTGACCTGTGTGAGCCACAGCATCGCAGCCGCCATAAAGACCGGACCCGCCGCCGTCGGGATCTTTGCGCCCAGTTTCGGCAGGTTCTTCGCCACAACACCTGCCGTGATGATCAGCGCCACCGTCATGGGCAGGGACGCCAGGCCGGCGAGGAACGGTGCGAAGCCCAGCACGATCTGGATGTAGAAGTTGATGAAGAGGATGCCGCCGATGAGGACCGCGCCGGACAGGAGCGCGGCCAGGAACGCCGCCCCGCGGTTCCGCTCAGTGGCCACGCGCAGTGGCAGCAGAGGGTGCTTGACCTTCCGCTCGACGGCGACGAACAGCGCTATGAGCACCGCGCCGGCGGCAATGAAACCCCAGGCTTCGGGAGCGTCCCAGCCGTGTTCCGCGTTGGTGAAGCCGTATACGAGGGATCCCAGGCCCAGGGCGGCAAGCACCACTCCGGGCCAGTCGTACTTCGTGGACCCCTGCGCCTTGCTTTCGCTGACGAGTGACCATACACCGACGAGCGCGACGACGGCGATGGGCACGTTCACGAAGAAGCACCAGCGCCAGCTCACGTGTTCCGTCAGGAACCCGCCCAGCAACACGCCGACGGCGGCGCCGACGCCGGTGATGGAGCCGAAGATCGCGAACGCCGTGCCGCGGTCCTTCCCGCCCGGGAAGGCGACGGTCAGGAGCGCCAGGGCGGCAGGGGCCAGCAGCGCGGCGAACACACCCTGCAGTGCGCGGGCGCCGATGAGTTCCCCCGGCTGCTGCGCGATGCCGCCGATGAGGGACGCGACGGCAAAACCGACGGCGGCCACGATGAACGTCCGTTTGCGGCCCCAAAAGTCCGCGATCCTGCCGCCGAGCAGCAGGAAAGCGCCGAAGGCCAGGGCGTAGGCCGTGACCACCCAGGAACGCGTCGAGTCGCTGATGCCCATCTCGGTCTGCAGGCGCGGCAGTGCCAGGTTCACGATGGTGCCGTCCAGGACCACCATGAATTGCGCGAGGGCAAGGAACACCAGCGCCCACCACCGCTTCCCGGACACGCTCCCCTGCTGTACGTCTGCATTTGCTAGCTGTGTTGCCACGCCACATTCCACCCTTCAAAGTAATAATACTTACAAAAGTATAACTACTTTGAGGAGTGGTCCGGGTGGCGATTGCGGTGATGCGGTCTACTCGGGCTCGGCGAGCAGCGCCGCGAGCCGCTGCAGGGCGGGCAGGCTGGCCGCGATCTGCTGGCGCTCTTCGGGCAGCAGCCGGGAGCTTGCCGAGGACAGCGCCTCGGCCCAGGCGCCCTCAAGGAGCGCCTTGATCCGCTGGGATTCCGCCGTCGGATGGAGGGCGACGTAGCGCTTGTCGGCCGGGTCGCGGACCCGGGTGACAAGGCCCCCGGCGACCAGTTCGCGGAGCTGAACGCTGACGTTGCTGAACTGCCGGCCGAGGCGGGAAGCGACTTCCGCGACGGTGATACCCGGGTGGCTTTCGATGACCCGGAGGATTTCGAGCACACCGTTGGAGAGCGGCCGGACGCCGGTGTCATTGTGTGATTTCCGGCGGATATCGGAGGAAATATCGATTACCGAGACCGCAAGGGCGCGGTGGTCCACAGCCTCCGTCGGTCCTTCTTTTGCGCCAGCACTTTCCATGCCACCAGCATAGGCGCCGGGCCCCCGATGCCCCTGCGGCCCGGGTGACGGGGGGCGCGACGGACGGGGCCCGGGCATCCGGCCGGCAGACGGGGCCGCCTTTCCTTTTGCGGCGGGAACAAGCAATAATCGGATGGTCAGCATACTTATCAATTCCGGTAATGACTGAAGGAGCGGCATGAGGGCACTTACTTGGCAGGGAAAGCGGTCGGTCAGCGTGGAGGAGGTTCCGGACCCGGTAATCCAGGAACCAACGGACGCGATCGTCAAAATCACCTCATCGGCGATCTGCGGTTCCGACCTCCACTTGTACGAGGTCCTCGGGCCATACATGAAAGCCGGCGACATCCTGGGCCACGAGCCCATGGGCATCGTCCAGGAGGTGGGCCCCGCGGTCTCGAACCTCAAGCCCGGCGACAGGGTGGTCATCCCGTTCAACATTTCCTGCGGCCACTGCTGGATGTGCAGGCAAGGCCTGCAGTCCCAGTGCGAGACCACCCAGGTCCACGCCCACAACAGCGGAGCGAGCCTGTTCGGCTTCTCCGAGCTGTACGGCTCGGTCCCCGGCGGGCAGGCAGAGTACCTGCGCGTGCCCCACGCCGACTACGGGCCGATCAAGGTGGGGCAGGAACTGCCCGACGAGCGGTACCTCTACCTTTCCGACATTCTTCCCACAGCCTGGCAGGGCGTGAAATACGCAGACGTCCCCGACGGCGGGACGCTGGCCGTCTTCGGGCTGGGTCCGGTGGGGCAGTTCGCCAGCAGGATCGGCCGGCACTTCGGCCAGCGGGTCATCGCTGTCGAGCCGGTTCCGGAGCGCCGCCGCATGGCCGAGAGGCACGGCGTGGAGACGGTCGATTTCACGAAGGACATCGGCGACCAGCTTCGCGAGATGACCGGCGGCCGGGGCCCTGACGCGGTGGTCGACGCCGTCGGCATGGAAGCGCACAATTCGCCCGTCGGGGCCTTTGCCCAGAATGCGGTGGGCCTGCTGCCCGATGCCTTGGCCAAGAAAGCCATGGAGACTGCCGGCGTCGACCGGTTGACAGTCCTCCACGCTGCCATCGACTCCGTGCGCCGGGGCGGGACCGTCTCGCTCAGCGGGGTGTACGGGGGAACGGCCAGCCCCATGCCGCTGCTCACGATGTTCGACAAGCAGATCCAGCTCCGGATGGGCCAGTGCAACGTCCGCCGGTGGACGGACGAGCTGCTCCCGCTGGTGGAGGACGCCGCAGACCCGCTCGGCGTCATGGACCTCAAAACCCACGAGGTCTCGCTCGACGGCGCCGCAGCCGCCTATGAGATCTTCCAGAAAAAGGAAGACGGCTGCATCAAGGTGGTGCTGAAGCCGTAGCCGGACAACCGGTGCGTGCCGCCGTCGGCCCTGACATGCTGGTGAGGTGACATCGGTCTCGACGGAAAGTCCCCGTACCGCGCTCAGCTGGAAGCTGGTGCCGGCGGGGCTTGCCTCGGTGTCCGGCGTGCTGTTGTTCGGCGCCGAGAAGGACCTTGGCTACGGAGTCCTCGCCATGGGCGTGGTCACGGCGGCTTTCATCGACCGCGCGTTGCTGCGGCACCTCGCGCTGATCGCCGCGGGAATGGTCATCATCAGCGTGGTGCCGCTGAACGCCGACTTGAGCATCCAGCACATGGTGCTCATGGGCGGCGCCCTCGCCCTGGCCGTACTGCTGCCGTGGCTGGTGTCGCGCTTCGTCTACGGCGAGAGGATCATCAGGTTTCCGGTGAACACCGGCCGCACATGGCCGCTGACCGCGAAGCTGTACCTGGTCGGCGTTGTGCTGCTCGGATACTGCATCCTGCCGGCGTACCTGATCCGCACCGGGGTGTACCAAAACTGGCCGGATGCCTCCGACCCGACCATCTTTTGGCGGCTCTTTCTCGGCGTGAACGCTGTAGGCATCTGGGACGAGTTGTTCTTCATCTGCACCATGTTCACCCTGTTGCGGCAACACTTTCCGGACTGGCTGGCCAACATCCTGCAGGCCGTAGTGTTCTCGTCATTCCTGTGGGAGATCGGCTACCAGGCCTGGGGGCCGCTTCTGACGTTTCCCTTCGCGCTGCTGCAGGGCTACACCTTCAAGCTGACGAAGTCCCTCACCCACGTTGTGACAGTGCACCTGACCTTCGACTTCGTCCTGTTCCTCGCGCTGGTGCACGCCCACGACCGCGACTGGCTACCGATTTTCCTGTACTGAGCCCTGCCTGGAACGAGGTGCCCGTCGCGCTGATTAGTCTTCGTCGCAGAGCAGGTGGTACCAGCTGTCGGCGAGCACCTCGAGCGCGTGGTCGCGGTTTGGCTCGAGCTTGCGGCGCGTCCAGAGCGTGGCGACGTAGTCGAGCTGGGTGAAGGCGAGCGTTCCCCGGATGTGGTGCGTTTCTTGGGAGAAGCGGCCGGCCAGGTGCATGCCGCGGACGATGTCGGAGATGACCTCCTCATGCCATCCGCGGACCAAAGCCCGCACCTCGGGATCGACGGCGGCGGCCTCGTCGAGCACGTCGAGGTACGGGCGGAAGACCGGCCAGAGCGCAGCGCGCGATTCGAGCCAGGCAAGGATTCCGTCCAGCTCGCCCGCCCGGACCACGTCGACGAGTCCGGCGGCGGTCGTCGCCAGGTCGGGGCCATCCGCGCGGTCGAGCACGGCGTTGACGCGGGCCATGAAGTCCCTCATCAGGTCAGCACGCGAAGGGTAGTGCGCGTAGAAGGTCGCCCGGGTTGTCCCGGCCGCCACGGCGATCTCGTCGATGGTGGTCGCAGCGTAGCCCTTCTCGGTGAAGAGCTCGAGCGCGCGGTCGACGATCATGTCGCGGGTGAGCTGCTTCTGGGCCTCTCGCAACGACGACATGAGTCAATCCTATCCATGGTGTGCGGGAGTTGCCCGGCGGACGAGCAAAAGATGCGTCACGGCAAGTGGCCCGACGTGCTGTATAGCGCGACGCCGCGCCTCAGGCGTTCGCGGGCGCTGCCGGACGGAGTGCCCCAGGGCCGACGTCGGCCAGTCGGCGCAGTTTCGGGATGGGGATCCGGTAGTTGACCGCCGCGGCGGTTCCGGAGCCGTCGTCGTTCTCCCAGCGCAACAGCCTAGACTCCGGGTCTTTGCCGGACTCGCAGTAGTCGGGCGCGCCGGCCACGGGAGTGAAGCCGACCGATTTGAGTGACAGACCGAAGCCCTCCGTCCAGAAATACGGCTGGAAGTTGAGCTCGGGGGCCGCGTCGCCCTGCAGCAGGCCGACGGCAGCGACCTTGGCCTGGTCGATGGCGCTGGTCCACAAGGGAACGCGCTGTACTCCGCGGCGGGTCGGGAAGGACGCCACGTCGCCGGCGGCAACGATCTCCGGCCGGAGCCGGCCGCGGGTGTCCACCCGCAGCGACCCGTCGACCAGGAGTGTGGAGCCCGCCAGCCAGCCGGTGTTTGGCTCGTCGCCGATGGCCGTGACGACGAGCTCTGCCTCCAGCTGGGTCCCGTCGGCCAGGACCACCCGCGCCCCGGCGAAGGAGTCTGCCCCTTCATCCAAGTCGATGAGGCGCGCCTTCCCGCCGCCAACGACCCTCAGGCCGCGCCGGGCGGCGGCAGCGGTGAACATCCCGGACAAATGGCCACCCAGCTGGCGCGAGAGGGGCTGGACGTCGGAGACGAGCGTGACGTCGCAGCCAGCTTGCAGGCAACCCGACGCCACCTCCATGCCGAGCGGCCCGCCGCCGACCACAATGACCGACGGGCGCGCCGCGACGCGCTGTTTGAGCGTGATCGCGTCCTCGATCGTTCGCAGGGTGAGCTCCGGGGCAAAGCCGTCGTCCCGCGGCTCACGTGCTCCCTCCGTGGGGGCGAGGCGCTTCGCCCGGGAACCTGAGGCGATGACAAGTCCGTCATACGGCACTTCGCCGCCGCCGTCGAGCCGCACTATCCGGGCGTCGATGTCCAGGCCCGACACACTGACGCCGAGCAGCTCGGTCGCTTCGTGCGTCGGCTCGGGCAGTTCGTGGGCTTGAAGGCCGTCGCCGCCGTTCCCGTCGGCACCGTTCCCAGTAGCACCGTGCAGCAGCGCCTTCGACAGGGCCGGGCGGCTGTAGGGGTGGTGGGGCTCGGCACCGACGACCGTCAGCTCGCCGTCGAAGCCGGCCGAGCGCAGCGAGTCGCAGGCCGTGAGCCCGGCGATGCCGTTGCCGACGACGACGATCCGGCGCATTGTCATGCCGCCTCCAACCGGAGCGCGGCGACGGGGCAGACCCTGACCGCGGCCTTGGCGGCGTCGAGGTCGGCCCCGTCCACCTCCGGGACATCGATGAGGAGTTCGCCGTCGTCGTCGAGGTGCATGAGCCTGGGCGCGGCTTCCTCGCAGAGGCCGTGTCCTTCGCAGCGCGGCCGGTCGAGTTCGATCCTCATGCGGCCACCACCTTGGCAACGTGGAGCTTCTCGATGCTCCGGGTCATGTTGCTGGGCACGCGGGCCTCGTCGGTGATCGTGATCGACTTCATCTGGCGTGCGAGGGCGCCGACGATGGCGTGGCCCTCGAGCTTGGCCAGGCCCTGGCCGGCGCAGCCGTGCGGCCCGTAGCCGAAGGACAGGTGGTCCACGGGGTTGCGTGTCACGTCGAAATCGTCGGGATTTTCGTAGTGGCGGGCGTCGCGGTTGCCGGCACCGAGGAGAATGCCCAGCTGGGCGCCGGCGGGAACCGTTACGCCGTCGATCTGCACGTCGCGGGTCGCCGTGCGGCCCCAGATGTGCAGCGGAGTCCAGTAGCGCAGCACCTCGGCGAAGGCTGCGGGGACGAGCTCCGGGTTCTCGCGGACGAGCTGGAGCTGCTCCGGGTGGCGGCCGAACAGAGCGACGATGTTCCCGATCGACGCGATCGTCGTGTCGACGCCTGCCCCCAGGTACTGGTGGATGATGTGCCCCGCGGAGCCCTCGGGGATGTCGCCCCGGGACTCGGCGTCGAAGATTCCGCGGCCGATCGAGCCGGGGGTGAGGTCGTCGCCGGTGACGGAAGAGCACCAGCCGTATAGCTCGCCGGCGATCGGGAAGCTCTCCTGGGTGCGTTGGTTCAACGGCCCAATGACCTGCATCGCGGCCTGCCCCCAGCGCAGCATGTTGTCCTTGACGTGTCCGCTGAAGCCGATGAGCTCGGCGACGATTTCAAGCGGGAAGGCGCGGGCCAGGGAGTCGATGGCCTCGAAGCTGCCGCTGGCCACGAGTTCGGCGACGAGCTTGTCCGCCTTCTCGTCAATGGTGACTTTCAGGCCGCGCAGGGCGCGGGGTGTGAGATTCTCTGACAGCGTCGCGCGCAGCTGGGTGTGCACTGGCGGGTCGGAGGCGAGCGAGGTGCCCTGCAGCGCCTCGTTCACCATGGGGTTGAAGCCGAGCGTGGTGGACGAGAACGTCGACGGATCGCCGAGCACGTCGCGGATGATGTCGTAGCGCGTCAGAACGTAAAGGTCGTTCTTGGGCAGGTGGACGACGCCGGCCTGCTCGCGGAGCGCGGCGTAGGCGGGGTAGGGGTCGACGAGGATGTCGTCGTCCCAGATGTCGATGGCTGATTCGGTGGGTGCAGTCACGCTGCTCTCCTTGCGGATAGTGGGTGGTGGTGGGTGAGGTGAAGCCGTCAGACTCAGACAGCCACTTCGGCGTTCTCCTCTGTCGCCTCCGCGACTGCCTCGGGCGCGGGCGCCGAGGAACGAGCGGAGATGAAGAGGGTGAGGATCGCGGAGGCGGCCGCCGCGATGGCAGCAACGAGGTACACCATTTGGAAGCCCTGGCCGAGCGAGGCCCCGGCCACGCCTTGGATCTGCTGCTGCGCAGCCGTGAGCGCCTGGACCATGCCGTCGACGGCCGGGGCGGGTGCGCCGCCGGCCAGCGCCTGGCCGGAGAACTGCGCGATGACGCCATCCCAGCCCGAGAGATAGCCCAGGGGCGGCACCTGGGAGAGCCCGGCGACGGCTGTGGCGGGCAGCCCCGCCTCGCCCAGGATCCCGCCGAGCGGGGCCGCGAAGATCGAGGCGCCAATGCCGAACGCGATAACCGAGCCGATGACCGGGCCGAGGGCGAAGCCAAGGTCGCGCAGGAGGTTCGTCGTCGCGGAGGCCATCCCGATGTGCTGGGGCGGGACGGTGTTGATCGCCACCGACGTGACGGAGCCAACGGTGAGCGCGAAGCCGATGCCCAGCAGCAGAAGCGGCGGAATGAACGCCGTCCACGGCGTACCGCCGAAGGCCTCGGGCGCGCCCAGGGAGAACGTCGAGAGCCAATAGCCGGAGACCGCCATCAACGCGAAGCCCGAGGTCAGCACCCAGCGCGGCGCTACGCGGTGGATGAGCCAGCCCACTACCGGGATGAAGGCGAACGCCGGACCCTGGATGAAGACGAACAGCACCCCGACCTTCCACGTCTCGGCCAGGGCGAGACCGCCGACGGCGACGCTGGTGCTGAAGCAGATCGCCAGGAAGGCGAACATGCCGGTAACCGCGACGACGCCGGTGATCGAGTAGGCGCTGTTCTTGAAGAGCGAAAGGTGGATGAGCGGCTCTTTGGTGCGCGTCTCGATGACAACGAATAGGACCAACAGCAGGCCGCCGACGACGTAGCTCACGATGACATCCCAAGCGCCGAACCCGGCGTCGACCGCCTGAACGGTCGCGAAGAGCACGGCGATGAGTCCGAGCGCAAGGGTGAACTGGCCGGGCAGGTCGAGTTTGCGTCCCCGGGCAGCAGCGGAGTCCTTCGCCCGGAGCGCGACGAGGAGAACAACGACGGCGACGCCGGCCGCAACGAGGTAGGCCACACGCCAGCCGCTGAACACGTTCGGCGCGCCGGGTGCAGCGCCCGGCACCGTGAAAAACTGGGCCGTGAGGCCGGCGAGCACGGGTGAAATGACGGCTCCGAGCGACAGGAACCCGGCCCACGTGGCGATAACCCGGGCACGCGCCCGGTGGTCCGGGGTGATCGCCGCGATCATGGACAGCGAGATGGGAAAGAGGATGCCGGCCGCGATGCCGCCGACCGCCTGCGCGAAAATCATCATCTCGGTCGTCGGCGCCAGCGCAGCCAGGACGGAGCCGACGACGCTTAGGGCAGCGCCGGCGTACAGCAGCTTCTTGCGCCCGAACAGGTCGCCCAGGAGCCCCCAGCTCAGCTCGAACACCACGATCCCCATCAAGAACATGCCCGCGATCCACGTCAGGCCTGCACCCGAAGTGTGGAATTCCGCGGCAAAGGTGCCGCTGAGGGCGCCCGGCAGTGCGTTGGTGATCTGTGCGAGGGTGACCGCGCTGTAGGCGGCGACGAAAGTCGCCCGTACCGAGCCTCGGCTCGACACCTTAATGGTCTGACTCATCGATGAAACTCCTTTGTTTCCGGTCGATTCTCCGGTGTTGCGCCGGGACTGGTGCCCTGCCGGACATCGGCTTGAACCGGGGCAGGTGTGGCGCTCCACACATTGTGGCCATTAGATTTACATGATGTCAAGAGTTTTAACGGACCGTGGGCTTTGCAGGCGCTTTGGGGGTCTTTTCATGTACATTGCGACTATTCACTTGACACGATGTAAAGAAACATGTGACGCTGACTACACCGCAACGGAGCGACGCCGGCACAGTCAAGCTCCGCGGCCCCCTGCATCCAGTACCGATCTTCAAGGGAGAAGCCAGTGAGTCACACCCCACCCGTCGCCACCGGTGATACGTTCCACGCCCCCACCGGACAAACCGTCAACACGGTCCTTGGCCCCATCCCAGCCTCGGATTTGGGTGTGGTTGCCGTCCATGAGGCCTTGCTGTCGGTGCTGCCGGGAGCCCAGTACGCCCCCGACATCTCCATGGACCGGGCGGAGATCTTCGAGGCCCTGGCCGCGAAGCTCAAGGACTTCCGCGAGCACGGCGGACGGACGATCGTGGACAGCACGGGCATGTTCCACGGTCGCGACGTGAAACTGTACGAGGCGCTGTCGCGCTCAACCGGGGTGCACATCGTGGCCTCGACGGGCATGGGTCCGGAGGAGATGCTCGGTGGCTACTTCCTGACGCCGCAGACCAACCCGCCGACGCCGTGGCCCGCCGAGAAGTTCGCCGACCTCTTCAGCAAGGAAGTTACCGAGGGCATGGTGGTTCCGCGCGTTGAACGTCGCGGCGCCGCCGGGCTCGTGACCACCACGGCCGACCGCGCCGGCATGACCCCCACCGAGGAAAGCCTGTTCCGCGGTGCGGCCAGAACGTCCTTGAAGACCGGCGTCCCGGTCTCCATCCGCTTCGGCGCCGATGCCCTGCACGATCTGGACATCGTGCTGGACGAGCAGATCGGGGCCGACCGGGTGCTCGTCGGCGGCCTCGACCGCAAGGACGCCAACGGCGCCGCCCTCGAGGTGGCTGGGCGCGGAGCGTTCGTCGGCATCGACCACGTGGGCCTGAACGACCACGCCGACTACCTCACCGACCATGACCGTGCCCAACTTGTGCTCGAGCTCGTCAAGGCCGGCCATGCCGACAAGATCATCCTCTCGGGCAACTCGATCGGCGTGGCCAAGGGACAGCCTGACTACGACCTGCCGTTCAGCCACGTCGTGTCCACGTTCGTGCCCTTCCTCAAGGCGCACGGCCTGAGCGACGAGGACGCCCGGCGCATCCTCGTGGAGAACCCGCGCAACCTGCTGACCGTTCGCTAGGAACGCGTCGGCCCCCCACTCAACAAACTTTCGAACCCCTGAGGTGAGTGAACGAATGACCAAGGTCAACACCGTGCTGGGAACCATCCCGGCCGAAGAACTGGAAATCGTGGCGGTCCACGAACACATCGGGTACGGCATGCCCGGCTCCGAACTGGACACCACATGGTGGAAGTCGCCGGAGCAGGCCTACGAGGAGACCGTGCCGAAACTGCGGAAATTCCGCGAAAACGGCGGCGGGACCTTTGTGGACGCCACGGGCATCTGCAACGGCCGCGACGTGGACTACTACAAGTCCCTGTCCGCCAAGACGGGCGTGCACATCGTGGCATGCACCGGCTTCGTCGGCGGCGACACAGCCCTGCCGCACTTCTCCCGCGCCACCGTGGACTACCTCGCGAAGGTGTTCATCCACGAGATCACCGTCGGCATCGGCAACACAGGTTCAAAGGCCGGCGTCATCAAGGTCGGCGTAAGCCGGGGCGGACGCATGACGGACCTGGACAAGCGGATCTACCGGGCCGCGGCCCGCGCCGCCGTCGTCACCGGCGCGCCGATCCTGACCCACCTGGCGATAGATCCCGAACCGGCCGTGACCATCTTCAACGAAGAGGGCCTTTCGCTGGACCGCGTGCTCTTCGGCCACGCCGACGACGGCCTCAACGCTCCGATCACCCCGCATGATTGGATCTACGAGCAGGGCGGCCGCATCGGCTTCGACACCTTCGGCTACGACCTCGAGCTGCCGGATCCGCCGTTTTGGGGCCGCAAACGCGCTGAACGCATGGAGCACTTCGTCAACCTGGTGAACAAGGGCTATGCGGACAAGCTCCTCGTCTCGGCCGACGCCAATTGCAGCCCGCTGGGTTGGCCGGGCGTCAAGGGCCACACCATCAACTACATCTTCGAGGACATGATCCCCGACATGCGCACCGCCGGCATCGACGACGCCACCATCAAACTCCTGCTGCAGGACAACCCGGCCGACTTTCTGTCGCTGAACGCCTGACCTGCGGACAGGCACCCACAACTTACCCGTTCCGCCAGGCATGGCCCCGGGCCACGAAAGAGTCAAGAAAGAGATGAAACCATGAAGGCTGAAGACATCAAGAACCTCAAGATCGCCGTCGTCGGCGCAGGCTACGGCGGCGCTGCGGCGGCCAAGGCCCTGAGCCTGCTCGGTGCGGACGTCACAGTCTATGAGCAGGCTCCCCAGATGGGAGAGGTGGGCGCCGGCATCGGCCTGCGTCCTGCCACCATGGCCCGGTTCCGCCAGTGGGGGATCTTCGACGCGGTCGCCAAGGTGAGCTCGGCGAGCGACTACTTTGAAATCCTCACGGCCACCGGCGAGCCGATCATGAAGGACACGTGGCCGGAGTTCGGCGACGAGAATCAGACGTACCTCATCCACCGCCGCGACTTCATCGAGGCCCTTCTCGGCGTGCTTCCCGAGGGCATGGTGCAGCTTGGCCACAGGCTGGAGACCATCGAGGACAAGGGCGGCCACTCCGTCCTGACCTTCGCCAACGGCAAGACGGTCGAAGCCGACCTGGTGGTCGGTGCCGACGGCATCAAGTCCGCGGTGCGCGAGCAACTCTTCAGCGACAAGGGCCCGGTGTTCTCCGGCGAGCACGCCTACCGGGTGGTGATCTCCGCCGACGACGCCCACGGGATGGTGGTCGACGACAACCTGCGGATGTACATGGGCAGGGGCACAAAGGTCTATCTGCTGCCGCTGCGGCACCGCAACCAGATGTCCTTCGACATCACCGCCCTGAATCCGGACGGGACCTGGGCGCCGGTCATTACGATGGACGAACTCCTGAGGACGGTGGAAGGTTTCGACGAGCGGATCGTGGCGATTGCCCGCGGCCTGGACATGGACACCGTCAACATCCGTGCGGTCTACGACATCGACCCCGTGGACGGCTGGCACACCGACTCCGTTGTCCTGATGGGCGATGCGGCGCACTCCATGCTGCACCACCAGGGCCAGGGCGCGAACTCCGCCATCGAGGACGCCGGAGCACTGGCCGATGCGCTGGCCGAGGCCGGCTCGGTGCCGGAGGCACTGGCGCTGTTTCAGGCCACCCGCAAACCCGTCACGGATGAACTGCAGCGCATCTCGCGCCAGGGCTGGTCCGAGGAAGAGGTCAACGACGTCTTCCCGGGCCAGAAGCCCAAGTCCCAACAGCCCGCCGCCAGCGCGGCAGCACCGGCAAAGGCCTGAACGCCATGACCATTCATCCTGAAATCGCCAAAATCTTGGCAACGTTGCCGGCACCCGCTGGTTCTCCCCTGGACCCCGGCGCCATGCGCGCCGGGGAGGCTGCGCAGGTCCCGCCGCCGGGTGAGCGCCTCCCCCTCCACACCGTCGAGGACGCGACGGCCGTGACGCCGTCGGGCGAGGTGCCGGTGCGGATCTACACGCCGGCAGAGGCCGACACCTACGGCATCCTGGTCTATTTCCACGGCGGCGCGTTCTTCCTGGGCAGCCTGGACACCCACGACCACGTCGCTCGCTCCCTCGCCAGGGAATCCGGCTACAAGGTCATCTCGGTCGGCTACCGTCTGGCCCCCGAAGCCTCCTTCCCGGCCGGCCTTGATGACTGCTACGGCGTGGTCCGCTGGGCCGCCGAACAGGGCGCGGGCCTGAAGTGGGACGGAAAGAACCTCGCCATCGCCGGCGACAGCTCGGGCGGCAACTTCGTGGCCGCTGTCACCGCCAGGGCCCACGACGACGGGTTCGCCAAGATCACGCACCAGATCCTGTTCTACCCGTCCCTGGACCTGGACTTCGACGTCGACCGCTACGCCTCGCTGCGGGAAAACGGCGAAGGCTACGGGCTGGAGACGGCGGGACTGCTGCCGTTCAACTCCTTCTACCTTGAGAGCGGGGCGGATCCGGCGGATCCCCTCGTCTCCCCCATCAAGAGGGCGGACCTCGCCGGTCTGCCGGCTGCACTCATCATCACCGCCGAGCACGATCCGCTGCGCGACGAGGGCGAGCTCTACGGCCGGCGCCTGAGGGAAGCCGGCGTGGACGCGGCGGTTCGCCGCTATGCGGGGGCCAACCACGGCTTCGTCCAGAACTTCTCCTGGATTCCGGAGTTTTACGGGGCGTTCGAACAGACCGCCGCCTTTCTGGGCGGGAACGCCCGGAAATGACGGAGTCGGTCGCCGTTTATCCCCTGGTCTCCCCCTGGGGGAGGTTCGGTCTCTACAGCTTCTTCATCGACGCCCCGGAGCCGGCGATCGTCGACACGGGGATCGCGTCCTCGCCGGCCGAAGGCATGGTGCCTGCACTGGAGGCGATCGGCCGCCGGATCGAGGACGTCCGTTGGATCCTGCTGACCCACGGCCATATCGACCACATCGGCGGCGCATACGCCCTGTGGGAGCTCACCGGACGGCGCGCGCAGGTGGTCATCCACGAGGCGGATGCACCGATGTTGCGCTCGCGCCGGGCCCACGTGGACGAATACCTTGCCGGCCGGGCGCAGTATCTGGATGACCCCGACGGCGAGGCGAAGCTGACTGACGCCACGAATGCCGTCATCTCGGGCGAGATGGAGCCCACCATGCTGGTGAAGGGCGGCGAGACCATCTCGCTCGGCGGCGACGTCACCGTCTCCATCCACTCGATTCCGGGCCATACCCCCGGCTCCGTGGCGTACGTCGTTGACGGACAAAACGACGTTTTCGTCGGCGATGCCGTCCAGGTCCACGGTGCGGCCAACGGTTTTCCCGGATTCGTGGATCCGGTGGGCTACCGCGCCAGCCTGCGGTACCTCCGCGATGAGATCCGTCCGCGGCACCTCTACCTGGGGCACCCGTATCGCCGCGCGGACGGCACACCCTACGGCGTGGAGCTCGACGCCGGGCAGGCCGGGGAAGCGCTCCAGGCCAGCCTGGAGATCGAGTCCCGCGTGAACAGTGCGGCCTGCGGCTGCCTGGCTGCCGGGCTGCAGGATTCAGACTCGCCCTACTCGCCCTTCGCCCGCGTGGCCGAGGAGCTTGGCTACGAGGGGGATCCCGCGCTGGAACCGTCCCCGTTCTTCACGACGCTCAACGGATACCGCACGACATTCGACCACATGACCGAAGATGAGGAGATCAGCACTCATGGATGACTTCCAGTTACTGAATGCCGGCGGGGAAAAGATCGTCGTCCGCAAGGACCTCCGGGTCCCGATGCGGGACGGCGTCGAGCTCGCCGCGGACGCCTACCAGGGCGTTGAGGACAAACCGCGCCCGGCGCTGGTGGCGTTGAGCCCCTACGGCAAGGAACTGCAGGCGCTGGCCCTCACCACCCCGCCGCAGCGGCGCCCCAGCCCCATGTGGGACGGCTGCATCGAGGCCGGCGACATTGCCCGCATCGTCAAGGAGGAGTACGTCCACGTCATCGGCGACCTGCGCGGCTCCGGCCACTCGGGCGGCGAGCACATCGGCAACTACAACGCCGGCGGTGTCTCGCTGGGCCAGGATGCGTACGACTTCATTGAGTGGGTGGCCGAGCAGCCTTGGTGCGACGGCAATGTGGGCATGGTGGGCATCTCCTACTTCGGCTCCATGCAGGTGCTGGCCGCGGCCGAGCGCCCGCCGCACCTGAAGGCGATCTTCGTCTCCGGCGGCCACTACGACTTCTACGAGACCACCTACCACGGCGGCGTGATGTGGTTCATGCCGCGTGCTGCCCGCGAAGGCCGCGGCGGCGACTCCGGCTGGGCGTTCACCGACGGAGTCAAGTCCCGGATGATCGAAAAGTACTCGCCGGAGGAACTGAAGAAGCTCGTGGCCAAGCGCCTCGAGGATCCCGACGTCGCCGCGTGGCCGAACCTGGTCCACGTCCTGAACTATCCGAAGAACCACGAAGCATGGTTCGACATCGTGATGAACGAGCTCGACGGCGACTGGTACGAAGAGCGCAACCCCATCACCTTGGCCCCGAACATCGACATTCCAGTGTGGCTGCAGATCGACCAGGGCCGCGGGTGGACCATGGACGGCACGATCGAGCTGTTCAACGAGCTGAAGGGCCCGAAGAAGCTGGACATCGGCCCTTATCCCCCGATGCAGTCGCGCCCCTTCATCGAAGAGCACGACAAGATGTTCCGCTGGTATGACTACTGGATCAAGGGCATCGACAACGGCGTGATGGACGAGCCCGCCGTCAGCGTCTTCGTGGAGGGCTCCAGGGAGCTGGTGACCGCCGATTCGTGGCCGCCGAAGGACGTCGAGTACACGTCCCTCTTCCTGCGCCCGCGCCACAAGCTGTCCACCGAACCGGAGCTGATGGGGGCCGAGTACGCCGCCCCGGACGGCTTCTACCAGGCGCCGCTGACGGTGACAGACAAGGTGGAGATCATCAGCTGGTCCACCCCGCCGTTCGAGGAGGACACGGAGATGATCGGTACCGGCGCCGCGCACATTTTCGCCGCGATCGACCAGCCGGACACAAATTTCATCCTGCGCCTGTGGGACTACGCCCCCAACGGCAAGCGCCAGCTGATCACCAGCGGTTACCTCAAGGCCTCACACCGCGAACTCGACGGGCGGACCACCGAGGGCAACCCGTTCCACCCGCACACCCGGACCGTTCCGGTGGAGCCTGGGCAGATCGAGGAGTACGTGCTGCGCCTCTACCCGTTCGCGAACACGTTCAGGCCGGGTCACGTCCTGACGGTGGAACTGTCCAACGCCGAGCCGCTTGCAGACGAACACAACGCGCTGCTGCCGCCGGACGCGTTCCACCTGCCCGTGGGCCGGCCTGTCACGCATAAGATCTACCGCGACGCCGCCCACCCGTCCAGGCTGGTGCTGCCGTTCACCACGAACAAGGCGGCCGGGGACCCAGCGGGCTGACCCCACCGGTCACCTGGTGCTTCCTGCTCACTCAGCCAGCAGGAAGCACCAGTTCTCGACCATCAAATCCAGCGAAATGTCGCGGTCCACGGTCCAGCCGAGCCGCATCCAGCGCCGGGAGAAGAACTCCAGTTCCCCGAACGCCAGCGCGCACCGCACGCGGCGGCTGGACGGATCAAACCGCCCGGCCCGCTCCAAGCCGGCCACCATGTCATCGATCGCGGTGTCGAACCACTGGTCCAGGGCCGCCTGGATATCCGGTTCACTCGCCGCGGCCTGGTGCGCCGCCACCACGTAGGGGCGGATTTCGGCCCACTGGTCAAATTTCCGGGCGAGCCAGACCCTGATCAGCTCACGGTCCCCGGACTCCACCACCGAATGCAACGGCGGAACGTCCGCCTCGGTCAGCATCTCGTTGGACCGCTCCACCAGCGACCGCATCAGCTGGGCCTTGGACGGGTAGTGCGCGTAGAAGGTGGCCCGGGTCGTTCCGACGGCGGCGGCGATGTCATCCACGGTCGTGGCGGCGTACCCCTTCTCCTCGAAAAGCTCCAGCCCTTTTTCGAGCAACAATCGGCGGGTCATCTGCTTTTGAGCTTCTCGAATGCTGGCCACTCCCCCAGATTAGTGCAGCCGGGCCTCCTCCGAAGAGGTACCTGGCAGGAGCGCAGTTTCGCCGTGACAGGAAGGGCGCCGCGGGGAAGTCTCCCCGCGGCGCCTGAGTTTACTGTGTGAATCGCGTTGCCCTGTGGATCGTTGTGCCCTACGCCGGAACAGCTGCGGCCGTGGGTTCACGGACCAGTTCGCTTGCGAGTTCGACGGCCAGATCTCCAACCACCTGCCCGTACAGCAGACCGCCTTTGGCTGCGCTGGACCCCGCGGCCGATGACAGGCAGCCGGTGGCGGGGGTCCGCTCCAGCACCACCGGGAGCCTGTCAAAGCGCGGCAGGACGGCGGCAGGACCGTCGACCAGGCGGTCCATGGCAACCCGGGCCGGTTCGAGGTGGAGCATGAGTGAGGTTTCCAGGACCCCGCCGTGCTCGATGTCCCAGCCCGGGAAGCCGTCGGGGTAGACCTGCGACAGCGTGTCCTGGCTGACAAAGTCCCAGTACGACAGCAGAAGCACGCTCTGCTGTGCCCCGGGCTCAATCCCAAGCTCGTCCAGGGCCAGGTCGATTCCCTCGTACAGGAACTGGTAGTTCTCGAAGTGGCCGTTGATGAAGACCACGTGCCGGACGCCCTGGTTCAAGAAGGACTTGACCAGGTTGCGCGCCACGCCGATCAGGGTGGCGCCATCAAGGCTGACAGTACCCGGGAGGTGGTTGCCGCCGCCGGACTTCTGCTGCGACTTGTACCCGTAGGCGATCGGCTGGGCAACCATTGCTCCCAGCCGCCGGGCGACCCCTTCCGCGAAGTGGGAGGACAGGATGGTGTCCGTTCCCAGTGGAAGGTGAGGGCCGTGCTGCTCCAGGGACCCGACGGGAATGAGAACAATCGTCTCCCCGGATGCCAAGGCTTCACGGTAGGCAAAGGCATCCAGGTCTTCCAGAAATACTGACTTGTCCATGCTGGTGATGCTCCTTGATGAGTGCTGGTCAGAGGCCGACGGGGGCGGTTGTGGCGGCGGGGAGGTCTGTCACACGGGGCAGTTCAGAGACGGGGGCCGCCTCCGCGGCGCCGGGCACCTGCAGGAACTTCCGGTGGAAGCGCGGACCCATCAGGGCGTAGGCCGTGGCACTGGACAGTCCACCGGCCAGCCAGGACAGATCCCATCCGCCGAGGGCGACGGCGACGGGGCCCTGCATTGCCGGTACCAGCCCGTACATAAACAGCCAGGTGGCAAAGATGCCGATGAGCAGGGATGCGATGCCGGCGGGGTTCACGCCCGGCAGGCGCTTGGTGCCGACGGCGTCGAACAGCCGGGCCGGGTCGCCGGGCCAGCGCTTCTCAATCCAGAAGTAGTGCACCAGCATGACACCGCCCCAGGCGGCAACCCAGGCTACGAGTCCGATCAGCCACGCGTCCAGGACAGCGGCGAAGTCCTCCTGGAAGATAAAGAAGACAACGGCGGCCAGTGAGAAGACACCGACGAACAGGTTGAGCTTGCGGCGGCTGATGGTGATGTCGAGGGCCTGCGTCGCGACCGAGAAGGTGTAAATGTTCAGGATGTTGGTGGCGATCGGCCCGTGCAGGACCATCAGCAGAACCGGGAGCGCCATCACACCGAAGTTCTGGACGATGAGTTTGCCGGGGTCGATCTCTCCGCTGTTGGTGGCCAGGCTGGCACCCAGGATCCCGAGCCAGACAACGGGGATGAACTGCCCCAGGACCGAGGCCAGGTAGACCTTGCGCTTCGGCACTTCGGTGCTGACGAAGCGGGAGTAGTCGGCGGCGTACGTGAACCAGGTGATGCCCCAGCCGATGCCGATCGCGGTCATAACAGCGCTCATCGCGGCGATGCGCTCCGAGCCCTCGAGGATATTGCCGGCCGGCCCGGCGTAGGACCAGTTGATCTTCATGCCGAACCACGCGACGGCGGACATCACGGCGAGGATGATGATGGTGGGCGGCACGGTCCACTTTTCAAAGGCCGCAATGGCCTTGTAGCCGAACCAGGCGATGGCGACCTGCGCGGCCATGATGGCCGTGGCGACGCCGATTTTCCAGGCGTAGTTATGGGCCGTCGGGTCCACCCAGCCGAGGGTGCCGAACAGCGCCATCACCAGGTCCAGGATGATCCAGGTGTTGACCGCGCACCAGCCGATGACCAGCAGGGCCTGGATGGCTGCCGGAAGGTAGTTTCCGCGACGGCCAAAGGCGGCCCGGGCCAGGACCATGCCGGTTGCCCCCGTCTTCTGCCCCAGCAGCACGAAGCAGCCGAAGAGCAGCATGCCGATCAGGTTCCCCAAAACCAGAACGGTGACGGTGTCGGCGAAGCCGAGGCCGAGGTGGATGCCGAGGGCGCCAAGCACCCAGTTGATCGGGGCGAGGTTGGCGCCGGCCCAGATCCAGAACTGGCCGGAGACTTTCCGGGTCCGCTGGGATTCGGGAATGGGCTGAAGCCAGGCTTCGCAGTCTTCGCCGGCCGCCGGTGCGGGGGTGGCGGAAATCATAGGGGGTTCTTCACGCATTGGAGCCTCCGTGAGTGAGTGGGGTCCTTCAAGATTATGTGGCACATGCCACATCCGCCTATATATGATGTGTCTAGTTAATACTTGCCTTACGCGACGGAGTGTCATGCCAATACGTCTTCAGGATGTGCTCAACCACCCGACCCTCACGGCCGCCGATCCCGTCATCCGGGCGGGGGCAGGCAACGCTGCCAGAACCCAGCTCCGGTGGATCCACTCAAGTGAGATTCTGGACATCGCCCCGTTACTTGACGGCGGGGAACTCCTGCTGACGGGCGGCGAAGCCCTCGCACTTGCTTCCGAGGAGCGGCGCATCACCTACATCCGCCAGCTGGCGGAGCGGGGCGTGGCCGCCTTAGCCATCGAAACCGGCGTCGCCCTCCCGTCGCTCCCGTCCTCGATGGTGTCGGCTGCCGAAGCAGCGGGCCTTCCCCTGATCGAGCTTCGCAAAGTGGTGCCGTTTGTCAGTGTTATGCAGGCGATCAACTCGTCGCTCGTGAGCGAGTCGGTTTCCCAGTTGCGGCAGGCAGATGAGGCCAGCCACGCGATGGCCGTTGAACTGGCGCACGGAGGCAGCCTGGACCGGATCCTGGCCGTACTCGCCGGCATCACCCACGCTGAGGTGACCCTGGTGTCGCTCACGGGCGCGACCCTGGCCAGCGCAGCGCCGGCGCGCGACGCGCCCGACGCGCATGACGCCGCCTTCGCTGCCGGCTCGACGGCGGAGTCCGCGCCCACGCTGGCGGACCATGCACGCCTGATCCACATCGACGTTCCGGTACGCGGAATCCTGGCGGCGCAACTGTTGCTCCGTGTCCCGCCGGGCGAGGACGAGAACCTGGCCCGGACGGCGGGGAAACGCTCCGTGGATATTCTGGCGCTGGCCATGCTGCAGCGGATGTCGCCCGGGCTGCGGGAGGTGGCGGGAGCTGCGCTGATGCGTGCGATTGATTCCGGCAGCCAGCCCTGGCGGCTTCAGCAGTTGGCCTTAGCAGCCGGAATTCCGGCCTCCGCCCCACTGGTCGCCATGGTGGTGCGGTCGGAGATCTCACAACAGCTGCGGACGTCGGTGGAGCAGCATCTGGCCCGGACAGCGCGGTCCCACGCAACCTATGTCGACAACGCCGAGCTGCTGGCAGTGGCCAGCCTGGCCGGAGAAGCTTCGGAAGCGAGCCGGCAGGGGCTCCTGGCCGGACTGATGGAGCTGCCCGCCATGGCCGGGACGCTGGCTGCGGTAGGTCCGGTGGTGGCCGGAATTGCGGATGCTCCCTGGTCAGTGGCCGAGGCCAAGCTTACCCTGGAACTGGCGGACTCTCCTCGGCACGCCCGGCCGGGAGCCGACGGCGCATACAGTCCCGTCATCGACGCCGAGGCGTTCGCCGTCGAACGTCTCGCCGTTCAGGCCCTGGACCCGGACCAGCGACGGAACTTCGTACGCCGGCAGCTGGGTGCGCTCCTGGACCACGACGCACAACGCAATTCGCGGCTGCTCGACACCCTGGCTACGTGGCTGGACTGCGGGTGCAATACCGCCCACGCCGCCCGCGAGCTTCACGTGGAGCGGCAGTCCATGCATCAGCGGCTGCGGCGGATCTTCGACCTGTGCGGCGGTGACCCGCGGGACACGGGACGGCTCGCGGCATTGCATTTGGCCGCCCGGTTGGCGAAGCTCGCCTGACGCTCCCGCCCGCCCTTTAGCTCGGGCCGCGTTCCGGGTTTCCGGGCGGACGTCCGCCCAGGCGTGTAGTGACCTGATGCGCAGCCGCGGCACACGCCTCACCCAGGCTTTGCAGTCGCTCGCGGGACACACGGAACCGGGGGGCCGGGATAAGGACGGCGGCCACGACGTCGCCACGGTGATCGTAAACGGGCGCGGCCACGCCGACTTCGTCGATGGATGATTCCCCGTAGTTGATGGCCCAGCCCCGGCGGGCTACGTCGCCGAGTTTGGCCTGGTAGTTATCCAGGCCGGCATCGTCCAGCCCCGGATAGGTGATGGTTCCGCTGCGGAGCAGGGCGCGGACCCGCTCGGCCGGTTCGGCCGACAGGAAGACCTGGACGGACGCACTCATGGTGTCCCGGTACCGGGCTCCCAGCGGAGTGGTGTGCTTGATTTGGTGGTGGCTGGCGATTTGCTCCACGCACATCGATTCGTTGCCGTTCCAGACCATCAGGGCGCTGGTTTCGCCGGTCTGTTCGGTGAGTTCGCGCAGGACCGGGTAGGCCACGCGGCGTTCCTCGAGTTCCGCGAGCAACGGGCCGGCAACGGCGATCAGGCCCAGGCCCAGGCGGAAACGGCGCGTTTCCGGGTCCCGTTCCACCAGGTGCTCCTGCTCGAAGGTGGACAGGATGCGGGACACCGTGCTCTTGTGCAGGCCGACCCGGTTGGCGATCTCGGTGACCCCAAGCAGCGGTTCATCGGCGGTGAAAGACCGCAGCACTGCGATGGCGTTGACGATGACGGAGGTGCCCTTCGTGTCGCCGTTTCCGTTGGTGTCAGGGGATTCTTCTGGACTCATGGTGATCCCATCATTCCGTACAGGGGACGAAAGCGGCGCCACGTGGGACGTGGCGCCGCTTCCTTGCCGGTCGGGATGGTCAGGCGGCGCCCACGATGTTGTATTCCGGGCCGAAGGGGAACTTGGTGATGTTCTCGGCCCCGTCCTCGCCGACCACCAGGATGTCGTGCTCGCGGTAGCCGCCGGCGCCGGGCTGTCCGTCCAGCACGGTGATCATTGGTTCCATGGAGACCACCATGCCCGGTTCCAGCACGGTGTCGATGTCCTCGCGGAGCTCGAGTCCGGCCTCCCGGCCGTAGTAGTGGCTGAGGACGCCGAAGGAGTGACCATACCCGAAGGTCCGGTTGGCCAGCAGTCCGTGGCCCACGTAGATCTCATTCAGTTCAGCGGCGATGTCCTTGCAGACCGCACCCGGCTTGATGAGTTCAAGGCCGCGCTTGTGGACTTCGACGTTGATGTTCCACAGCTCGAGCGAGCGCGCATCGGGCTCGCCGTAGAACAGGGTGCGCTCCAGGGCCGTGTAGTAGCCGGAGGTCATGGGAAAGCAGTTCAGGGACAGGATGTCGTGTTCCTGGATCTTGCGGGTGGTGGCCCAGTTGTGGGCGCCGTCGGTGTTGATGCCGGACTGGAACCAGACCCAGGTGTCGCGGATTTCCGAGTTCGGGAAGGTCCGGGCGATTTCGTGGACCATCGCTTCAGTGCCGATCAGGGCGACCTCGTATTCGGTGATCCCGGCGGTGATGGCGTTGCGGATGGCCTCGCCGCCCAGATCACCGATGCGGGCCCCGTGCTTGATGACCTCGATCTCTTCGGCCGATTTGATCATCCGCTGGCGCATGGCGGCCTGGGCGACGTCCACCAGGGTGGCCGACTCAAACGCCGCCCGGATCTTGTTGCGGTTGTCCAGCGGGAGCGAATCATCTTCGACGCCGATCCGGCGCGGGTTAATGCCGCGGGTGCGCAGCACCTCCTGGATGGCGAAGATGTAGTTGTCGCGGCGCCAGTCCGTGTAGACCACGTTGTCGCCGTAGCTGCGGCGCCAAGGCATGCCGGCGTCGATGTTGGCCGTGACAGTCACGGTGTCATCCTTGGTGACCACCATGGCGTAGGAGCGGCCGAAGTAGGTGAAAAGGAAGTCGGAGTAGTACTTGATGGAGTGGTAGCTCGTCAGGACGACGGCGTCCAGGCTCTTCTCCGCCATGATCCGGCGCAGGCCGGACAGCCGGCGCTCAAACTCGGCATCGGAGAACGTGAGGCTGACCTTCTTGCCGTTGTTCAGGACCTTGAGGCGCTCCAGCTCGGCGATGGACGAAGCGTTGTCGGATGTAGTGATGGTCATTTTGGTGGTGCCTTTCTTCGATGATTTCTTCAGGGGGAAAGTTGGAACGGGTTGTTTTACCCGTGGGTCAGTGGTTCCTTGCTGGTCTCGCGGGAAAGTGCGACTGCAATCAGGGAAATGATTGCGGCCGCGACCAGGTACCAGGCCGGAGCAAGGTCGTTGCCCGTGGCGGCGATCAGGAGGGTGGCCATGAAGGGCGCGGTGCCGCCGAAAAGCGCGTTGGAGAGGTTGAAGCTGACCGCGAAGCCGCTGTAGCGGACACGGGTGGGGAACATTTCCGCGAGGAAGCTGGGCAGAGTGCCGTCATTGAGGGTGAGCATGGCGCCCAGCAGGATCTGGACCAGGACGATGACGAGGAAGCTTCCAGTTCCCAGCAGGGCGAAGGCGGGCACGGTCAGCACGATGAAGCTGATGGATGCGGCGATGAGCACCTTCTTGCGGCCGTAGCGGTCTGAGAGCATTCCGGTGAGGAAAATGAATCCGATGTACGTCAACAGCGCGATGGTGGTTGCGAGGAAGGATTCGGTTGCCCCGAGGCCAAGCTCGGAGGACAGGTAGGTCGGCATGTAGCTGAGGATCACGTAGAAGCCGACGGCGTTGAGCAGCACCGCGCCGACGGCCTTCAGCAGCAGCCGCCAGTGATTGCGGAAGAGCCCGAAAACGGGGGCCTTAATGGTCTGGTCCTCTGCTGCGAGCTCTCGGAATACAGGCGTGTCTTCGAGCTTGGTGCGGATGTAGCGCCCGATCAGGCCCATCGGGGCCGCAAGGAGGAAAGGCAGACGCCACCCCCAGCTCTGCATCGCCTCGGAGCTGAGCAGAGTGGTCAGCAGGCCCGCGAGCAGGGAGCCCAGAAGCAGGCCCGCCGCGGTGCTTGCCGGCACGACGGCTGCGTAGAGGCCGCGCTTGTTGGCGGGGGCGTACTCCACGAGGAATGCGGAGGCGCCGGCGTATTCACCGGAGGCTGAGAAGCCCTGGGCGACGCGGATGATCAGGAGCAGGATCGGAGCCCAGATGCCGATCGTGTCGTAGCCCGGAATCAGCGCGATGCAGAACGTCGCTCCGGACATGATCAGGATGGACAGGGAAAGGGCAGTCCGGCGCCCGACGCGGTCTCCGATGTGGCCCCACACGAAGCCTCCGAGGGGCCGGACCAGGAACGAGATCGCAAACAGAGCGAAGGTGAGCAGAAGCCCGGTCTGGGGATCTGACTCGGGGAAGAATACCGCCGCGATAGTAACGGCCAGGTAGCCGTACACGGCGTAGTCAAACCACTCCACAAAATTTCCGATAAAGCTCGCCGCGATCACCCGGCGGCGCGTTTCCTTGCTGACGCCGTCGCCAGGGTCTGCTGGGCCGTTCAACGTTGATTGGGCGGACGAACTACCGCCATGCCCGCTATTCGACTCCGGGCCGCTCGGTCCCGCAAGTGTGGCGGGGGAGGAAGTTTCGTTACTCATGTATCCACCAAAGGTTTTGGGGTTGCATTCAGTGCAACGCTGTTGCACTAGATTAGGCGTGACGTGAGACACAGTCAATGCTTTTGTATTTCCGAACCGCAAATTAAAGGCAGCGGCGGCGGCTCCCCAGGGGTTACGAGCGAGCGAGCCGACGTGAAATCCGTTGCACTGAACGAAACATGGTTGCAGCGTCGGGGAAGGTGCCTACGGGAGCGTCATGTCCGCCTTGGCCTCGTACACGGGGAGTGTGGCTCGGCCGTGCCTCACTGAAGGTCCCAGCGCATCAGCACGCGGGGAAAGCCGTTGAGCACGGAGTCGGTGCCGGAAACCATGATGAACCCAGCCTCTTCGAAGAGCTTCCGGGTTCCCACGTAGGCCATGGTGAGGTCCACGTGGTGGCCCTGATTGTCCACCGGGTAGCCTTCGATGGCCGGCGCGCCGTAGCTGCGGGCGAAGTCGACGGCGCCCTTCAACAGCTGATGGGAGATTCCCCTGCCGCGATGCCCGGGCCGCACCCGGATGCACCACACAGACCACACGTCGAGGTCGTCCACGTGGGGGATCTTGCGGTTGCGGGCAAAGCTGGTGTCGGCGCGCGGATGGACAGCCGCCCAGCCCACCACCTCACCGCCGTCGTACGCGAGCACTCCGGGCGGCGGGTCCTGGCCCGTCAACTGCCTGACCAGTTCCCCGCGCTCCGGGCCGCGCAACTCCAGGTTCTGCTTGGAGGGGATGCGGTAGCTCAGGCACCAGCACACGTTGGCATCGGGCCGTTTGGGGCCCACTACTGCCTCTACATCCCCGAACTGAGTCGCCGGACGGACTTCGATGGCCATTGCGCAGAGTCCTCTCGTTTCCGATTCCGATTCTGCGCCCGACACAGGCCTCGCGCCTAGAGCACCTTCCGGATGGTCTCTTCGAAGCTCGTGACGTGGTGCAGAGCCAGTTCGGCCGCCTTGGTCGGCGTCCCCCGGGGCCACCGCCTTGAGCAGCTCCACGTGCTCGGTGATGTGGCCGCTCACCGAGGGCACCTTGTCCAGGACGAGGCACAAGATGCGTGCGTTTGCCCGGGTGGCCGCGCGGCGCGTCGCCAGCGGCTCGAGCAGCTCCCGGATCTCAGAGACGTCGGCCAGTTCCGTGAAATCCACATTGGTGGCGTCACGCGCCGTTCCATCCGGGGCGGCGCCGTGGCACACTGGGAAAACTATCGAGTGGCCGGGGGGGGAATCCGAGTCAGGAGATTGTCATGGGCATTCTGATGCACCCCCACTCTTCGTGCCGCCGATTGGCGGTGAGCACCACATGATGATCGGCTGGGCCTACCTTATGGCCGCGATCATGACCATTGACGCGCTCCTGCTGGGGCTGCTGCTGTTCAACGCGAAGTGGCCGAAGCGCTGGAAGAAGAACAGCTAAAGCCACATTCGGCGAAGGCCCGGCTCCCCCGCGCCTCAGGCGGTCGGGGCCAGCTCGGCAGCCGGCACCACCACGGCCCCGGTCGCGGTCGAATCCGGGTTCAGCATCCAACCGACCCGCTTGGCAGTGTTGAGCACCACCACGCTTTCCACGAGCTCGATTCCGGGGATCCGCTGCTGGAGTGCCTGTTCGGCGTTGAGGACCTCCGCCAGGGAATGCAGCCACATCAGGATCACGAAGTTGGTGCGGCCGGTGGTGGACGCAGTGAGCCTCACGTTGCGGAAACTGCGCAGCTCGGCGGCGGCCGCTTCGTGCTGTCCCGGCGGAACGTTGGCGAACCACTGGCAGCTGACCGGAAACCCCGAGTACTTCTGGGCGATTTCACACCGGAACGACAGAACCCGACTGGCCAGAACCCGGTTCAGCTGGCGCTGGACCGTGGCGGGGCTGCGTCCCAGGGCGCGGGCAATATCCGCAGCCGCCGCACGCCCGTCCCTGGCCAGGAACGGGATCAGGTCCAGGTGACTCTGAGGCAACGGCGCACCCTGGTGTGCAGGGGTTGCCGGGCCGGCCGCTTCGGGCCCGGCCAGGGCCTGAAGGGCGGCCAGCTGCGATTTGTCCAGGACGTTGAGCCGCCACGCGTACCCGCCGGAGTGCAGCCGGGTGCACAGCGCCGTCTGGTACTTGGTCAGGCCCGGGATCTCCTTGAGCTGCTCCACGACGATGTCGCTGAACCGTGACAGCGTGGGAGTGATGACGGTCAGCATGAGGTCGCGGTTGCTGGCCGCTTCTTCCACTGTGACCACTTCCGGGATGGCTGCCAGCGCGGCCGTCACCTCGGCCCGCAGCCTCATGTCGCAGTCCACATCAACCAGCGCCAGGCACATCTGCTTCGGGTCGCCCATCAGGTGAGCGGTGCTCCAGGCTGCACCGGAGGCCCTGAGCCGTTCCCAGCGGGCAGCCAGGGTGGTCGCGTGGACGCCCAGAATGCCGGCGGCATCCGACCAGCTGATCCGCGGCGCGATCTGCAGTGCATTGATGAGCCTGAGGTCTTCCTCGCTGATCTCCACCGGGCCCCCGCTGTCACTGAATGATTCCTGCTCTAACTATCCTAGTTTTGCATTTTTCCAGCCATTCCTCCAGCTGTGACACCAGTCACTCCACAATGGTTGTAAGGCACCTACCAACCGTTCGGAAAGAGGGAAACATATGTCGGTCACCGCCGATGCCAGGGAACTCCAGAGCCACATCATCCGGCTGCGCCACGAGTTGCATCAGGAACCGGAGATCGGCCTTCACCTCCCGCGCACCCAGGAGAAAGTTCTCAAGGCCCTCGACGGCCTGCCGTACGAAATCACCCTCGGCGAAACCACGACGTCGGTCACCGCAGTTCTGCGCGGCGGCGCACCGCACACTTCAGCCGACAAACCCGTGGTCCTGCTGCGCGCGGACATGGATGGCCTTCCCGTCCAGGAACGCACCGGCGTCGACTTCACCTCCCGGATCGACGGTGCCATGCACGCCTGCGGCCACGATCTCCACACCTCGATGCTGGCTGGGGCGGCCACCTTGCTCGCCGAACGCCGCGGGCAGCTGGCCGGCGACGTCGTGCTGATGTTCCAGCCCGGCGAGGAGGGCCACGACGGCGCGGGCCACATGATCCGCGAGGGGGTCCTGGATGCCGCGGGCCGCCGCGCGGACGCCGCCTACGGCATGCACGTGTTCTCCTCCCTGGAGCCGTACGGCCAGTTCGCCACCAAGCCCGGGGTGATGCTCAGCGCCTCGGACGGGCTGTTTGTCACCATCCTGGGCGCCGGGGGCCACGGCTCCGCCCCCCACACGGCCAAGGACCCCGTCACCGCAGCCGCCGAAATGGTGACCGCCCTGCAGGTCATGATCACTCGGCAGTTCAACATGTTCGACCCCGTCGTCCTGACCGTCGGCGTCCTGCGGGCCGGCACCGCACGCAACGTCATCCCCGAAACGGCACGCATCGAAGCGACCGTCCGAACGTTCTCCCACGCCTCCCGCGAACGGATGATGACCGCCGTCCCCACCCTCCTGAAGGGCATCGCCCACGCCCACGGCCTGGAGGTGGACGTCGAATACCGTCCCGAATATCCGCTGAGCATCACGGACGAAAACGAGACCCTCACTGCGGAGAAGACCATCCAGAACCTGTTTGGCGAGTCCAGGCTGACGCGTTGGGCCACGCCGCTCAGCGGATCCGAGGACTTCTCCCGGGTGATGGACGAGGTGCCCGGCACCTTTATCGGACTCAGTGCCGTCGCCCCCGGAGCGGACCACACCGCCACCGCGTTCAACCACTCCCCCTACGCCACGTTCGACGACGGCGTCCTCACCGACGGCGCGGCGCTGTACGCGGAGCTCGCCATTTCCCGGATCGCAGCACTGGCGGCCGGCCACCCCTCGCCCCTCGCTTCATAGCCCTAGATCTTTCGGAGAAATCATGACCACCATCATTGACCCGCAGCTAGCCCACCGGGCGGCCACGCGGAAGACGCTCCTCGGCACCGGCATCGGGAACGCCGTCGAATGGTACGACTGGGCCATCTACGCCACGTTCACGCCGTTCATCGCCAGCCAGCTGTTCAGCAAGGCGGATCCCGCCTCGGCGGTGCTGGCAACGCTGGCGATCTTCGCCGTCGGCTTTGTGGCGCGTCCGGTCGGGGGCTTCCTGTTCGGCTGGATCGGCGATCGGGTGGGCCGCAAGACCTCTATGACGCTCGCCGTCGGCCTCGCGTCGCTGGGCAGCCTCATGATCGGCGTCGCGCCGTCCTTCGCCACCATCGGCGTCTGGGCGTCACTGATGCTCCTGGTCGCCCGGCTGATCCAGGGCCTGGCCCACGGCGGCGAGCTGCCGTCGTCGCAGACGTACCTCTCCGAGGTGGCCCCGAAAGAGAAGCGCGGGCTGTGGGCCACCCTGATCTACACCTCGGGCACGGTGGGAATCCTGGCCGGCACCCTGCTGGGCGCCATTCTCAACATGACGCTGAGCACCGAGGCCATGAATGACTGGGGCTGGCGTGTGCCCTTCCTGGTCGGCGCCGCCATGGGCCTGTACGCGTTGATCATGCGCTCCAAGCTGCACGAGACCGAGGCCTTCGAAGGCGAAACGGCTTCCGAGAAGCGCGCGCCGATCTGGCCGCAGATCGTGAAGCACCGCAAGCAGGCCCTCCAGGTCATCGGGCTGACGGTGGGCCTGACGGTGATCTACTACATCTGGGGCGTTGTGGCCCCGAGCTACGCCGCCACCACCCTGAAGATCGATCGCGGGGAAACCCTCTGGGCCAGCGTGATCGCCAACATCGTGTTCATTGCCGCCCTGCCCGTCTGGGGCAAGCTGTCCGACCGGATCGGCCGCAAAAAGGTCCTTTGGGCCGGCGCCGCCGGCAGTGCCGTCATGCACTTCCCCATGACTTGGCTGCTGAAGGATTCAGCCTGGCAGCTGGCCGTGGCCATGTCAGTCATGCTGATCTTCATCGCCGCCAGCGCCGCGATTGTTCCGGCCGTCTACGCGGAACTGTTCCCTACCAGCATCCGGACCATCGGCGTCGGCGTCCCGTACTCCATCTGCGTGGCCGTGTTCGGCGGGACCGCCCCGTACCTGCAGACCTGGCTCGGCACCCTCGGCCTCGCCAACGTGTTCAACGTGTACGCCGTAGTGCTGCTGCTGGTCAGCGCGCTGTTCGTCTTCACCATCCCGGAGACGAAAGGCAAGGACCTGACGCACTAGTTGCAACGGCTCGTCCGGGCCGTTCCGGACTCCACGAAGTGCCCCCTACCTTTGCAGGCCAGGGGGCACTTCGCGGGTTGAAGGCCAATTTCCCTGAAGACTTTCAGCGACTGCGGGGTGTCTCTCCGTTGCCCACAGCTTCAATCCAGTCCACGGCTTCGTCCGAAAAATGGAACCCTGAGGGCCCGTTTTCCCCCACCCACCAGTCGCCGGATGCTACAGACCCGCCAGCATCCGCAATCTCAACGAGCGTCTCGGCCGGAACTGCGTCGCCGTTGTTGTCAATCAGCCATTCCCGCGTTGAGGGATTCAGCTTCGGCCACCATTGCTCCATGCTCATGCCCGCAGTCTGTCATGCCCCGACAGCCGCTGATAGTCCGGCCGAACCAGCTACCGCGGCACCACGGTCACCGTGACGGAAGTTGACCGTATGCTGATCAGGAATCGGGACAACCAGCGTGCATGACCTCTTTGTGGATCCCGACGCGCGCCGGACCGGCGCGGGCCAAGCTCTGATGGACTATATCTTCGGATGGGCGGGGGCCCGGCCCCACGCTATGGTCCTTGACTGGCAGGCAAGCCCCTCCGCGGTTGCCTTCTACGAAGCGCTGGGCTTCCCGGCCGATCGCGTTGGGGACTTCCCCGACTATCCAGGTTTCACGCTGGACCTGCGCACCGGACCCCGGTGTGGTCGGCAGACGCCATGACCCACCGCATCGCAGTCGGCGCACTGGTCGGCCCGCTGGGCGTTCTGATGTGCCACCGGCGCCCATCATTGCAGTGGTACCCGGCCAAGTGGGATTTTCCTGGAGGCCACATCGAGGATGGCGAAACGGCCGGCGAGGCCCTGGCCCGGGAGCTCCTCGAAGAGGTCAATATCCGCATAGTCGTCCCCGAGGATGCGCCGACGTTCAGTATCCACGACAACCGCGGCGCAACCGACGGGTTGGCACTGTCCGGGTGGGTAATCACCGAGTGGTCAGGCGCTCCGGAGAACCTGGCCCGGGATGAACACGACGATATACGGTGGTTCACCCCAATCCAGGCCCTCGAACTCGACCTCGCACATCACGCTTACTTCGCCCTCCTGAAGCAGCTTTACCGGAGCACGCCCGCCCCGCGCCAGATGCAGGCGAAGTTCTTGCCTTGAACCGGTTTCAGGCGGCCTGCGCTGACAATTCGCCCTGCGGGTCGGCTCTCGCCACGACGCCCTCAACTTCTTCGCGGACGTTTGAATCCCCTCAGCTTCCCGTCACAGGCCCTCGATTCCGGGCAGCGGCGCCGAGCCCAGCTATAGCCTCCACCCTGCCGGAGTGCCAGTATGTTGAGAATCAGGCCCGGCGAGGGCGGCCCGGCTCCAGAAGGGATGGACGGTCATGACCTACATCTACAACTTCGGGGATGCGGGACCAGGTGACGTGGCCACGGCGGGCGGCAAGGGCGTGGGCCTGGGCGGCCTCGTTCAGGCCGGACTGCCGGTCCCTTCCGGGTTTGTGCTGAGCACCGCTGCCTATGCCGACTTTGTGGAAGCCAATCACCTTCAGGGCGGCATTCATGAGCTGGCTGCGCTGTCACCGACGGCGGCGCCACGGGACTACGAGGATGCCTCGAAGCGGATTCGTGCCCTGTTCAGCGGCGGAACCATGCCGGCAGCAATCGCAGGTGAACTCGGCGCCGCCTACGTGAAGCTGGGCAACGGGGATGCCGCCGTAGCGGTGCGCTCCTCAGCCACGGCGGAGGATCTCGCCTCGGCCAGCTTCGCCGGTCAGCAGGAAACCTTCCTAAACGTCCGCGGGGCGGAGGCCCTTGCCGCGGCCGTGACCGATTGCTGGGCTTCCCTGTGGACGGCGCGTGCCATGGCTTACCGGGCCCGTGAAGGCATCGGGCCGGACACGGTACGCCTCGCCGTCGTGGTTCAGCGGATGGTCGAGGCCGAGGCCGCCGGGGTGATGTTCACCGCCAATCCGGCCAACGGACGCCGCGACCAGACAGCTATCAGTGCCGCATGGGGCCTTGGCGAGTCCGTAGTCAGCGGAACGGTCACCACGGACGACGTCGTCGTCGAAGCGGGGACGGGCAGTGTGCTGTCGCGACGGACCGCTGACAAGGAGGTCATGACTGTCTACGCGGAGCACGGCACGCGGGAGCAGCCGGTGCCGGCGGCGCGCCGGCGCCAGCCCGTACTGGACGACCGGGCGGCGGCCGAGCTGGCCGGCTACGGAACACGGATTGCGGCGCATTTCGGGACGCCGCAGGACATCGAATGGGCACGGTCCGGTGGCGGGTTCTTCATCCTGCAATCCCGGCCCATCACCGCACTGCCCGAACCGGCCGCCGATATCCCGGACACGTGGACGGTGCCCTATCCGCACGGGCTCTACTTCCGGGCGAGCATCGTGGAACAGCTGCCCGACCCGCTCTCGCCGCTGTTCGCCGACATGATCGACGGCTCGGTGTCCCGGTCGCTGCGGGCACTGATGGCCGGCGCCGTCGGCAAGGACGTCATCCGCGAGGACGACGTCGGACTGCCCACCATTAACGGCTACGCCTATTACTACTACAGCAACTCGGGAATGTGGCGGGTGATGGGCAAGTCGCTGACCGCGATGCGCGCGCTGGCCCGCGGCAAGGCGCACATGGGAGTGGCCGGCTGGCGGGAATTCTCGCATCCCCGTTACGAGGAGGTGATCAAGGACTGGTCGGCGAAGCCCGTCGGGGAGCTCTCCGGCGAGGAACTGCTCGACGGGGTGCAGACGTTGCTGGACGCCGGTACTGTGTACTACACGGCCGTGCAGTCCATCATTCCGATCGCGGCCACCAGCGAAATCTCCTTCCGGGCCTATTACGACAAGTTTGTGCGCCGCGACGGGGATCCCCCCGCGCTGACGTTCCTCCTCGGCTACGACAGCGAACCCATCCGGACCGAGAAGTCGCTTTACGATCTCGCGGCCTGGGCACGGGAAGTTCCGGGGCTGGCCCAGGCGATCCTCACTGAACCCACCGCGGCACTGGCCGAGTCGCAGCGGACCGGGCTCCCGCCTGCCGGGGTGGACCCGGCCCTGTGGCAGCAATGGCATCCCCGCTTCCAGGAACACCTCGGCCGGTTCGGCCATGCGGTCTACAACCTGGACTTCGTCAGCCCGGTGCCGGCCGACGATCCCTCGCCGCTGTTGGAGACTGTCAAGTTTTACCTGCGGGGACACGGCAATGACCCGCACGAGCGCCAGCGGCTGTCGGCCGCCCGCCGGGAGGATGAAACGAGCCGAACGATCGCGCGGCTCGGGCCGAAACGCCGGACCGCGTTCCTCCGCCTGCTTCGGTGGGCACAAGGTGCGGCCCCGATCCGCGAGGATGCCCTGGCCGACGTCGGCCTGGCGTGGCCGCTGCTGCGGGGGATGCTCTTCGAGCTCGGTCGACGCCTGGTCGACTCGACTGTCATCGCCGAGCCCGCCGACGTCTTCTGGCTGCGCCACCGGGAGCTGCGCAGCGCCGTCGAGTTCGGGCTCGCGGGGGCGGGCACACAGGCGGCCGTGGCAATTACGGGGGCGGACAGGCCAGTCCGTGCCGGTGCCGTCGAAGAGCGCAAGATGCTGTGGCGGGGCCAGGCTAAGGCCGCGGCCCCGCAACTGCTGCCCGAGAGCCGGTGGATGGAGCGGGCCTTCGGCTCAATGATGCCGGCAGGGTCGCCGGACCAGCCCGGCGACATCATCAAAGGCGCCGGCGCCAGCTCGGGGCGGGTCAGCGCTCCTGCCCGCGTCCTGAGCGGACCTCAGGATTTCGCCGCGATGGTCCCGGGCGACGTCCTGGTCGCCCGCATCACCACTCCTGCCTGGACCTCTCTGTTCGCGATGGCCTCGGCCGTGGTCACCGACGTCGGCGGCCCGTTGAGCCACAGCTCCATCGTGGCCCGGGAGTACGGCATCCCTGCCGTGCTCGGCACCGGAGTCGCCACCCAACGGCTCACCAGCGGCCAACAGATCACCGTAGACGGAGACGCGGGCACTGTGACGACCGAGCGGCCACCTGTTACCCAGGGGCCGGGATCAGGGCACGCCAGTTAGCCGCCGTCGGGGTGCCGCATGGCCTGCACAACGGCGTCGCGCAGGGTGACGGCCAGGCCGCCGGGTCCGGCGAGTGTGCGCGTCCGCTCCTCTGCGCGGTTGATGCTCCATGCGTCAGAGCCGAGTCCACGGGTGATGTCCGCGAGGGTAACCGTGGCCTCGGCGGGAGGGTGATGCCCGTGACTATCCGCGGCGGCGTCGTGCAGATGCCCGACGATCAACAGGGTGCCGCCGGGGGCGACCCAATCGGCGATTCGTTCGTAAAAGGCCAGCTGCGGCATCGCGGGGTGCGCGTAGTTGGTGGTCACCAGGTCGAACCGGCGCCCCGGCTCCCACATCGTCAGGTCTGCCTCGACCCAGGCCAGCCTTCCGGACCCTGGCTGCGAGGCCACGCGCTCGGCTGCCTGCGCGAGAGCGGCGGCCGAGATGTCGGCGCCGGTCACCTGCCAGCCGTGCGCGGCCAGCCATGCTGCCTCTGCGCCCGTCCCGCAGCCGGCATCCAGCGCGGTGCCGGGGGCGAGACCGCTGGTTCCACTGGCGAGATAGGGGTTTGGGCCGCTCCCTGCCAAATCAGCCGGGGCAGCGTCGTGAGCCTGCTCCCAGTGCCCTTCCCAGTAATCCCTGTCGAAGCTGTGCGTCATCGGGCCACCACCACATCGGCCAACGCCGCTACCGTCCCTGCCATGTCGTACCCTTTCCGCCCGGAACTCACTTTCTACAGTCGATCGTGCCGATGGGCCGGGCAAATATGCAAGCAGCGTTGCCAAAATGGCAAAATTAGGGCGTGATCATGAGTTTCCTTCGTTGCTGAAAACGGTGATGGCGATCTTGCCTCGCACGTGTCCGGCGTCGAGATGACGCATGGCATCCCGTACCTCGTCGAGCGGGTATGTCCTCTCGACGCTTGGCGTCACCTGCCCGGCCTCGAGGAGGGGCGTGAGCCGTTCGAGGTCGCTGGCGCGCTCCTTGGAGGCGAGCATGGTAAGGCGCTGACGCACAAACAGGGACACAAAAGGAGCCCTTAGGCTCCGGCCGAAACCTCCTGTCCACTTGCCGCCTTCCTCGCCTCCGACGATCACGGCGGTGCCGGTGGGGGTGAGGGCGCGGCGCAGTCGTGACAGCGGCGGGTTCCCTCCGATGTCGAGGATCAGATCGAACTGACGCGCCCCGTCGGCGAAGTCATCCTGCGTGTAGTCGAGGACGTGATCGGCCCCGAGGGAACGCACCAGACCGGTCTTCCCGGTGCTGCTCACGCCGGTGACCTCCGCCCCAAGGGACTTGGCCAGCTGCACCGCGTAGGAGCCGACGCCGCCGGAGGCACCCAGGATCAGCACCTTCTGCCCGCGCTCTACCCGCCCGGCGTCAAGGGCCTGGAGGGCCGTGCCCGCCGAGATGGGAACCACCGCCGCCTGCTCGAAGGACAGGCTCAAGGGCTTGTGGGCCAGCTTGTCCTCCAGCGCGGCGGCGTATTCGGCGAACGCCCCCCGGGACATCCCGTACACCTCGTCCCCCACTGCGAAGCGGGTAACGGCGGAACCGACCGCAGCGACAGTGCCGGCGACGTCGATGCCCGGCACCGGGTTCTTCGGCCTGCGGAACCCGAATCCCAGGACGCGCAGGAGATAGGGGCGCCCCGTCATCATGTGCCACGTTCCGCGGTCCATGCCGGCGGCGTGCACACGGATCAGGACCTCGTTCTCCGCGATGCGCGGCAGCGCGGCCCGGCCGGATTGAAGGACATCGACGGGGCCGTAACCGTCCTGCACGATGGCGCGCATCGTGCCGTCAGTGGTTCCGGAATTGTCCCCCGCCATCGCGCTGATGTGGTTCGTCATGTCGTGCCCTTTCAGAGGTTTCGTACTAAGTACGGTTAATGTATCGTACTAAGTACGAATGGTCTATGGCCTGAGGAAACGTGGAGTGCAAATGCCTGCAGGAATGTCCCCGAGCCGCCCGCGGCTCAGCCGGGAGTCGGTGCTGCGCGGCGCCGTCGCGGTGGCCGATGCCGGCGGCATTGGATCCTTGACGATGCGCTCACTCGCGGACGCTCTCGAGGTCAAGCCGATGTCGATTTACCACCATGTCGCCAACAAGGATGACGTCCTTGACGGCATTGTTGACATCGTCTTCAGCGAGATCGACCTGCCCGTCATCGGCGGCGACTGGCACGCCGAGATGCGGCGGCGGGCCTCCTCGGCCCGTGAGGCGATGCGGCGCCATCCCTGGGCGATCGGGCTCGTGGAGACGCGGACGAGCCCCGGCCCGGCGACGCTGAAGCACCACAACGCCGTCATTGGCACTCTGCGTCAGGCGGGCTTCTCGGTGGAAATGACCGCCCACGCCTTCGCGTTGATCGATGCCTACGTTTACGGATTCGCCCTCTCGGAGGCCACGCTGCCCGTCAACGGCCCCGAAACCGTCACCGAGGTTGCCGGGCGGATGATGGATCAGTATTCCCCCGGGGACTATCCCCACCTTGTCGAGTTCACGGTCGAACACGTGATGAAGCCTGGCTACAACTATGGCGCGGAGTTCGAGTTTGGGCTGGACCTGGTCCTCGACGGCCTCGCGAGGTCGCTGCAGCACGCTGAGAGCGCCGGCAACACCTGGAGCGACTAGGCTGGAAGCGGCTCTCCAGTCCCCCCAGCTTGGAGAGCCAGGAAGTCTCCGCGCTTGAGTCCTCAGGATTCGCGCGGAGACTTTCCTTAATTCGGACGCCCGGACGTTCCGCGACCCTGCACGTCAGGAGGTTCGGTGCGGAAGTTGATCATTTTGTGCGTGCCGTCGCAGTAGGGCTTGATGGCGGATGCTCCGCATCTGCAGAGAGCGACGGTTTTGCGCTGCCGTGGCACGGGTTCCCCGGAGGGCATCACGACGTCGAAGTCGCCGCGGACCAGAATGGGCCCGTCGGGGCAGAGGACAAGCGAGGCGTTGGCGGGATGCAGGGGGATCTCGTTCATGAGTGGTTCCGATCTCGGCGTGGGGACGGGCAGGATCCGGGTCGTTATGTCGTGGCGGGTACAAGCGGGCGCAGCGAGGACCGGTCGTTTTCCCAGGCGTCCAGGAGGAGGGCGGCGAAGCGCGCGTCGATGCAGGACACCGCCGCCGCGCCGAAGAGAACGTCCTCGAGGAGATCCGGTTCCGCCTCGACGAGTCCCCCGGCAAGGTCCCTTCCGGCGATCTGCTCGTGGACAGCGTCCGCCTCGACGTGCTCGTCGAAGTAGCCGGTGACGGCCGCGTCAAAACCGAGACGCCGGAATCCGTTTCCGTACAGCTGGTTGGGGCGTGAGGAAGTCATCTCGTACATCGCCAGATGCCCTGCGATGGCTCCGCGGAGCCTCCGGTTCAACCCAAACAAGGACATCATGTTCACCGACGCCAGGGTGATGGCCGGTACGACGTCGACGTAGCCGCCATAGCTGTCCTTGAGTCCCAGGCCCCTCATGGTGCGGGCGAACAGTGCACTGTGCATGCGCTCCGGGCGACCGCCGCCGTACTCGTCGGCCTGGATTTCAACGAGGGCGGCCTTGGCCCGGCCGGTGAGGCGCGGAATGGCCCAGGTATGCGGGTCTGCTTCCTTGAGTTGATACAAGGACTTGTGGATCAGGAATTCGCTGAGCTGTTCGGCAGTCGCCTTCTTCGCCACGTGGCGGGAGACGCTGGGCCCGCAGTCACGGGCCGCCAGGTCAAACAGGAGGGCCGCGGTGGCATCGCTGCCTGGGGTTCCCGACACCGGCCGCCGGACGGAATCCGTCACCACGCCGGCCTCGGAGCGAAGCCACGCCTCGAAGGGTTCCTCCAGCAGTTGCCGGATTCCGATCAGCCCGGGGTGCCATTCCCAGCGGTCATCGACGCCGGCCAACCCGCCATAATGCAGCTCATAGAGGCAGAACAAGGCGAGCTGCACGTCGTCGTCGATCAGATCCTCGACCACGGCCATGCGCTCCGTGACGAGTGCGTGCAAGGCGGCCAAGGCGGACGGATCGGCGCCGGGGTCTCCGGTCAGGAGGGCGCACACTCCGGCGCTGATGGGTCCCCGTGGTTCTGGGATGTTCATTTATTCTCCTTGGCGACGGCGGAGGTGGTCGGTCCGCTGTGGCCCGTCATGGCGTCCGTGTCTTTCGTCGTCCGACCGGCAGGGTGGGTCGGCGGCCGGCAGGGGCATCCATCTGAAATCCGCATCGGCACTTCAGCACGTGGGCAGGGACGAATCCCCTTGGTGCGTTCGGCGGCACGGTCTGTCCGGCAGCGGAATTTTTGGCTAGTGCCACCCGATACATCGGTTCCCTGCAGTGGACGGCGGCCGACGCCGGATCGGAGGTGTCGCCCTTTCCGGTCCTGCCCAAAACGTCAGCGGCCAGCGTTGCGGTGGTTGCCAGAACCCGGGAGCCTCCGCATCGGGTGCAGGTGACGGCGAGTGCGAGGGTCTCCTGCCCTGAGTTCAGGTCGGTGACCGAGTCGGCGAGAAGGTGCCGGTCCGTGCGGCAGGTGGAGCACCAGGGGCGCCCGCCACGGGGCTGGTGGGCCTCACGGGGCACATACGTGTTGGATGTGCTGCTCACCCGGGTCAGACCAGGCCCGGGTAGCTGGCCAGGATGTAGTCCGCAGCGGCAGGGCCTTTCATGCGCAGGCCGGACCCCTTGGGGTGGATCTGCTTCTTTTTCATCGCCGCCCAGAAGGCCACTTCAGGCTGGGGCGCGGCCTGGTGAAGGAAGCACCAGCTGGTGTAGAGGCCGTAGAGGCGGCTCCGGCCCAGGGCGCGGTCGGACGCAGGGTCAGCTGTGGTGGCTTCCTGCAGGAATTTGTCGTACTGAGAATTTGCCATGAGTGGCTCGTTTCCTCGCGGTGCATTTGGTGCCGCCGTGTGGCTACAGCAGCTAAAGCCTCAAGGTCCTGCACGGGAGCACCGAAGCGTCATCCCGGGCTGCGTTACGGCAGTCCCGGGGTGGAAGAGTCGCCGTGGGTTATCCAGGTGCGGACACCGGCTGAACGTCTCTACAATGTAGACTCTAGGCGTAGACTACAGAATAAGCAACTTGCATCTTTTTGACTCGTTGCGGCCTGCAGCACCGACCCGAACGGAACATCATGTCACCCGAAGAGAATCCGGTACCGCCGGCGGCTCCCGGCACGAAGAAGCGGCTCAGCCGGGAGATTGTCCTCTCCGCGGCGCTGGAATTGGTGGACTCGGAAGGACTCGAGGCACTCACCATGCGCAGGTTGGGCCAGCAACTCGGGCGGGATCCCATGGGCCTGTACCGCTACGCGGAAAACCGCGCAGCACTGCTGGACGGCGTCTCCGAACTGGTCCTCAATGAACTGGCCATCTTTCCCGATGACCCCGACTGGCAGGCACAGCTGCGCCGCATTGCCCACGATCTGCGCGAGTTGGCACTCCGTCACCCCAATGTTGTGCCGCTCCTCGTGACCCGCCCGCTGTCCACCCCCCTGGGCCTGCGGCCGCTGGGGACGCTGCGGCCGCTGGAACAGATCCTGTCCCTGCTGATCGACGCCGGGTTCGCTCCCGCAGACGCCCTGCACGTTTACCGCGCCTACTACGGCTACCTCTACGGGCACATCCTCAACGAGCTGCAGGAGTTCATCGTCGACCCCGACGAAAATGAGGCCCTCCTCCGCCTGGGTCTTCATCGCTTGCCGCCAAAAGACTTCCCCCGCCTTCGGGCCCTCGCACCCGTCCTCGCCGACTACGACGGGAAGGCCGAACTGGACGAAGGAATCACCATCCTCCTCTCTGGCCTCGCCGCCCGACTCTCGCCGGAAGCGTAATCCGCTCCCTTTCGCAAGACGCCGCCGATGTTCCTCCTGTTCCGCCTCAAGACCGCCCCGAAGGACCAACCCGGCCGGGAGCTTACGTGGATTTCAACCCGACGCTGTTCGTGTCCGCCCAGTTAGCCAGCAGCTGCAGTCCGTCGTGGGACGCGGAGCCTGGTTCGGCGGAGAACACCAGCATCTGGAGGGTGCGGTCGGAGGCCAGGTCCAGCCCGAGGTAGTTCAGGTCGAGGTCGCCCACGAGCGGGTGGTGAATGCTCTTGACGCCGGTGCGGTGTTCGCGGACATCGTGCGCTCCCCAAAGCTTTCGGAAGAGGTCGCTGCGCGTTGAGAGCTCGCCGACGAGGTCGCTGAGCTGGCGGTCGTAGGGGGAACGGCCCGCTTCGACTCTGAGGAGGGCGACGACCTGTCTGGCGTTGGATTCCCAGTCCTGGTAGAACGTCTGGGCCCTGGCATCGAGGAACACGAAGCGCGCGGCGTTCACCGGCGGCCGGGCGTCGTCGAACATCTCCGAGAAGAGAGCCCGACCGAGGTGGTTGGTGGCGACCGCGTCGAGCCGGCCGTTCTGCACGAACACCGGAACGGTCGACATGGCGTCGATGGTCTGCTGCAAGGTCGGATTGACCTGGGTTTTGCGTGTCGGGCGTCTGCGCTGCGGGTGGGTCCCGGCATTGGCTGAGCGGATGAGCTGATAGAGGTGCGCGTGCTCGGCCTCATCCAGCTGGAGGGCACGACTGACCCCGTCGATCACTGCCTCTGACACTCCTTTGGCGTTGCCGCGTTCAAGGCGTTTGTAGTACTCCGAGCTCATGCCGGCCAGGAGGGCGACTTCTTCTCGTCGCAGGCCGGGAACGCGGCGCCGTCCGCCGTAGTCGGGCAGGCCCGCTTGCTGCAGGTCGAGTTTGGCGCGGCGCGAGATGAGGAACTTGCTGAGGTCGTCCCGGTTGTCCATGAAGTCGAAGGTACCGCACCCCGCGCTCCCTAGGGGGTCCCTGTCAGGGAACCTCCAGATAGGGTCTCGCTGGCCCCTGCGCCGGCCTGTTGACTTTTAACATCAGCCGCCCGAACCGGCCGGCCAGGACTTGAGAAAGGCATCATCATGACCAACGTTTGGTTCATCACCGGAGCAGCCCGCGGCATGGGCGTCGACCTGGCAAAGGCCGCCCTCGACGCCGGCCACAGCGTCGTCGCCACCGCCCGCAACGCAGCCAAGGTCACCGCGGCGCTGGGCGAACACGAGAACCTTCTCGCCCTGTCGCTGGATATCACCGACGCCGCAGCGGCCGCTGCCGCCGCCGAGACCGCCGTCGGACGTTTTGGACGCATTGATGTTCTCGTCAACAACGCCGGCAACTTTTACGCCGGTTACTTCGAGGAGATCAGTGACGACCAGTTCCGCAGGCAGATGGAGACCAACTTCTTCGGCCCGCTGAGCGTCACCCGCGCGATCCTGCCGGTCATGCGCAAGCAGCGCAGCGGCCACGTCATCACCATCACCTCCGCCGCCGGCATCATCGGCCAGGAATTCTGCGCCGCGTACGCCGCCTCGAAGTTCGCCCTCGAAGGCTGGATGGAATCCCTCCAGTACGACGTCCAGCCCTACGGCATCCACACCACCATCGTCGAACCCGGCTTCTTCCGCACCGAACTCCTGGTCGAGGGCGCGTCCTCCATCTGGCCCGAACTGTCCATCGACGACTACGCCGAGCGCACCACCCGGACCATCGCAGCGTGGAAGAGCATGAACGGCCAGCAGGGCGGAGACCCTGCCAAGCTCGGCGCAGCCCTGGTCACCATCGCCGCCCTGGAGACCCCGCCACTGCGCTGGCAGGCCGGCGCCGACGTCATCGCGGGAGTCGAACAAAAAATCGCGGCTCTTCTCGAGCAGGTGAACGCGCACCGCGAACTGTCCTCCAACCTCCAGCTCGACGACGCCTAACCCGCACCACCCCGCCCTTCATCAGCCCGCCGACACGTCCAGAAACTTAGCCCAGGTCTGAAACGCCCGTGTAGGTCGCGTAAGTGGCGGGACCGGTTCGTTCGTACACCTGGAGGGTAAGTCCGCCGGGGGTGGTCTGACTGCTGACGAGGCGCAGTCCCGCTGACGCGCCGCCGTCGGGGAAGAGGCGGCGGCCGCGACCGACGATGACCGGAGCGACCACGAGCCGGAACTCGTCGATCAGCCCTGCGGCCAGCAGCGATTGCGCCAGCCGGGCGCTTCCGTGGATCTGGAGCTCCCGCCCGGGTTGCTGCTTGAGTTCTGCGACCTGCGCTGCGACGTCGCCCGAGAGGATGGTGGTCGGATTCCAACTGCCCGCAGTAAGAGTGTGCGAGGCGACGTATTTCGGCAGGCCATTCATGAGCACGGTGAAGGGATCGTCCGGATCTGTGATCTGCGGCCAGTCCCTCGCGAACGCGTCGTAGGTGCGGCGCCCGAGCAGAAGCGCGTCGGCCTGGCCGAGCCATGCCGCGGCCTGGCGGATGAATGCTCCGTCTATGAAAGGGACAAGCCATCCACCCTGGGTGAACCCGTCACTGGTGTCTTCCTCGGGCGAACCCGGACCCTGCGATACGCCGTCGACACTCACGAACTCGAATACCGTCAGCTTCATGGTCTCTCCTTTGAAACATCAGACCGGGAAGAATCAGCCGCCGACGTAGGCCGCGAGGTGCTCGCCGGTAAGGGTGGAGCGGGCGGCGACCAGCTCGGCCGGGGTGCCCTCGAAAACCACCCGCCCGCCGTCGTGACCGGCGCCGGGGCCCACGTCGATGAGCCAGTCGGCGTGCGCCATGACCGCCTGGTGGTGCTCGATCACAATGACCGACTTGCCGGACTCGACCAGGCGGTCGAGGAGGCCCAGCAGGTTCTGGACGTCGGCGAGGTGCAGGCCGGTGGTGGGCTCGTCGAGGACGTAGACGTCACCCTTCTCCGCCATCTGGGTGGCCAGTTTGACGCGCTGCCTCTCGCCGCCGGACAGTGTGGTGAGCGGCTGGCCGAGGGTGAGGTAGCCGAGCCCGACATCCACCAGCCGGTCGAGGATCTTGTGTGCCGCCGGTGTCTTCGCCTCGCCGGCACTAAAGAACGCCTCGGCCTCGGTCATCGACATGGCCAGCACTTCGGCGATGTTGCGGCCGCCCAGCCGGTATTCCAGGACTGACGCCTGGAACCTCCGGCCTTCGCACTCCTCGCAGATGGATTCGACGGTGGCCATCACGCCCAGTTCGGTGAAGATGATGCCTGCGCCGTTGCAGCTGGGACAGGCCCCCTCCGAGTTGGAGCTGAACAGCGCGGGCTTGACGCCATTCGCCTTGGCGAACGCCTTGCGGATCGGCTCGAGCAGGCCCGTGTACGTTGCCGGGTTGCTGCGCCGCGAGCCCTTGATGGCCCCCTGGTCGATCACCACCACACCCTCGCGGCCGGCCACCGAGCCTTGGATCAGCGAGCTCTTACCCGAGCCCGCAACCCCGGTGACGACGCACAGCACACCGAGCGGAACGTCGACGTCGACGTCCTTGAGGTTGTGCGTCGACGCCCCCCGCACCTCGAGCGCGCCGGACGGCGTGCGCACCGATTCCTTGACCTTTGCCCGGTCGTCGAGGTGGCGGCCGGTGATGGTGTCACTCCTCCGCAGCCCCTCCACGCTTCCCTCGAAGCAAACGCTGCCGCCGCCGGTGCCCGCGCCGGGACCGAGGTCAACCACGTGGTCGGCGATGGCGATGGTTTCCGGTTTGTGCTCGACGACGAGCACGGTGTTGCCCTTGTCCCGCAGCTGCAGCAGCAGCTGGTTCATGCGCTGGATGTCGTGCGGGTGCAGGCCGATCGTCGGTTCGTCGAAGACGTAGGTGATGTCGGTGAGGGACGAGCCCAGGTGCCGGATCATCTTGGTACGCTGCGCCTCTCCGCCGGAGAGTGTGCCCGCGGGACGGTCCAGCGAGAGGTAGCCCAGCCCGATTTCGGCGAAGGAGTCGAGCAGGTGCTGCAGGCCTTTGAGGAGCGGCGCGACCGACGGCTCGTCGAGCCCGCGGACCCAGTCGGCGAGGTCGCTGATCTGCAGCTCGCACAGCTCGGCGATGTTCCTGCCGCGGATCTTCGCTGACCTGGCCTCCGGGCTGAGCCGTGTGCCGTCGCACTCGGGGCAGGCCTGGAAGGTGATGGCGCGCTCCACAAAAGCCCGGATGTGGGGCTGCATCGCGTCGACGTCCTTGGAGAGCATCGATTTCTGGATCTTCGGGATCAGGCCCTCGTAGGTGAGGTTGATGCCCTCGACCTTGATCTTGGTCGGTTCCTTGTAGAGGAGGTCGTGCATTTCCTTTTTGGTGAACTTCGCGATCGGCTTGTCCATGTCGAAGCCGGCGCCGCTGAAGATGCGGCCGTACCAGCCGTCCATGCTGTAGCCGGGGACGGTCAGCGCACCCTCGCCGAGCGACTTGGACTCGTCGTAGAGCGCCGTGAGGTCGAAGTCGGAGACCGAGCCCATGCCCTCGCAGCGCGGACACATTCCGCCGAGGTAAACCGCGTTCTGGACCACACTTTTCTCGACCCTGCCGCCGGCTTTTTCGGTGCTCATCACGCCGCTGGCCTTCCGCGTCGGGACGTTGAAGGAGAACGCGGTGGGGGGCCCCACGTACGGCGTCCCCAGCCGGCTGAAGAGGATGCGCAGCATGGCGTTGGCGTCGGTCGCAGTGCCCACCGTGGAGCGGGGGTTCGCTCCCATCCGCTCCTGGTCGACGATGATCGCCGTCGTCAGCCCTTCGAGGAGGTCGACATCGGGCCGCGCCAGGTTGGGCATGAATCCCTGCACAAAGGCGCTGTAGGTCTCGTTGATCATGCGCTGCGACTCGGCGGCGATGGTGGCGAACACGAGCGAGCTCTTGCCCGAGCCGGAGACGCCCGTGAACACCGTCAGGCGGCGTTTCGGGATCTCAATGCTGATGTCCTTGAGGTTGTTCTCCCGCGCGCCCTGCACGCGGATCAGATCGTGGCTGTCCGCTTCGTGCAGTGCTGCCGGCTGCTGGTCCGTCTGTGCACCCGGCTGCGTTTCCGATGTCATGGCCATGCTCATCGTGTCTCCATCTCTTGGGAGGGCTGCCTGCTCATGCCCCTGACGGTCATGCTAGCAGCGGCTCATTGACCCCGCGGCTCCAGGGAGGTGACATCCGTCAGCCAGATCATGGCCGCGCTCCTGGAGGTGAAGAAGGCGTGTGGGTAATGCGTGTGCCGGCTCATGGCAGCCGCGATGACCCGGTCCACGGCGTTGGATCCGAGGACGGCGATAGCGAGCACACCCGTCGTCCGCGCGAACTCGTACCGCGCTGCCGCCGTGATCTCCACGTCGGACATTTCCGAGAGCATCGGCATCGGGATTCCGCCGCTGATCCGCTCCACGGCCAGCATGGCGTCCCTGGCGTCTTCGACGTCGACGAACGAGCCGGGACGCCAGACGGATTCAATGATCCCGGCGCGCACGCGCAAGGAATTCTTCCCTTCAGCGGCGACAGCTCGATCAGGCATCATTAACTTCATTCTAGGCCTGAGCAGGGACGATGCTTTGCAGCCGGTTCCCTCCCGGCCAGACGAAAGAGGCCCGGCCGGTTCTCTCACCGGCCGGGCCCCTGCGCTGCGATTACAGCGTGGACGTGTCGATCACGAAGCGGTACCGCACATCGGAGGCGAGCACGCGCTCGTAGGCGTCGTTGATCTTCTCGGCCGGGATGACCTCGATCTCGGCGCCAAGCTGGTGCTCGGCACAGAAGTCAAGCATTTCCTGGGTCTCCCGGATGCCGCCGATCATGGATCCGGCGAAGGACCGGCGTCCCATGATCAGGGCGAACGCGTTCACCGGCAGCGGTTCCGCCGGGGCGCCCACGTTCACCAGGGCGCCGTCGAGGGTCAGCAGCTGCAGGTAGGAGCTGATGTCGATCGAGGCGCTGACGGTGTTGATGATCAGGTCGAAGGAGCCGGCCAGGTCCGTGAAGGTGTTTTCGTCGCTGGTGGCGTAGTAGTGGTCCGCGCCCAGCTTCAGTCCGTCCTCCTGCTTCTTCAGCGACTGCGAAAGGACCGTAACCTCGGCGCCCATGGCGTGCGCGATCTTAACGGCCATGTGTCCCAGCCCGCCGAGCCCGACGACGGCGACCTTCTTGCCGGGTCCGGCGCCCCAGTGGCGCAGCGGCGAGTAGGTGGTGATGCCTGCGCAGAGAAGCGGCGCGGCGACGTCGAGCTCGATGCCCTCGGGGATCCGCACGACGAAGTCCTCGGTCACCACCACGTGGGTGGTGTAGCCGCCCTGGGTGATGGTCCCGTCACGGTCCACGGCGCCGTAGGTGCCCGTGTTCCCGGCCAGGCAGTACTGCTCTTCGCCCTTCAGGCAGTTGACGCACTCGCGGCAGGAGTTGACCATGCAGCCGACGCCGACGCGGTCGCCGACTGCGTGCTTGGTGACGGCCGAACCGACTTCGGTGACGATGCCGGCGATTTCGTGGCCCGGTGCCAGCGGGTACTGCTGCGGGCCCCAGTCACCGCGGACGGTGTGGATGTCGGAATGGCAGATGCCGGCGAACTTGATGTCGATCAGGACGTCGTGCGGGCCGACATCCCGGCGCTCGATGGTGGTGGCGACGAGGGGTTCCGTCGCGGAAGTGGCGGCGTAAGCGTTAACGGTAAGCATGGATCTCCTGCTTGTGGATGGTCTTGGGGGTTCCCCGGCGTCCGGCACGGGTCAGGTGCGGTCTTTCGGCCCGGACGTCTTCGGGGGGCACTATCCATCAAACACCACTGAGCTGCCGGTGAGGGAGGTCCTGCTGTGAGGGGTACTGGCAGGGACTCCCTTAAGCGGCCGCACCCTCTACCGTTGACGTATGGACAACCAAAGCGAAACCCGGGACTTCCTTGCCACGCGGCGGGCGAAAATCACCCCGGAGCAGGCGGGTTTGCCGGTCTATGGCGGCAACCGCCGCGTCCCCGGGCTGCGGCGAGGCGAGGTCGCCCTGCTGGCCGGGGTCAGTGTCGAGTATTACACCCGGCTGGAACGCGGAAACCTCTCCGGAGTGTCCGAGGGGGTCCTGGACGCCCTCGCGCGGGCGCTGCAGCTGGACGAGGCGGAGCGGGCGCACCTGTTCGACCTGGCCCGGGCCGCCAGCACCACCCTCAAGCCGCAGCGCCGCCGCGCCGCCGTCCAGCCCGTCCGGGCGAGCGTGCAGCTGATGCTCGACGCGATCACCAACGCCCCGGCGTTCGTGCGCAACGGGCGCCTGGACGTCCTCGCCGCAAACCAGCTCGGCCGCGCCATGTACTACGAGATGTACGGCGGCCCGGTCCGGCCGGCCAACTTTGCGCGGTTCCTCTTCCTGGACGACCGTTCCCGCGGCTTCTACCCGGACTGGGAGCGCGCCGCGAATGACACGGTGGCGATCCTGCGTACCGAGGCCGGCCGCGACCCATACGACCGCGGCCTGACCGACCTGGTGGGGGAACTGTCCACCCGCAGTGAGGAGTTCCGGACCCGGTGGGCGGCCCACAACGTGCGCTTGCACTACACCGGCCGCAAGCACTTCCGGCACCCGGTGGTGGGGGACCTCCACCTCATGTACGAGGCACTGGATCTTCCGGCCGATGCCGGACTGTCCCTGCTCGTCTACACCGCGGAGCCCGGTTCTGCCACCGCGGACGGGCTGCGGCTGCTGGCCAGCTGGGCCGCGACGCAGCAATCCGAAGCGGACCAGGCGCAGAAGCCAGCGCCTACCCAATCAGGGCCAGCACCGCTCCAGCAGTAACGACGCCGCCGGCCTCCGCGCGGAGGCCCGTCACCGTCCCGTCGCGGTGGGCGGCGACTTGGGTTTCCATTTTCATCGCTTCCAGCACGACGACGGGATCCCCCGCCGAAACTGCGGCGCCCGGTGCGACGAGCCATTTCACCACGGTCCCGGCCATGCCGGCGCGCAGCTCCCCCGGGTCCGCGGCGGCAGAGCCGCCGTCGGAGGATCCGCCTTCTGACGCCCCGTCCACGGAGACTCCCGCTGGGACAGGACCACCGGAGCGGGCCCAGCCGTCCAGGAGATCCGCGGGCAGCCCGATGGCCATCCGGCGGCCGTCCACCTCGACGGTGA
>NZ_JCBANT010000029.1:0-2710 GCF_059816125.1 Arthrobacter sp. 001422645 | reverse complement strand
CCACCAGCCCCACACCCCAAAAACCCCGCCACCACACGGAAAACAAGCCCCCCGTGGTGCAGCACCGCACTCCATCGACCGGAAAACCCTGCCTGTGGGCTGCATCACCTGCATCCGGGGCTCTCTCCGGTTACGATCAGGGGGTGATGGCAGAACGCCGGCGCCGCAGGCCAGACTTCCTCCATCGGCGAGTGTCCGGACCGGCCGCCACCGGGTTATCCGGCGGCGAAGTATCCTCCCGGATGAGGCATGGCCTGGCCAACGTTGTACCGGACTCAACCAGCCGGAGCCTGTGGGAGATCGTCCGCGCCAATGTGCTGACTCTGTTCAATGCGATTGTGGGAACGAGTTTTGTCGTCCTGCTTGTGCTGGGCAGTTGGCAGGACGCCCTCTTCGGGCTGGCAGCTGTGGGCAATTCCGTCATAGGTGTCGTCCAGGAGTATCGGGCCAAACGTTCCCTGGACCGCCTCGCGGTCCTCGAGTCTCCGGTGGCCCGAGTTCTGCGTGACGGGTCCGTGCAGGAGGTCCCGACCGCCGACGTCGTGCTTGACGATGTCCTGGTCCTGCGGGCTGGCGACCAGGTCACAGCCGACGCCTCTGTCCTCGAGAGCGGCGGACTGGAAGCAGATGAATCCCTCCTGACTGGGGAAGCGGACCCGGTGGATAAGGAGGCGGGGACCGCAGTGCTGTCCGGTTCGATCCTTGTTGCCGGCCGGGGCATGGCACGGGTGATCCGGGTGGGCGCTGACTCCTTCTCCAGCGGGATCGCCGCAGATGCGAAGCGGTTCTCGCTGGTCAACTCCGAGATCCGCAACAGCCTCAACCGAATTCTTCGCTGGCTCAGCTGGGCGTTGTTGCCAGTTGCCCTCATCGTTGCCAACGGCGAGATACAGTCCCGGGGCGGCTGGGAGCAAGCGATCGCCAGCGGCGCCTGGACATCCGCGCTGGTGGGGGTGATTGCGAGCGTCATCGCCGTAATTCCGCTTGGCCTGGTCTTGCTCTCGAGCGTGGCTTTTGCTGTCGGCGGGATCCGGCTGGCGGGGAACAAGGTTCTCATACAGGAGCTGGCGGCGGTCGAGGGCCTGGCCCGCGTCGACGTCCTCTGTCTCGACAAGACCGGAACGCTCACTGAGGGCCGCATCATCTTTGACGGTGTGCATGAGCTTGCGGAGCCAGCGGAACCTGGTTGGGAGCGGGCCCTCGGCTGGTTCGCTAAGGATCCAGAGGCGAACGCGACGTCTCGCTGCCTTGAAGCGGCATTCGAGCACGACGGCGGTAACCCTGCGGTCTCATCGGTTCCGTTCTCTTCCGCCCGGAAGTGGAGTGCTGTGACGTTCGACGGCGGCGGAACCCCAGGGTTAGGCACATGGATCCTTGGCGCCCCGGAAGTTGTGTTGGCCGACGGTTCTGGTGGCGCAGACGCAGCGCCGGCAGCGCATGCCGCTCTGGGCAGGGCCGGCCGACTCGCCGAATACGGCCTGCGGACCGTCGTGCTGGCCTACGCCGCCGACACGACCATCACAGCCGACAACGCAACCCTGCCGGCAGTTGTTGAACCGGTGGTTGTGCTCACGTTTCGGGAGCAGATTCGGCCCGAGGCGCGACAGACGCTGGACTACTTCCGTGATGAGGGCGTGGAGCTGAAAATCATCTCGGGGGACGACCCCCGGACGGTCGCGGCGATTGCCCGCTCCGTGGGCGTGGACGTTGCGGAGGGATACGATGCCCGGAAACTTCCGGCCGATCCCCGGCGGCTAGAAGAGGTAGTGGCCAACAACACCGTGTTCGGTCGGGTGACTCCACACCAGAAGAGGGACATGGTGGCAGCACTTCAGCGGCGCGGGCACACGGTCGCGATGACCGGAGACGGCGTCAATGACGTACTCGCGTTGAAGGAGGCGGATTTGGGCATAGCCATGAACTCAGCGGCACCTGCCACGAAGGCAGTGGCACGGCTGGTGCTGCTGGATGGTCGTTTCGACCGGCTTCCGGCTGTGGTGGCTGAGGGCCGCAGGGTCATCGCCAACATCGAGCGTGTGTCGAAGCTCTTTCTTAGCAAATCGTCCTACTCAATCGCAATCGCGGTCAGCTTCGGATTGCTGAGTCTCCAATTCCCCTTCCTACCCCGCCAACTCTCCTTCACTGACGGTCTGACGATTGGCATTCCGTCCTTCTTCCTGGCGCTGATGGCAAACTCCAGCCGCTACCGTCCCGGGTTCCTGCGCAGGTCGCTTTTGTTCTCTGTGCCCGCCGGGCTCATTGTCGCGGCTTCATTGTTGAGCCTGAACCTCTACGCGCAGACGACCGGAGCGGCTGGGGCAGCACCGGAGTCGCTGCAGTCCGCATCTGTGCTGACGCTCTCGGTGTTGGGGTTGTGGATTCTCGCGGTGGTGTCACGCCCGCTTGATGTGAAAAAGGTGGCGGTGGTCCTCGCCATGTGCGCCATGCTCCTGATTTTGATCACCCAGCCGCTCGTCCAGGACTTCTTCCATCTCGCGCGTCCGCCGGCGGACTTACTGCGGGCTGCCGGGGCGGCTGCGCTGGGCGGGGGGGCTCGCTGTCGAGCTTCTGGCCTGGATCCATGGCAGGATGTTCCCGCGCTGACCGGGGCCGGGTGTCCTGGTGGTGGGATGGGGGGGTTTAAATGCGGGAGGACCCCCAACGTGGTTGGGGGTCCTCGACCTTAATGATGTTCCGGCGGTGACCTACT
>NZ_JCBANT010000028.1:0-3570 GCF_059816125.1 Arthrobacter sp. 001422645 | reverse complement strand
TGTGGTGTTGTTATTGTGTTGTGTTCTCAAGCAACGTTCCCGTGACGGGTTTGTTGGTTGGGAACCACATAGTGGACGCAAGCAGTCTTGTTATCTTTGTACCACCCTTGGCGGGCAAACCTCTTTTGAAGGATTGGTTTGTCCAGGTGGTGTGTGGTGTAAGTTATCGGCCTATTAGTACCGGTCAGCTTCACGAGTCGTTAGTCCTCGCTTCCACATCCGGCCTATCAACCCAGTGGTCTGGCTGGGGGCCTCTCACACACAAGGTGTATGGAAATCTCATCTCGAAGCGAGCTTCCCGCTTAGATGCTTTCAGCGGTTATCCCATCCGAACGTAGCTAATCAGCGGTGCACTTGGCAGTACAACTGACACACCAGAGGTTCGTCCGTCCCGGTCCTCTCGTACTAAGGACAGCCCTTCTCAAATTTCCTGCGCGCGCAGCGGATAGGGACCGAACTGTCTCACGACGTTCTAAACCCAGCTCGCGTACCGCTTTAATGGGCGAACAGCCCAACCCTTGGGACCTACTCCAGCCCCAGGATGCGACGAGCCGACATCGAGGTGCCAAACCATGCCGTCGATATGGACTCTTGGGCAAGATCAGCCTGTTATCCCCGAGGTACCTTTTATCCGTTGAGCGACGGCCATTCCACAATGTACCGCCGGATCACTAGTCCCGACTTTCGTCCCTGCTCGAGATGTCTCTCTCACAGTCAAGCTCCCTTGTGCACTTACACTCGACACCTGATTGCCAACCAGGCTGAGGGAACCTTTGGGCGCCTCCGTTACTTTTTAGGAGGCAACCGCCCCAGTTAAACTACCCATCAGGCACTGTCCCTGACCCGGATTACGGGCCGAAGTTAGATGTCCAAAGTGACCAGAGTGGTATTTCAACGATGACTCCACCCGAACTGGCGTCCGGGCTTCAACGTCTCCCACCTATCCTACACAAGCCACTCCGAACACCAATACCAAACTATAGTAAAGGTCTCGGGGTCTTTCCGTCCTGCTGCGCGTAACGAGCATCTTTACTCGTACTGCAATTTCGCCGAGTTTATGGTTGAGACAGCGGGGAAGTCGTTACTCCATTCGTGCAGGTCGGAACTTACCCGACAAGGAATTTCGCTACCTTAGGATGGTTATAGTTACCACCGCCGTTTACTGGGGCTTAAATTCTCAGCTTCGCCTTGCGGCTAACCGGTCCTCTTAACCTTCCAGCACCGGGCAGGAGTCAGTCCGTATACATCGTCTTGCGACTTCGCACGGACCTGTGTTTTTAGTAAACAGTCGCTTCCCCCTGGTCTCTGCGGCCCCTGCACGCTCCGGACAGCTAGTGTCCATCACGATGGGGGCCCCCCTTCTCCCGAAGTTACGGGGGCATTTTGCCGAGTTCCTTAACCATAATTCTCTCGATCGCCTTAGTATTCTCTACCTGATCACCTGTGTCGGTTTGGGGTACGGGCGGCTAAAACCTCGCGTCGATGCTTTTCTCGGCAGCATAGGATCACCGAATCCCCCCTTACGGGAGTCCCATCGGATCTCAGGCATCATGAACGGCGGATTTGCCTACCGTTCGCCCTACATCCTTAGACCGGGACAACCATCGCCCGGCTCGGCTACCTTCCTGCGTCACACCTGTTAATACGCTTGCCTCCCAGGATCAGGTCCCGCGCTCCACCAAAACCCTCACACCACAAGGGCGATCGGGCAGGTTTCGGGCGGTTAGTATCCCCTGTTCAGCATGGGCGGTTTTTCGCCGGTACGGGAATATCAACCCGTTGTCCATCGACTACGCCTGTCGGCCTCGCCTTAGGTCCCGACTTACCCAGGGCAGATTAGCTTGACCCTGGAACCCTTGATCATTCGGCGGACGGGTTTCTCACCCGTCTTTCGCTACTCATGCCTGCATTCTCACTCGTGTAGGCTCCACCGCTGGTTTACACCGCGACTTCACTGCCCACACGACGCTCCCCTACCACTCCAGACGCCTGAACCACAAGGGCTTGGCTAATGTCTGAAATCCACAACTTCGGCGGTGTACTTGAGCCCCGCTACATTGTCGGCGCGGAATCACTTGACCAGTGAGCTATTACGCACTCTTTTAAGGATGGCTGCTTCTAAGCCAACCTCCTGGTTGTCTTCGCAACTCCACATCCTTTCCCACTTAGCACACGCTTAGGGGCCTTAGTTGGTGGTCTGGGCTGTTTCCCTCTCGACTATGAAGCTTATCCCCCACAGTCTCACTGCTGCGCTCTCACTTACCGGCATTCGGAGTTTGGCTGACGTCAGTAACCTTGTAGGGCCCATTAGCCATCCAGTAGCTCTACCTCCGGTAAGAAACACGCAACGCTGCACCTAAATGCATTTCGGGGAGAACCAGCTATCACGAAGTTTGATTGGCCTTTCACCCCTACCCACAGCTCATCCCCTCCATTTTCAACTGAAGTGGGTTCGGTCCTCCACGACGTCTTACCGTCGCTTCAACCTGGCCATGGGTAGATCACTTCGCTTCGGGTCTAGATCACGCCACTGCAACGCCCTATTCAGACTCGCTTTCGCTACGGCTTCCCCACACGGGTTAACCTCGCGACGTAACACTAACTCGCAGGCTCATTCTTCAAAAGGCACGCCGTCACCACAACACAGCAAGCTGCGATGGCTCCGACGGATTGTAAGCACACGGTTTCAGGTACTGTTTCACTCCCCTCCCGGGGTACTTTTCACCTTTCCCTCACGGTACTGGTCCGCTATCGGTCATTAGGGAGTATTTAGGCTTATCAGGTGGTCCTGACAGATTCGCACGGGATTTCTCGGGCCCCGTGCTACTTGGGATACTTCACCGGGCGGTACACAACATTTCGGTTACGGGGCTCACACCCTCTCTGGCCGGCCTTTCAAGACCGTTCACCTATGCCTGTACTACTCACCCCACTGCCCCGGCAGAGACAGAATGGGAAGTCCCACAACCCCGACCATGCAACGCCCGCCGGCTATCACACATGGAACGGTTTAGCCTGATCCGCGTTCGCTCGCCACTACTGACGGAATCACTATTGTTTTCTCTTCCTGCGGGTACTGAGATGTTTCACTTCCCCGCGTTCCCTCCACGCACCCTATGTGTTCAGATGCGGGTCACCAGGTGACTCGCGCCCCTGGCGGGGTTTCCCCATTCGGACACCCTGGGATCACAGTCCGGTTATCGACTCCCCCAGGCTTATCGCAGATTCCTACGTCCTTCTTCGGCTCCTAATGCCAAGGCATCCACCGTGTGCTCTTAAAAACTTGACCACAAAAGATCAAAAACGCTAATTTTCGAGAGAACCATGAAAACCAACCCCACACCCAAAGGGCACAGGATCAGATCCAGGTTCATATTCTTGGAAATTGCTTCTTATAAAAGATGCTCGCGTCCACTATGTAGTTCTCAAACAACAACCCCGTACCACACACCCCACACACAACCCCTAAGGGCCGATACGTGCGCTCGGTGCAGCCAGGAAACCAGAAACACAAGTCCCGGAACGACACACCCCAAAGGCTGCGCCACCCGGTCCTGTTGTCTCAGGACC
>NZ_JCBANT010000027.1:0-7860 GCF_059816125.1 Arthrobacter sp. 001422645 | reverse complement strand
GCCAGCGCAGCAACGGACGCGGTAACGGCGTCCACCGCCTCCCGGCATTCCGCACTCCACCCTGCCCTGCTTTCCACACTCTTATGATCCCGCGAGCCACCGACAATTTAGTGATGACGCCGGCGGTGCTGCAACTGAGGCCAGGACTGCCCCCTGCCCGTAGTGGGAACCACCACGGAGCAGTCCGCCATCCGCAATTTAGTTGGCTGCGAGCCATTGACGACACTCTGCTGCCGGGTTAGACCTCGCCCCGCCAGCGCTCAGGCCATTTTTTGCAGTGGCTCGAGTCAATCCAAACTCGAGCTGTCGAAGCCTGCAGGGAAATTTGTCCAGCTCCGCATCGGCGAAAGTGCGATGGGGATTGCGGAGACGCCGGCGAGCAGGGCCCAAATCCAGAGCACGGGTTGGACACCTATCCGTGAGGCCAGCGCACCACCGGCAAGGCTGGCGACAGGCATGATTCCGAGGACAAAGAGCCTGTTGCTGGCCATGACTGTTCCGAGCCTGCCGGAGGGCGCGATACGCGGGATGATACCGGCGCCAGCTACCGATATGACCACGACGAGGAAGGCCCACCCGAACGCGGAGACGCCGAGCCAGAGGGCCGGGAACCATGGCAGGCCCGGAGCAAGCGGCGTCAGGGCAACGACCGGGACGCAAGCCACGCCTGCGAGAATCCTCGTCCTTCCTATGCCTAGCTGTGTCAGGATGGCCGGCGCTGCGAGTGTGGCAACGAGCCCTCCCATGGCGGCGAAGGTACTGAGCAGCGCAAAAACAGCGGGGCCAAGTCCCAGGACGTTGAGGGCATAAACCGCCAGGGCCGCGCTGCCGAACATGGTCGCAGCGTTGAGGATCATTCCTGACAGGAATAGGCCCCTGAGCACCGGGTGGCGAACGGTGAAGGACAAGCCGCGCCGGGCCGTCAGCCAGAATCCCTCGTGTTCCCGGGCTCGCCTGATGTCTTCGTCGACCTTGATGCTCCGGAGAGCCAGTGCCGACAGGGCGTAGGAGATTCCAGCTGTCACCAGCACAAACGGTGCAGCAACGGCACTGAGCAGCGTCCCCGTCACGGACGGGGAGCCGACGGCGACCGCGCTGGCGGCCGACTGCAGCCGGGCCTGGGCGTCGCTGATCCGATCCTTGCCCACCACCGAAGGGACAAACGCTCCATGTGCCGTAGTGAAGACAACATCGGCGACGCTAATCAGCGCCACGCACACCAACAAGTGCCCGATTGTCATGGCACCCGCCAGGAAGGCCGCCGGAACGCTGAGGACCACCACCATGCGGACCACGTCCGCGGTGATCATCAGCCTGCGCCGACGGCGCCGGTCCACCCAGACGCCGACCGGCAGACCCAGGACGAGGAACGCGCTCAAACCGAGGGCGTTAATGATCCCCACCTCCCAGGAGCCAGCCCCGAGCATTGAGACCGCAATGATCGGGATCACGACGCGGCTTGCTTCGTCCCCGACCCCTTCGAACGCGCTGGAAGTCCACAGCTTTCGGAAAGCCATCAGCCCCATCAGAGGCACTGCGGGCGGTGGCCGGCTTCCGGCGTCGATCTGGTGTTGTAAGGTCACGCCTGACAACCTGTCAGGCAAAACCTGACGCGTCAAGTAGGCTGGAGATCGTCTATGAGTCAACCGAAGGAGAGTGTCATGGGACAGGACCTGCCTTTGGCCGGGCCCCTGATGTGCAGCTTCTGCGCAGGACCGGCCAGTGCGTCACGTCGATTGGTGGCTGGTCCCGGCGTTGCCATCTGCCCGGACTGTGCCGCGGCGGCCATGGAATTGTTCAGCCGCAAGAAAGAATCAACGGTCAGGGCTCCCTGGTCAGGAATGACTGACGACGAACTGCTGGCGCACCTGCCGGAGATCGCCGCCGTCGCCTCGCAGGTCGAGGAGCGTTTGGGTGCTTGGGTCGGAACCGCGCGCGAAAGAAGGATCAGCTGGGCGCGCATCGGCGCGTCGCTGGGAATGACCAGGCAATCAGCATGGGAACGGTTTCAGCCCCCGCGCTGACAGCCGTGCCCCGATCAGTGGGGTCGCCTACACTGCAAGGCGACGCCGCGATCTGGCCGGATGCGTTCGCAGTTGACTCAGATCCCTGGCTCACCGGTTCTGATCCAGTAGCGCAGCACAGGTCCGTCCCTGGCGTCATCCTCGAGGATGCCGCCTAGTCGTTCGATGGTCTTCGCCGAGGCAAGATTTTCTGCCTCGCAAACAACCAGCAAGCGTTCCATGCCGAGTGCCCGCGCCTCGCAGATCATGCGGCCGAGCGCCCAGGTTGCCAGTCCGCGCCGGCGGGCCGACGGCCGTATGCCGTAGCCGATGTGTCCGGCCCACGGCACAACATCGTTTCCCTCGTGACGCAGCGCAATCCCGCCGAGCACTTGGTCGCGCTCAATGATCCAGCGGTACATACAGCGTTCCGACTCCCCAACCAGCCGCTCCAGCCAGGCTGCGAACCCGGCTGGCGAATCGACGTCGTCGGTGGTCAACAGCCCGAACCCATCCTCGTGGACGCCGGCACCCCACTCGGCACGCGCCTCAAGCCAGGCAGCCTGCAGCCGACTGGCAGGTTCAATCAGCTTGGGCATGCCGCAACTGTAGCTCCAGCATCCGGGTACTTTCCAACGATGGCTGGCACGTCCGGGCAGTCCGATGGACACTGGACGACGCGGCACGGGCTCTGGGACGGCGGCCGCCGAGGTGAGAGGAACGGGACTTTCTCAGCCGCACTTGACCAGATCGAGAACTTCGTGCGTGGCATTCCCGGGAACAGGCGAGCTACGGAGTCACTATGTTGAACGACGGATCGCCCTTATCAAGGACGCCGAGCAGGTTTTGGAGGACGGTGGCGTCACCGTCGATATCTATGCCGGCAGAGTCCATGTCCCCGCTGAGGAGCGCGAGCATCCGGCTTTTGGTGAGGGAAAGCTTCACCGAGGCCGTCGCATCGGCGGGCCGTGGGGTGCTCATGAGCACGCCGTTGCGCAGGATCACCCGATAGTTCGTAGTGAGATCTGTAAACGTCACGTTGAGTGTCAGGTCGAGATCCCATGCCTTGGGTCCGTTGACCGAGATCGCAAGTGAGTCGAAGATCTGTTCGGCAGTGAGCTGGGCGAGAATCGCTGGCGCTGCCGTCACGGCCGGGGTGCCAAAGTTGCCTCCGCGGAGTTCGGTGGCGCCCGAAAGGAAGAAGTTCCGCCAGGTCCCGTTCTCGCTGCCATACCCGAGCTGTTCCAAGGTGTCGGCATAGAGGGCGCGGGCTGCAATGTGGTCCGGGTCGGCGAAGACGGCGTGGTCCAGCAGGGTCGCCGCCCAACGGAAGTCTCCCGACTCGAAGGCTGTTTGGGCGAGTTTGACAACTTGATCGAGCCCGCCCATCGCCTCGACGTACCGGATCGCGAGTTCGGTGGGGGGATGCGGCCAGAGTCGCCCGGGGCTGGCATCAAACCATCCCATATACCGCTGGTAGATGGCCTTGACGTTGTGGCTGACGGAGCCGTAGTAGCCACGGGTGCTCCAGGCACGTTCCAGTGCCGGCGGCAGTTCGATGATCTCGGCGATCTCCGATCCTGTGTACCCCTGGTTGATGTACCGCAGGGTCTGATCATGCAAGTAGGCGTATAGGTCACGTTGTGTGGCCAGATAGTCCGCGATGCGATCGGATCCCCAGGTGGGCCAATGGTGGGACGCGAAGGCGACGTCAGTCCGAGCACCGAAGGTTTCGATGGCCTCGGTCAAGTAGGTTGCCCAGACGTGGGGGTCGCGGACGAGTGCCCCGCGCAGGGTCAGCAGGTTGTGCAGGGTGTGGGTCGCGTTTTCGGCCATACACAGTGCCCGGTACCGGGGGAAGTAGAAGTGCATTTCCGCCGGCGCCTCTGTCCCCGGCGCCATCTGGAACTCGATCTCGACGCCGTCGACAGTGTGCGTCTGGCCAGTCTCACTGATGTCGAGGGTCGGTACTATGAGTCCGACTTCTCCAGTCGACGTCGTCTGGCCGAGACCTGCGCCAACCTGACCAAGAGGCCCGCGATCCAGGGCAGCGCCGTACATGTAGCCTGCCCGCCGGGCCATGGCGGTCCCGGCGTAGACGTTTTCGGACACCGCGTGTTCGACGAAACCAACGGGTGCGATCACTTCAATGTGACCGGCGTTCACCGCCTCCTGCGACGCGACGCCGAAAACACCGCCGAAATGGTCTACGTGGCTGTGCGTATAGATGACGGCGATAACCTGCCTGTCGCCCCGATGCGTGCGGTAGAGGGCGAGTGCCGCGGCCGCCGTCTCCGTCGAGATCAGCGGGTCGATCACGATCACTCCCGTGTCGCCCTCGACGAACGTGACGTTGGAAAGATCCAGGCCGCGCACTTGGTAAACGCCCTCAACCACCTCATACAAACCCTGTTTGGCGACCAGCGTGGATTGGCGCCAGAGGCTGGGGTTGACCGACGGCGGGGCCTCTCCTGAGAGGAATGCGTAGCTGTCGCTGTCCCAGACAGCCCGGCCGTCCGATGCACCCACCACGCCAGGGTCCAGAGCTGCGATGAACCCCCGGTCTGCATCGACAAAGTCGGCACGGTCGCTGAACGGGAGCGCCTCCGACAGTTTTCGATGGGCTGCACGGATCGCCTCAGAGGCTGGCTTGGATTCCACTGGTTGTCCATCCCTTCGGGCGGGAACACTCGGTGCGTATCACTATGCACGACCCGGTGAACCCTGACAACGCCCCCTATGGGAACCCGTCGCGGGTCTCCCCTGTAGTGGGTATTGCACGCCTGAGAGCCCAGCGGCAGGAACTCGTCAACAATTTGGATAACTCCGACATTGCCGATTGGCCTGCACGCGCTGGTGCCGGCACCGCTGCACACGGTGACGATCAGAAAGGTCTTCGCTGTCTTCAAGCTTGAGCGATTGCTTGTTCCCATGCCGCCTTGTTTTGAGCCACGTAGTTGGCAGCGGCGCGCCAATGCTCACCATGCCCGTTCGCAAACATATCTGCCCAGGGTTGGAACCCACTCTCACGTGAGGAACGTAGCATTTCGAACATCGCCGCAGCCCGTTTCGCCATTGCGGCCGGCAGCGCCTCGCGCAACGCCAGGTCGGCGCCGTAGCCGTCGACCAGAGCGCGCAACCTCGTAGCAGCTGATTTCACTGCCTGCCCTTCGAAGAGCATGCCGAATGACTGCGCGGCGTATGCCAGATCCCACAACCGGGTGCTGGGCCCGGCACCATCCCAATCAATGAACACCCACCGGTCTCCCACGATGAGGTTCCACGGAGCGAGGTCGTTATGGCACATCAGATTCGGATTCGCCGCGGGCAGCAGCATCCCCCTGGTGCCTGGCTTCGGGACCACGAATTTTTCGCTCGCATCGTGGATTTGCCGAATCATCCGACCAACCCGCAGCAAATCCTCCTGATCGAGGGGCAACTGATCCAGCGCGAGAATGCCTTCGACGTACTCGACCACATGTCTACCTTCTTCGTCACGGCCCAGAGGCTGAGGAACGTCCACCCCTGACGATCGGAGCGCACTAAGATACTCCTGGACAGCGGACGAGTTCTCCAGCCAAGGTTTTCGGACGGTGTGACCAACGCGCACAACACTTTCGGACGCATTTCCACCCGTCAGTTCTTCCTCTTCCTCGACCATCCCAGCAGGCTACCGGGAGCCAGCCCAACAACCAATGGCCCACGGAGCCGAACAGGTCCAGCCGGAAGTAGCCGGGACCTGCGCGAGCCACGCTCGTCGACTTTCGACACACCAACCGGACCGTCTTCGGAAGACCATGGAATGCTACGGGTGTGGAAACCAAGAAACTGTCGAAGTACGTCCGCTACCAGGCAACATGTCCAAACCTCCGAGGCACTTATCCAGGCATTTTCGCTCTCGCAAACGGTCTTGCCCAAAGTGGCGAACTCAGCGCAGTCGACTCGGGTCAATGGCGCCGCGCAAACGACCGGGCCGATGCCGCGTATCCGGACCCTGCAGCCGTGGATGCATCCGTCTATGATCGCAAGATCAACCCAACAGCCCAGTCCTGGTTCAAAAGCACAGCGCAGCATCTCCTCGCTGATCTGCACTTTTACGAGGACCTCCTGAGGCGGCACCACGTCGAGTACCAGGTGCTGCACTCGGACGATCCAGGAACCGTCCTCTACGAAGACGAAGTCCAGATCGTTGTCAGGCCTCGACTGTTGTAGCGAATCGTCCAGGGTTCCCGCCCGCATCACCCACAGCTCTGATTCGTGACCGCTGACTCAGGAGCGGACGAGACAATGCCCACCGGGCGAATCGCCTCCGACACGGCTGCGCAGTCAGAACACCCCCGGTAGCCTGTCCAGATGAGCGCTGATGATCGCCTTGCCACCGTCCGGTCAACGTACGATCTGGTGGCAGAAAGCTACGCAAGCGTGCTGCCCGACGCCAGTTTCGAAGCGCCGGTGGACCGCGGCATGATCCAAGCGTTCGTCGCCCACGTCACCGAGGGGAACGCCCGTTCAGTAGTCGATGCCGGCTGCGGGTCGGGCCGTATGACCCGGCTGCTGTCGTCCCTGGGAGTGGACGTGTCAGGCATCGATGTGTCCGGCGGCATGATCGACGTGGCCCGGCGGTCCAATCCAGAGCTCAGCTTTGAGGTCGGCGAACTGGCGGACCTCCCTTTCGCGGATATGCAGTTGGGCGGGGTCTTCGCCTGGTATTCGATCATCCATTCGCCGCCCACGGATCTGCCCCGGATATTTGCCGAGTTCTTCCGCGTTGGTCGCCCGGATGACCCGCCCGGCACGGACTTACGAAACAACGCCGCAGGCAGTTCTTCTCGCCCGCCGTCCAGGCACAGGAGAATAGTCCGGCCATAGGGGCATAAGCCAGTCCCGGCGGCCCCCTGCCAGCCGGCAACGGCGGACACCCGCAGCGACTGGCCGATATCGTGGTTCCATGAGGCAGACCGCGGGACAAAAGCTCGGATCGTTGCTGCTTCCGCTGTATCTGCTGGCGGTCCTTGCCGGCATGGCGGCCGGCGCGGGTGCGGGCGCTGTCCTAAGCGCGGTTTCGGCGATCCAGCGGGCCATCCAGCCCGAGCTCGCCGCGGGCTGGGGACCAGGCGGAATCGGGATCATGCCGGTCCTGATCGGCCTGCCGGTCGGAGCCGGGATGGCGTTGGCCCCGGCCACCGGTGCCGTTGTGGGCTTGTTCGTGCAGGCGTGGAATACGCCGTTTCCGTCCCTCAAGAGCCAGGCACGGGCTGCCGCCTGGGGTGCCGGATCGGCCTCCGCCCTGCTCGCCGGTGCCACGCTTTTCCTGACCGGCGCGGACCCGGTGGCGACCCTCGCGGCCGGTGCAGCCTATGCGTTTGTCTCATTCCTGCTGGCGTCCGCCACTACCTACCGGCTCCTGCGGTACAAGGAAGCCCGGGAGTCAGCCGCGCAAGGAGACTGAAGGCTCCGGCGTCAACAGCCGGTCAGGTGCCGCTTCGGCCGCTCCTGCCGGTACAGGTACCGGCCAACGGTGTGGAACCCGGCGCGGGTGTACAGTTCCCGGGCTCCGGAATTGGAGGCCATGACCAGCAGCCAGTAGCGGCCAACGCCCTTGGCATCCCCCTCACGCATCAGCGCCTGCAGGATCCGGAAGGCAAAGCCTCGCCGCCGGGCGTCCGGGCGTGTCGCCATGCAGTACAGCCCGCCGGACAACCCGCCCGCCCCGACTCCCCCGCCCGTGGGGGGGGGGGGGGGGGGGGGGGGGGGGGGGGGGGGGGGGGGGGGGGGGGGGGGGGGGGGGGGGCGGTGGGCGGGGGGGGGCGGGGGCGGGGGGGGTGGGGGGGGGCGGCGGGGGGCGGGGGGGGCGTGG
>NZ_JCBANT010000026.1:0-12871 GCF_059816125.1 Arthrobacter sp. 001422645 | reverse complement strand
CAGGATCCGTCCCAGCCAGGCAAGGAACCCTTCCGCCTCCGCAGTGGAGCCGAGGTCCACCAGCGCGTTGACCGTCATGGAGCCGTCCCGCAGCCAGCAGTACCGGTAATCCCAGTTCCGGGTGCCGCCGATCCCCTCCGGCAGCGAGGTGGTGGGCGCGGCCAGGACGGCGCCGGTGGGCTCATGGACCAGGGCGCGGAGCACCAGGGCCGACCGGCGAACCAGGGACGGTTTCACGGCGGGCAGCTGCAGTGCCTGCACCCAGCGCCGGGAATGATGCGCGACGGCGGCGCGGCGCGAGTTCTCCTCCGGCGGTTCGGCCCGCTGGGGTTCCGTGTCGCCGCAGCGCAGGTTCAGCACGACGGGGCCGTGCCGCAGCTCGACGTCGGCCGTGGCGGTGGCATGGCGGCCGTCCGAGGTGATCGTGAAGCCGACGCCCGGTGCGAGCAGGATGATCGGGTCCGCGGTTCCCACGACGTGCAGCTCGGACCCGCGGGCCTCCATGCTGAAGGGCGCGTTGGCGTAGTCCGGGCGGGGCGCAAAGACGATCCGCGCTGTTCCGGTCCCCGAGAGGACCCGGACCAGGCTGGTGATGCCTTCCGGCGCCGGTTCCAGGTAGTCCGTGACGGTGACGTCGGCCCAGCGGGTTTCCACGATCATGGTGCTGTCCACATAGCGCTGGCCCAGGACCTGCGAGGCTTTCACGGGTTCCACCGAGAAGTGTCCGGCCGCGTCACCGCCGAGCAGATGGGCAAAGAGGGAACCCGAGTCCGGCAGCGGATGGCTCATCCAGCAGATCCTGGCGTCCGGGGTGATGAGCGCGGTGGAGGAGCCGTTGCCGATCATGGAATGCCGCTCCAGGCCGACGGCGTCTTCCCCGAACAGCCACGCCCGGCGCAGTTCAAACAGAATGGCCAGGACCCGGGCGAAGGACTCCGGGTCCCGGAGCCGGTGCGCCGCGGCAGTGGGCCCCTCGCCAACGCGCAGGCCCAGGTCCGGCCCACGCAGGGTGGCCATGGCGGCCTCATCGCTGGAGGCGTCCCCGGCGTACAGGGCGGCGCTGACCCCGAGCATGGACCGCAGGTGTTCCACGGCGGCGCCCTTGGACGGTTCCACCACGGACAGGTCCAGGACGGAGCCGTCGACAATAAAGGACAGCCCGTGCGCCTTGGCTATTTCCTCGGCCTGCTGGGTGACCAGCGCGACGACGTCGGGGGTGGCCGGGCGGGTGTGCACGGAGACGGCGACCGGCTTCCGCTCGATGGTGATCCCGCGGTAGGCGCCCACGGTTTCAGCGAGGGCCTGGCTGGCCTGCTGCAACACGGATTCGGTGGCCAGGGACAACCCGTGGGCGAAGCCCATGTCGAACTCGGCGCCGTGCGAGCCGACAAGGTGCACTTCTGCCGGAAGCCGGGAGACGGCGGCCAGGTCGCGCAGGGAGCGCCCGGAGATGACAGCCGCGTGCGTGTTCGGGAGGGCGGCCAGCGCCCGGAGCGCAATCGCGGCACTGCCCAGCGGCAGGGTTTCGGTGGAAATGCCTTCCGCTTCGCACAGGGTGCCGCCGTAGTTGCAGGCCACGAGCAGCCCCGGCGTGCGGGCCAGGATCTTGAGTTCTGCCAGCAGCTGTGGCGTCAGGCCGTCATCGGCGGCGTTGGTCTGCACAAAGGCTCGGAGCAGGCCCAGGGGCAGGGATTTTGTCAGGAGGGCGGAGTCGGCAAGGGACTGGTTGAGCGGGGTGGGCATGGACGGAGTCCTTCCGGTTGTCCCCAATGCCTACATGAGACCGTCCCCGCGGGACGTGCTACCAGTATTTCCCGGCTCGATTTCCCCTGGGTGTCCCGGCGGTTGCGGGTATGTAACATCCGCAACCGCCGGGGTCAGTGCCGCAGGGGAGGGCTATCGGGCCACGAAACTCACTAGGGTGAACCCTCCTGCCGTGCGTGACGGCGGGAAGGACCCGGCCTGTCGGTCAGACGCGGACCAGTCCGGCGACGTCGGCGAGCAGCTGTACCGAGCGCAGCCGGGCCTCGGTGCCGGTGCTCTGATGCGCGACGATGAGCTCGTCGGCGTCGGCGTGCGCGGTGAATTCGTCGAGGTATTCCAGCACGGCGTCCGGGGTGCCCACGGCGGAGTACTTCATCATCTGGGCTACATGCTGGCCCTGCGGCGAGTCCAGGATCATGTCCGCTTCGTCGTCGCTGAAGACGCGGCCGTTGCCGAAGAACAGCGAGACGCGGGCACGTTTGGTGGCCTGGAACATCTCCTGGGCCTCCGCCGCGGTATCCGCCGCGATCACGTTGACGCCCGCGATCACGTGCGGGGCATCCAGCTGCGCGGACGGCTGGAAGTCGCGGCGGTAGAGCGCGACGGCGTCCTGAAGGGCGTTGGGGGCGAAGTGCGAGGCGAACGCGTACGGCAGGCCCAGCTGCGCGGCGAGCCTGGCGCCAAACAGCGAGGACCCCAGGATGTACAGCGGCACATCGGTGCCCTTGCCGGGGGTGGCCTCCACGCCCGGGATGCGGGTGGGGCCGCTCAGGTAGCCCTGGAGTTCCAGCACGTCCTGCGGGAAACTGTCGGCGGACCTGGGGTCGCGGCGCAGGGCCCGCAGGGTGTTCTGGTCGCTGCCGGGCGCGCGGCCCAGGCCCAGGTCGATCCGGCCCGGGTGCAGCGTTTCCAGCGTGCCGAACTGTTCGGCGATGGTCAGCGGCGAGTGGTTGGGCAGCATCACGCCGCCGGCGCCGAGGCGGATGCTCTCGGTCTGCGCGGCGACATGGGCGATCAGCACGCTGGTGGCCGAGGAGGCGATCGCGGACATGTTGTGGTGCTCGGCGTACCAGACGCGCCGGTATCCCAGCTCCTCGGCGAGCTGCGCCATGGCCACGCTGCCGGCCAGGCTCTCTGCCGCCGTCTGGCCCTTGCCGATGGTTGCCAGGTCAAGGATGGAAAGCGGAACAGTCACGGAAAAGCCGGCCTTTCGTTGCGGGAAGTCACAGGCGCGGCACCGGGGCCCGGCGCGCGCACACTGTGGACAACGACGCCGGCCCCCGGGTTATTTCTGCCCCGGCTGTGGCGCTCCCCATGTGCCTCCGGAAGTCAGGGGCACGAATAGTTGTAGTCCAGGCCGCCGGAAACGTACTGCGCCAGAGCGACGCGGCCTCCCGGGGTGAGAGGCGGCAGGGAGCAGTTGGATTTGGCGCCGGCCAGGGACCTCGCGCCGGCGAGCCAGCTCGGCAGTCCGGCGAGGGGGCTGTCGGGCGGGACCGCACCAGCGATCTGGCCCCACTGGTAGCCGGTGGAATAGAGGCCGACTCTAGCGTTGATACTCGCGAAGTAGGCGGCCATTCCTTCCAGGTCGGCCACGTTGGCCGCCTTGCCCGGCTGCCAGCTGTTTTCGGTTTCCACGTCCAGCCACCACAGGTAGCTCTGCGGATTGTCGACCCCGCGGATCGTGGCATCGTCATAGGCCTTTGCATAGCCATACATATAAGAGCAGGCCCGGAAATCGTCCGCGCCGCTGCCGCAGGCACCATACGGGTTGGCCACGTCAACGCCGCCGTAGTGGTTCGATGTGGGCCACCACGAACCCTGCGGGCCCGGGTTGGCTGTATTGACGTAGAGCGCCACCCTCGGCTGGGCGGTGAGCGGCGGGTAAGGGGAGGTTTCCGCCCAGCCCAGTTGGGCCGCCAGGCACGGGTTGGTGGTGTTCGCGAGGCCGTTGTTGACGCCGACGATGGCGAAGGCCGGCCGGTTGGGGAGGGTTTTCCCGCACTGGGGCCAGGACACGTCAATACCTACCGGCTCGGCAGCCCGGGGCGGGGCCGCGGACGCCGGCCCTCCGCCCAGCAGGACAAGGCCAAGAGTGATGGCGGCGGAAACAAGCTTCGTCAGTACCCGGGTAGCCATGCCCCAGCTTACTTCCGGGTCCGGACGGCCCCGGGAACCGGCCGTGCGCGTCGCCGGATGGAATACTCAGCAGGCTGACGGAGTTGCCGCCCCTATGAGTCATTGCAACTCACAGGTTCGGGAACCGTACGCCGAACTCGAAGCCGCACGCTAGAACCCCTTCAACTTTTCACCGCCGGCCGCGCGGCCGGCAGAACAGGAGCCCGACATGGCTAACATCCTGATGGTCGTATCCGCTGCAGATTCCCTCACCATGCGCGACGGCACCGAACACCCCACCGGCTACTGGGCCGAGGAAGTGGTGGTTTCGCACCGGACCCTCCGCAACGCCGGACACACCGTCCACATCGCCACGCCCGGCGGCTCGAAGCCCACCGTCGACGAGGTGAGCCTGGCCGCCGAGTCCGCTGGCGGCCAGGACCGCGCCGACAGTTTCCGCCGGTACCTCGCCGAGATCGACGCCGAATTGTCCGCGCCGCTGGCGCTGGCCGACGTCGACCTCGCCGGCTATGACGCGATTGTCCTGCCCGGCGGCCACGGCCCCATGACCGATCTCTACCAGGACGCGGACCTGGGCAAGCTCCTGGTCGCGGCGGATGCGGCCGGGAAGATCATCGCCCCGTTCTGCCACGGACCGGCCGGTCTGCTGAGCGCCACGGACGACGCCGGGACGTTCGCCTTCGCGGGACGCCGCCTCACCGTTTTCACCAACGAGGAGGAAATCAACGGCGGCACCGGCCCCAACACGCCGTGGTTCGTGGAGGACGTCCTGAAGGACAAGGGCGCCGTCGTCGAGAACGCCGCCGCCTGGACGTCCCATGTGGTGCGTGACGGCAATCTGATCAGCGGCCAGAACCCGCAGTCCAGCGAGGATGTTGCGCAGGAAGTCCTCAAAGCCCTCGCCGAATAGCACCGCCTAAGTAACATCCGGAGCGCCGGGTCCGGGGTTGCCGGACCCGGCTATGCTGTCCGCATGGCCATCAAATCCACTGCTGATAAAGTCGCCACCATCCAGAAGGGGTACACCCTCGAGGGCCCCACGATTGAACTGGGCGCCGCGATCATCGACGGCGAAGTCCACAAGGATGCCCCCGTCCGGCTGCCCCTGTCCATGATGAACCGCCACGGGCTGGTGGCCGGGGCAACCGGCACGGGCAAGACCGTCACCTTGCACATGATGGCCGAACAGCTCTCCGCCGCCGGGGTCCCGGTGTTCCTGGCGGATATCAAGGGAGACTTGTCCGGGCTGGCCACGGCCGCCACCGGCAATGCGAAGCTGCTGGCACGCACGGAAGGGATCGGCCAGGCCTGGTCCGGCAAGACGTTCCCGGTGGAGTTCCTGGCCCTCGGCGGCGACGGTAGCGGCATCCCCGTCCGTGCCACCATCACCTCCTTTGGCCCCATCCTGCTGTCCCGCATCATGGAACTCAACGACACCCAGGAATCGAGCCTGCAGCTGGTCTTCCATTTCGCGGACAAGAACGACCTCGAACTCATTGACCTGAAGGACCTGCGCGCCGTCATCCAGTTCCTCACGTCCGCGGAAGGCAAAGACGAACTGGAGGAACTGGGCGGACTGTCGAAGTCGACCGCCGGTGTCATCCTTCGTGAACTCATCACCCTCGAAGCCCAGGGCATGGAGAAGTTCTTCGGCGAGCCCGAGTTCGACACCGCCGAATTGATGCGCACGGCCCCGGACGGCCGCGGCGTCATCACGTGCCTGGAGCTGCCCACCTTGCAGACCAAGCCGATGTTGTTCTCCACGTTCCTAATGTGGCTGCTGGCGGACCTCTTCGACGAACTGCCCGAGGCCGGAGACCTGGACAAGCCGAAACTGGTCTTCTTCCTGGACGAGGCCCACCTGCTGTTCAACGGCGCTTCGAAGGCTTTCCTGGACGCCATCACCACCACCGTGCGGCTGATCCGGTCCAAGGGCGTCGGCATCTTCTTCGTCACCCAGACCCCCAAAGACGTTCCCGCCGAAGTCCTTGGCCAGCTCGCCAACCGTGTCCAGCACGCGCTCCGGGCCTACACGCCGGAGGATGCCAAGGCGCTCAAAGCCACCGTCTCCACCTTCCCGATGAGCGACTACGACCTGGAGGAGACCCTGACCTCCGCCGGGATCGGCGAGGCGGTCATCACCGTCATGAACGAGAAGGGCGCCCCGACGCCGGTGGCACTCACCCGCCTGCGCGCGCCAGAATCCCTCATGGGGCCCAGCGCCGACGCCCTGATCGCAAGCACCGTGGCCGGCTCTGCGCTGCTGCCCAAGTACGGCACCGCCGTCGACAACGTGTCAGCCTACGAAAAGATTGCCGGGAAGGCACCGTCGGGCACCGGCGCGGAGGCTCCTGCCCCGGTGCCCGGCGGCGGCACCCCCGACGTGTCCGACGTCGAAGCCGAGGCGCGGCGGATCGAGGAGGATATCCTGGGCCGTCCCAGCAGTCGGCCCGCGCCGGCCCCCGCATCTCAAGAAACCCGCCGGGAGCCGGAACGCGAGGCACCCCGCCGGTCCCCGAGGCAACCTGCAAACGAAGGCAATGCCGGAGACCTGACCGGGGCCCTGGGTGGCGCCCTCGGCGGCGGGCTCAAGAGCATGGCCCGCTCGCTGGGGACCCAGCTCGGCCGCGAATTGCTCCGCGGCGTCTTCGGCACGGCCCCCAAGCGCCGCCGCTAGGAACGGGGAGGAGCCGGCCCGGCCGTTTCAAAGCGGTGGTGCTGGAGCTCCCACTGTGGGCGATAGGTGCGGTCCTTGCCACATGGGGCGCCTGTGACAATAAGTTTCCTGTGGGGTGCAGGTAACGTAAGGTATGTGCAAATGAGTCAGGCCTTGGTCAGGACCGCAGCCGGTTGGCTGCTGGGCCTGATGCTTGTCGTGGCCGCGGGAGTTGTAGCGATCAATATCGTGAACAACTCGGTCGCAGGCCCCCAGCAGCCTGTGCGCGAGTATTTCGACGCTTTGCAGAAGGGCGAGGGCGAGAAAGCCCTGGGCCTGTTACGTGCCTCCGTGCCCCAAAGCAACGCCGCCATGCTGGACGGAACGGCACTGCAGACCGCCGCCGCCGGGATCAGCGACGTGCGGTATGGCGACGCCGAGGACCGCGGCGGGAACCAGGTCATGGTTCCGGTTGACTACACCATTGACGGCAGCGAACAGCGGACCGAGTTCCTGCTGGAAAAGTCCGGCACCGAATGGCTGTTCTTCCACAAATGGTCGTTTGTTCCCGCGGCCCTTCCAGTCGTGGACGTCACGGTGGTCAACGCCAATGAGGCCACACTCAACGGGGTGCCGGTGAACATGCCCAACGGCCGCAACTCCTTCGCCGTTTTCTACCCCGGCGAGTACGAGGCCTCTCTTGCCGGCGAGTACTTCTCCGCCCCGCCCACCAAAGCCACGCTGAGCGGCCGCGACGTCCCCGCTGCCCCACTGAGCCTGATGACCGAAGCGACCGACGGGCTCAAGGATGCTGTGGGCAGCAAGGTCAAGGAGTTCCTGGACACGTGCGCCGATACCGCCGACAAGCAGCAGAAGCTCCAGCCTGACTGCCCGTTTTACCATGCCACCAACAACCGCGTCGTCGACGGCACCATCGACTGGAGCATCCAGGAGTATCCCACCGTCAGCATCGAACCCTTTGGCGGACGCTGGGTGGTGGCGCCCCTGAACGGCAAGGCACAGATCAAGGCCCAGCAGGTGGACCTGTTCACCGGGGCCGTGACGGAGCTCAACGCGGTCCATGACTTCAGCTTCACGACCCGCCTGGACATCGACGCCGAAAACGTCAAGGTCACGCCGCTCCTGAGCTACTAGCCCGGCCGCTGCGGTACCAGCGCGGTTTTGCACGTGGCACTGCCGGCTCGTCGAGACCCCGGGAATCCGGGCCCAATTAAAGCCAGAAGGCTGCCATCCGTGACGCCGTGGTCACGAACAGCAGCCAAACTGTGCCAGTCCGGCCGGCGTCAGTCCATTCCGCGCAGGTCCAGCACCAGCTCGGTATCGCCGTCGGGCTGCAGCAGCACCGGGATGCCCCAGTCCTGCTGGTACAGGTGGCAGGCGGCGTGATCCGGGATCTCGCCGTCCGCATCCTCCGGACCGTCGCAGGCAGCCGCGCGGGCGGTGATGTGCAGAACGCCTTCGGGAACGTCGGAGGACAGCTCCAGGGTGCGGAGCAGGCCCACGGAGGTTCCGCCGCCGGACACGAGCAGCTCCGGCGGTGTGGAGGAGATCTTCAGCTGGGTCGGGTCGCCCCAGCGGTCGTCCAGTTTCTGGCCGGTCGGCGCGGTGAAGCGGACGTTCAGCTCCAGCAGTCCGGGGGCCACCGGGCTCTTGGGCCGGTGGGTCTGGACGGCGCCCTCGTCCACCTGTTGCGCTTCTTTGGGGATCTGCACATAAACCAGCTGGTGCTTGTTCGCCTCGACCACCACCAGGAGCGGCTCCGCGCCGGCCACCTGGGTGTGGTCCACAATCACGTCCGAGGGCTCGGACAGGCCGCGCGCCAGCGTGGAGACCGTACCCGTTGCCGGGTCGTAGCGGCGGACGGCCCCGTTGTACGTGTCGGCGATCGCCACCGAGCCGTCCGGGAGTACAGTCACGCCCAGCGGGTGCTGCAGCCTGGCCTCGGAGGCCTTGCCGTCGCGGAAGCCAAAGTCGAACAGGCCCTTGCCGATGGCGGACTCAACGGTGACCGCGCCGCCGTCGTTGATCACGAGTTTGCGCAGGGCCGAGGTCTCGGAATCAGCCACCCAGATGTTGCCGTCGGCGTCCTCGGCGAGACCGGAGGACTGGGCGAACCAGGCTTCCGCCGCCGGGCCGTCGAGCAGGCCCTCCAGGCCGTTGCCGGCGATGATCGATACGGCGCCGGAGCGCGGGTCGAAACTGAAGATCTGGTGCACGCCGGCCATGGCAACCACCACCGCGTTCAGTTTGGTGGACCAGACGACGTCCCAGGGCGAGCTGAGCGAAACCCGTAGCGGATCGGCCTCCAGCCGGGACCCGTACGCGGCGCCTTCCTCGTCCACCCGGGCCGGTCCTGTCTCGAGCAGCCGCTGCACGCCATTGCCCGCCAGCGTGCTGACGGTTCCGTCCGTCAGGGACAGTCCGCGCAGGCGGTGGTTCACGGAGTCGGCAATCACCACGTCGTAGCCGGCTTCGGCAGCGACGTTCTCCGGGAGCAGCACCAGGCCCTGGGGTTCGTTGAAGCGGGCCGCGGCGGCAGTGCCGTCAGCATGGCCCTTGTCGCCGGAGCCGTAGGTGGCCAGGACGGTCTGGAAGTCGGTGGAGAGCTCCACGAGGCGGTGGTGCCCGGTGTCGGTGACCAGCCAGGAACCGGCGGCAGTATCAGCTCCTGGGGCGCCGGCGCCCCGGCCGGCGGGCAGGAACAGGGCCTTGCCGGGGAACCGCAGGGTGCCCGACGTCGGCTCCGGCGCCACATAGGGCCCGTCGCCGCGGTGCAGCGTGCCCTTCGCCTCGTGTTCGGCGATCAGCTCCGGGATGAGCACAGAGAGGCCGTCGGCGTGGCCCTCACCGGAGAGGTGGGCCACGATGTACCCCTCGGGGTCGATGACCACCAGCGTGGGCCACGCACGTGCCGTGTAGGCCTTCCAGGTGTCCAGTTCGGGATCGTCCAGGACCGGGTGCCGGATCTCGTAACGCTCGACGGCGGCGGCCAGCGCCACCGGATCGGCCTCGTGTTCGAACTTGGGTGAGTGCACGCCCACCGTCACGAGGACGTCGGAGTACTGCTGTTCAAGCGGACGGAGTTCGTCCAACACGTGCAGGCAGTTGATGCAGCAGAAGGTCCAGAAGTCCAGCAGCACGATCTTGCCGCGCAGGGACTCCAGGTCCAGGGACTTGCCGCCGGTGTTCAGCCAGTTACGGCCCACCAGCTCGGAGGCCCGGACCCGGAGGTGGGTGCGTACGGTTTCGGTCATGAGCGTCCTTCCAGCTTGGAATTGCGTTCGGCCAGCCGGGCATCGCGTTCGGCCAGCTTGGCAAACATATCGTTGTAAGCAGTGAGATCGGCGTCGTTATTCCTGTCCGCCGCCCGGTCGGTGCGTTTGGACTCGCGCGCGTCGGCACGGGACCACTGGACGGCGACGCCGATCGCGACCAGCAGCGTGGGCACTTCGCCGATGCCCCAGGCCACCGCGCCGCCCATTTGCTGGTCCAGCAGGGCTGAAGGTCCCCAGGTCCGGCCGAGGTTGCCGAAGTAGTCCGCGGCCAGCAGGCCGGTGCCGCCCATGATCGCGACGCCGAAGAAGGCGTGGAAGCCCATCGTGGCCAGCAGGAGCAGCAGCCGCATGGGGTACGGTGCGCGCCGGGGCAGGGGGTCGGTGCCGATCATTGTCAGCACGAAGATGTATCCGGTCAGGGCGAAGTGCAGGTTCATGAGCTCGTGGCCCACGTGATCCCGCATCGCGTACCCGAAGGCGTCCGAGTAGTAGAACAACACGATCGAGCCGGCGAAGTTGGCGGCGGCGAACAGCGGATGCGTCACCAGTTGGGAGAACTTCGAGTGGATGAAGATCAGCAGCCATTCCCGGGGGCCGCGGGAGCTGTCCCGTCGTGGCGTCAACGCGCGCAGGGCGAGCGTAACTGGAGCGCCCAGGACAAGGAAGATGGGGGCCACCATGGTCAGTGCCATGTGGTCCACCATGTGCGCCGAGAACAGGACCCGGCCGTAGACCGCAGGCGGACCGGAGGTCACATAGGTCAACACTCCGAGTCCGATGACCCAGTTGACGGTCCGGAACCAGGACCAGGAGTCCCCGCGCCGGAGCACCTTCACCAGGCCGAGAATGTAGGCCACCAGGCCAAAGACCGCGACGGCGACCCAGAGCCAGTCGGGGCGCCACTCGGTCAGCCAGCGCTCCGGGGTCAGTTCCGGCGGCAGCTCGTAACCGGAGATGATGAAGGCCGGGGAGGCGTCCGGCGCCAGGGACTCACCCTGAGGCGGCGCGGAGCGGCCGAGAGCGACGGCGACACCCGACGTCGCTCCCATCACCAGCATTTCGACGACGACGAGCTGCCAGAGGACGCGGCGCGCGGACAGGCCGCCGTTCCGGCTGCCCAGCTGCGGGATGACCCAGCGCCGGTGCATCAGGCCGATGCCGCCGAGGACGAAGGTCGCCGCTGCCTTGGCCAGGATCAGCTGCCCGTAGGCCGAGCCGAGGAGGTCGTTCCAGGACGTCAGGCGGATGCTGGAATTGATCACGCCGGAGGCGAAGACAAGGATGAAGGCGAAGCCCGCCAGCGCGGAGAACCGCCGGAGCGTCGGCTCGGTGATATCCGGGCGTCCGGCGGACTGCGAGCCGGACGCAGCGGCTCCCAGGACGCCGGAAAGCAGTGCCAGCATGATGATGCCGCCGACCCAGGCCGACACACCGACCAAGTGGAGGCCAAGCGAGTTGATGGCGCCTTCGTGGTCGGCCGAGCTGGCGGAGTGGCCGATCAGCGCGGTGGGCACAAGCCCGATGAGGGCGAGCACCAAGGTCGCTGCCAGGCCTCCCAGGGACGGGACGCCGAAGAGCGCCGTGGTGACGACGGCGGCAATGACCACGACCGCCAGCCACGCGCGGCCGGTCTCGATGTCGGTCATGAAGTAGACGAGGGACCGGGTGAATTCAGGGTCCCCCGAGATCCCCTGCCCGGCGATGTCGGAGTAGCTCAGCACCAGGACGGCAACCGCTGACAGCGTCCAGACGACCCCGGCGATGCCGGCCACAACCAGAGTGCGGGTGAAGGCCGGATGTTCCGGGGCGTCCTTGGCCTTGGAGCGCGAGCCGGCCATCGAGCGGGGCAGGATTGCGACGGCGAAGAGCAGACCGCCGATGACGGTGGCCAGTGCGATGTTGTGGACGGCCTTGCTGGCAGGAAGACCCCAGCGGACCAGCGCGCCCGGGTCTGAGACCTCGCGGGCGGCCGCGGCGCCGGAGAACAGCAGGGCGGCCACAAGTCCTACGAACAGGGCAGCCAGGCCAGCGAACAGCCAGGGCCGGGAGACCCCGACGGAAAACGCAGCAGGACCCCGCGCTCCCCCGGTCGGGGTCGGAGCGGCTGCTGTGGCACGGGGATTTGCTGCGGAAGGCACAGTTCCATTGTCCGCTACGCCCCGCCTGCCCGCCGAATCGGGAGCCACGCCGAAACCTGCGCGACACCACTGGGGGCGGCACGCAACGAAAAAGGAGCGGCGACCCTGAGGGTCGCCGCTCCTTTCAAGCATTCAGAGAAGAACTACTTCTTCTTGGAGACAGCAGCCTTCAGCTTGGAGCCTGCGGTCAGCTTGACGCTGTGGCCCGCGGCGATCTGGATGGTTTCGCCGGTCTGCGGGTTGCGGCCGGTGCGAGCTGCACGGTCAGTGCGCTCAACTGCGAGCCAGCCCGGGATGGTGATCTTTTCGCCCGCGGCGACAGAGGTCTCGAAGACCTCGAACAGTGCATCCAGCACGGAGTTGACGGCTGCCTGGCTGGTGCCGGCCTTGCCTGCTACCTCTGCAACAAGTTCACTACGGTTCTTAGCCATTTATGTCCTCCTGGACGGTCATGATTTCTGGAGCCTGCACACGGCATGCGCACAAGCCACTGTCCGAAAACTTACCAGCTTGCCGCCGCCGAGGTGGCAAATTCCGCGTGTTTTCGGCCTTTTTCGAGGAAAAACCCGGGAATCGGCGCCTTTCGGACCCATATTTCGCCGTCAGCGGACGCTCCCTCAACTGTGGCGGGCTCTGCGCTGACGCTCCCTCAGGTCCGGCACGATTGGCGGTGAATGTCCCGCGCCCGTCTGGCTACCGGGGCGGCTGCGCTGGGCGGCTGCGGGCTCTCGCAGGCCGCGGCGTTGCGGGCGGCGTGGCTGCGCTGGGCGGGCCTGTACGCTCCCGCAGCTCCGGCAGCAGTGTAGGTGACGCTCCCTCAGCTGTGGCGCAGCGCCCGCGCAGGTGCTGCGGGAGGGTTGTGGTGTGACCGGCGGGAT